>JBDKJT010000058.1:0-83390 GCA_039796475.1 Bacteroidota bacterium | reverse complement strand
AAATGTAACCCTGCAGGCAAATAAAAAGAGCAACATAAATATATTGCTCTTTTACAGTAGTATTTTAACTATCTATTATCTATTTTTTGCCTTTATCCTTCATTTCCTGCATCTTCTTTTGAGCTTCCTGCATTGCTTGTATCCGCTCCTGCAGCTTATTTTGTTTTACAGGTTTCTTTTTATTCTCTTCTATCTGTGCTAAAATTTTATCGTGGTTAATTATATACTTCTGGATAACAATTTGCAATACCAGTGTAATAGTGTTTGATACAGTATAATACCAGGTTAATGCTGCCGGCAGGTTATTAAACACACCTAACAACAGTACTGGAAATATATAAGGCATATACTTCATTACCGGGTTAGAGTTATCCTGCATATTACTCATACTATATATAGAAATAAGCAAGCTGGTAATAGTGGCCGTTAGTGTAAACAAACTTACGTGATCGCCATAAAAAGGTATATTAAAAGGCAGGTTGTAAATAGTATCGTATGCCGATAAATCTTTAGCCCACAAAAAACTTTCGCCTCGTAAGGAGATATTTGACTGGAAGAAGTAATACAACGACATAAAGATGGGTATTTGCAGCAGTGCTGGCAAACAACCGCCAAATGGACTAACTCCTGCAGAACGCCACAACTTCATTTGCTCCATACTAAATGCCTGCTGATCAAGATTGCCATTTTTGTCGGTAAACTTAGCCTTTAAGGTATCAACCTCTGGCTTAAGCACTTTCATTTTAGCGCCACTTAAATAGCTTTTGTACAAGATGGGGGATGTAAGCAAACGGATAAACAATGTTAGCAGTAAAATTACCATGCCCATACTGGCTACATTGCTGCGTAAAAAATCAAATACGGGCAACAGCATGTGCCGGTTTATGTACTTTACAAATGCAAAGATGCCAGAACCATATGGCACAATATTTTCGAGCCTGTTATTGTATGTTTTTAATACATTATAATCACTGGGGCCATAATACAACTGCAAGGGTACGGTAGCATTGCCAGCAGCAACGGCTACATTTAAAGTAAGTGCACTACTGGTTTGTGCAATATTACGGGTGCTGGTATCGGGCACCGTCCACCTGCTGATAGTATTTTGAAATTTATTTTTACTGATTAATGCCGCAGCAAAAAATTGCTGTTTTACTGCTACCCAATCTACCCCATCCGTTAGTTTTACTTCTTTACCACCTTCTCCCAGGTATTCAAAATCATACTTGCCATTGTTAACATAGCAAAAATGAGTTTGTTGTTTTTCGTAAGTAAGGCTTTTTTCTACCTGTGGTGTTTCTGTTTGCCACTCCAGCTTCATAGTGTTTTGGGTAAGCAATTGATCGGCACCTTTTAATACTACATCAAGGTTTACGAGGTAATCGTCTTTTTTTAAAGTGTATTGATGTACAATTTCTTTTCCGGCAGAATCAGTGAGGCTAAAGCTGAGTACCTGGCTGCTATCGGCTTGCATATTTTTTACAGCAGGAGCAAACTGCAACTCTGCAGTTTGTGCGGTTTTATTAGCACCGGTATTTACGGCATACGACAGTTTATTAAAATCGCCTTTTTGCAATACTACCTGCTGGCCATTGGCATTTTTATAGCCTTTTAACTCTACCGTTTTTGGTTGTGCGCCTTTATTGGTAAAAGTAATTTTTACAACCTTGTTTTCCAGTACTGTTAATACTTCTGGCTGGGTAAGCCCACCCTGAAAATCGCCTGCAGCCTGTACTTTTTTAAGTGCAGCAGCATTTAATGAATCTTTTATTAAAGCGGCGGTATCTATTTTAGGTTTGGTTTTAGCAATAGAGTCGGCTATGCGTTGTTGCTCAGCCTCGTAAGAAAGCCTCCCTTTGCTGTTAAAATAAAACATCCCTACCATAAGCAAACCGATCAGCAAAAAACCAACCAGTGTATTTCTATCCATTCCCATAATTATATTTTAGGTGGGCAAAGGTAATTAACTTTTATACTCCCACTTAATAAAAATGCCCTGACTAGCAGGGCATTTGAAATAATATTTACTACCGTATTACTTTTTAGCAGGAGCGGCTTTTGCAGCACCACCTTTAGCAGGGGCAGCAGCAGCAGCTTCTTCTTGTTTTAACTGACGGGTCATCGTAATTGAAGCGATGGGTATACGGGGTGAGTTCATAATTTCCATTTCTGGAGCATTTACATCTTCTACCCTTACATTACCGTTTAGTTCTAGCGAAGTAATATCCAGTTCGATATTTTCACGCAGGTGCTTTGGCAATACTTTTACTTTAAGGCTTTTAATTTTGGTAACCAGTTTACCACCCGCTTTTACACCAGCTGGGGCGCCAACAAACTTTAATGGTAATGTAACGGTTACTTTTTTGTCTTCTACCAGCTCCAGCAAATCTACGTGGATCAGCTTGTCGCTAACTTTATCAAACTGCAGGTCTTTTAAAACGCATTTGTAAGATTTGCCATCTACATTAGCTTCCACCACCATAAAATCTGGGGTATACACTAAGTTTTTAAAAGCAGCTGCAGGAGCTGAAAAATTAATTTCAGTAGCACCCCCGTAAATTACAGCTGGCACTTTTTCCTCAAGGCGGAGCTGGCGGGTGGCTGACTTGCCGAATCCGGTCCTGAGTTGTCCTTCGATTGTAATTGTTTTCATTATTTAAATTTTTTGAGCGGCGAAGGTAAGGTAAAAATGCGTTGATACAGCCTTTTAATTAAAGTTTTTGGTATTGCCCAAACCTAATTAAACAGCGTTGCCGGGGCAAAAAAAACCAGCTACTGGCTGGCCTAAGCCTCCAATAGCTGGAAATGAAGGGTTTATATTTACTTTTTATTCGCCATCCTGCTACGTAAAAACAGGCTGTTGATACTTTTATTTTCGAGTGCATTGCGAATGGCAATGGCAAAAAGCTCGGCGGTTGACACCACTCTTATCTTATCGCATCCGGGTTTTACGGGTATTGTGTCGCAAACCACCAGTTCTTCCAATACACTATTGGCAATGTTTTCGTAAGCTTTGCCGCTTAATACCGGGTGGGTGCAAAATGCCCTTACACTACGGGCTCCCTTATCTTTTATTAATTGGGCACTTTTGGCCAATGTGCCGCCAGTATCACAGATATCGTCAATTAATACAACATCCCTGTCGGTTACATCACCAATTAATACCATGCTTGCAATTTCGTTGGCCCGTTTGCGATGTTTATCGCATATCACCATTTCGCTTTCAAAATAAGTAGCCACCTCCCTTATGCGGTTAGCACTGCCTACATCAGGGGCAGCAAAAGTGAGGTTTTCAAGGCGCAGATTTTCGATGTAAGGAATATAAATAGCCGAAGCATCCAGGTGATCTACCGGTATATCAAAATAGCCTTGTATTTGTGGTGCATGCAAATCCATTGTTACTACCCTATCTGCCCCGGCAGCGGTTAGCATATTGGCCACCAGTTTAGAGCCAATGGCCACCCGGGGGCGATCTTTACGATCTTGCCGGGCATAACCGTAATAAGGCAAAACGGCGATTACTTTATAGGCAGATGCCCTTTTAGCTGCGTCAATCATCAGCAACAGCTCCATCAGGTTATCGGTAGGGGCACAGGTGCTTTGTATTAAAAAAACAAATTGCCCACGGATACTTTCCTGAAACTCTACCCCAATTTCGCCATCGCTAAAACGCTGGATATTTACCTTGCCTAGCGGCTCACCAAATTTTTTGGCGATGGCTGCGGCGAGGTATTGAGAGCCGGTGCCCGAAAAAAGTTTTGCATTGTGGATAGTAGACATATTGTTGTGTGTGTAGGCTGGTAAATAAATTTAACGCCGCAAAACTATCATTTAAAAATGGTTGTTTAAATTTATTAGATGGAAAATTTTAACAAACCTTCCACGCCTATAAAAAACTGGGCGGCCGACGACAGACCCCGGGAAAAACTACTGCTAAAAGGCCCAGAAGCACTCAGCAACTCCGAGCTGCTGGCTATTTTAATAAACAATGGACATAAAGAAAAATCGGCTGTTGACCTTGCTAAAGAAGTGCTGCAACTGGGCAGTAACCAACTAAACGAGTTGGGTAAAATTTCGTTAACCAGCTTAAAAAAAGTAAAGGGTATTGGCCAAGCCAAGGCCGTAATTATTGCCGCAGCGCTGGAGCTGGGCCGCAGGCGCCATGCCGAAACATTATTGGATAAAACCATCATTACTGCCAGCAGGGATATTGCGCTTTACTTGCGTACCGTAATAAAAGACTTTACGCATGAAGTATTTGGTGTGCTTTATCTTAATAAAGCCAACCGGGTAAAACATTTTGAAATAATAAGCCGGGGTGGCATTACAGGTACTGTAGCCGATCCCCGGATTATTTTAAAAAAAGCTTTAGAAACAGATGCCACTTCTTTAATACTTTGCCACAACCATCCCTCGGGTAATGTAAAACCCAGTATTGCCGACCAAGAGCTTACCCTTAAAATAAAAGAAGCGGCCCGCTACATGGATATTAACGTGCTGGATCATATTATTGTAAGCGAAGAGGGGTACTACAGTTTTTCGGACAACGGGCTGTTATAAACAGGCTGCTGCATTTGTAAAAGCCATTATGCCTGCGCCGGCGGCCCTCCAAATGTAAATGGCAGCTCCACCTGCTCCATATCTTGTATCGTACCGTTGGCTGCTTCAAACTTTTTAATGTTTTCTATCATCGCCTTCATAAAGCGCTTGGCATGAAAAGGCGTGAGTATAATGCGGCTTTTTACTTTGCTTTTAGGTGTGCCGGGCATCACATTTACAAAATCAATCACAAACTCGGCATGGCTATGTGTAATAATGGCAAGGTTGGCATATTCGCCTTCCGATACCTCTTCGGATATTTCGATATTTAATTGATTGCTGTTTTCAGGTTGATTGCTCATATAACTTGTTTTAAGTGACAAATATAAAAAACGCCCTGATAAATAACTAAAGCGTACAGCCGGGGCGTATATTAAAATATGTATTGCAATTGCAGTTTTACTTCGCTGCGTTTATTGCCGGCAATTTCATCCAACCCAGATCCAATACTATTTTTATCCCGGGCAATTGTTTGTGCCCACCTAAACCAGGCGGTTAGCTTTTTGCTGATATCATAATTTAAATTAAGATAATACCGGTATCCCTTATCGTATAAAACCGGGATCGAAAAGCTATACAGCACATCATTTTCGTAAGCATACATCCTGCTATCGTAGCCGCCTGTTTCAAAATAAAGCAGCCGTACATTGGCAGCATACCGCTTCATCATAGGTTTGTAAAAAAGATCGGCATATGTTAAAAATCCATTTTGTGCGCCAGTGCCTTTTTGATCGTACCAAACCAACTCTACCCTGTTACGTATGGTAAACGCCGGGTTAATGCGGTAATTGATCTGCCACCTAAAATTTTGCCTGGTTTTGGGCATCAGCGGGCCCATTACAAGGTTGTTTATATTATCATTTACTGGTTTTGTTTCGGTACGGTAACGGGCATATATTTCTAATTGCTTATTGGGGCGGTAGGTTAGCTGTGCCATATAATCTACCCCGGTGGTGGGGGCATCTACCTGGTAACGCAACCACGGAAATTTGTAAAAGTCGGCATAAGCATCTATCCGCCACATTGCCGCAGGCCTTATGCTGATACCGGCATACAGCCCTTTTTCATTGGTAGGAAAAGTGCTTTCGGTAAATGCATTGGTATACAGCGATTGGTATTTAGGCGAAATATTTCGGTAAAGCAAGCTCATATCAATGGTAGCATCCATGCTTACAATTAAGCCGTTTACAAAAGCCTTGTTGCTATTATTATCCATGGCGGCCTCACCAAAAATGTGCAAATTTTTATGTGTATAGCTGTAATCAATACTTTGGTTACCGGTACGGCTGCCCGAAAGTGCATATAAATTATAGGGGTCGTCGGCTTTATTCAGGGGCAGCTTAAATTGATATTGCACAACATTGGCACCAATATGCACCCGGTTAATATTATACGTGATGTTACCGCCGTAAGCTAGTTGGCGCTGTACACCTTTATCCGCTACTTCGGCAGGAGTACGGTGCAAACCCGATGTTTGCAGGCTGGATATATAATCTTCGTTATTAAGGGTATCAGCAACAAAATTAGCATCAAGCCTGCGGTACGATATAAAGCCCGTAAGCTCCAGGTTATTTTTGGCAAGCGTAATACCCAGCCCCCGGTGAAAATTAATTTCACCGGCAGAATTATAAGGCCGCAATACGGGTAGCTGCCGCTTGATATTTACCACATCGGCACTTTTTTTAAACGCCAGGCTTTGCCATTGTGTAAGGCCCTGTCCCATATTTACAGCAAAATCTCCAATAGCCAGCGATTTTATAATACCGATATTACGGGCAAATAAATGCGCCGAATAAAAATCGAAACCCTGCTTTTGTGAACCCTTAAAAAACTCTTCCCCGGCATCTTTTTCGGCCAAAAAACCATATTGTAATAAACTTTTGTATTGGTATTTATACCTTAAAAAATAACGCTGTGCCGATCCGGGATAAAAATTATTTGTGATGCTGGTATCTACCAGGTAACCCTTAGACTTTTGCAGTACCCGGGTAACCCTGCCAAGCACACTGTGTGAGCCGCCGCTAAACCTTTCGCCCAGGGTATGCACCAGGTCGGGCTGCTGGCTTACGGTAATAAAGGGCCGTATCCGCTCGATAGTGGCCACATCCAATGCTGGCACCGCCTGCAACTCGTATATGTTAATAAACTTACCAAAGAGGCTACGGTAAGAGAGGATGTTTTGGATTTGCACCGGCGTTAATACTACCAGCTCTTTTAAAGTGGTGGCATCAGCAGTATTAATATTAAGCGGCGTTTTTAAAAATTGCTGTAGCGATTGCCAAAAGCTGTCGTCTTGTGTTTCGTTATCGGCATTATTTTCGGTAATGGCCTCCAGCTGTTGTTCGGTATTGCTGGCAGGTACCTGCTGTGCAGCAGCAGGTAGCATCATAGCTAGGGCTACTAAAAAAGTGGTTAATATTTTGGCGATGGGCATCATAGGCTGGCGCTAGTATTGTACAGGTGGCTGGCCGGTGCCGGTTGCTTTTTTACCCATTTGTATCATTAACAACAAACCCGGTGATATGCCCAATTGCGGATGATAGCTACCGGTAATATCAAGCCGCAGGTTGCTCCAGCCCAGGCCTAGCCCAGCATAAGCCGCCGAGGTTGCCGTAGCTACCCCCGCCCTTGCAAAAAATTGTTTGGCAAAATGGTATTGTACGCCGGCATTAAGGTTTACCGGAAAATTCTCTTCTTTTACTAACTCGGCACTTACAAAAAACTTGTCGGAAGCATCGTACCCAAGCCCAACGGTGTAGGCAGCGGTAAGCTTTTCGTCAGTTTTATTAAAACCGCCGCCTACCGGGTTATAAACATGTATACCTGCATGCAGCTTATCGGTAAGGTGCAGCAATGCCCCCGCCTCAATGGTAACCGTACTGGCGCTATTATACCCCGGCACCCGGTAGCCATAGTAATTAAATTGCACCCCAACATCCACCGCTTTGCCCAGGCTGCGGCCGTAGGCAAGCCCTAATTGCGATTCGTTAAAATTCTTAAAACCCAGGTATTTTATATTAACACCAAAATTACCCAGCGACGATGGTATGGCCAGCGCCGTAGCATATACACTGGTTTCGGTAAGCATAAAACGCCGCTCGCCATATATACCTGCCGTAGTATTTTTTATTTGCGCCAATGCCGCCTGGTTATTGGTAAAAGAAAAAGCATCAGTATGTGCTGTACTGTATGCACCCAGGCCTACATATACCGCCGAAACAGGCTGACGAAGGGTTTGGCCAAACACAATAGCAGTAAAAAACAGCAGGCAGCCGGTACAGCAAATTTTTCTCAAAGCATCATTTTTTTAACCAAAGCAATATAAACATTATTACTAAACTATGTGTAGGCACCTCCCAACTTAACAGGCATCAAAAGCCAGCAGCAATTTTGTGCTCCTGCTTTTTTATTCCTGCAGCCAATACATTAATTTTGCGCCATGCAAATTTTAGATGGCAAAATAGTATCGCAGGCAGTAAAAGACTCCCTGAAACAAAAGGTAGAAGCATTAACGGCAAATGGCAAAAAAGCGCCCCACCTGGCAGCCATACTAATAGGTAATAATGGCGCTAGCGAAACTTATGTAGCCAGTAAAGTAAAAAACTGCGAGGAAGTGGGTTTTAAAAGCACCCTCATACGGCTGGAAGCGGATGTAGACGAAACCATTTTGTTTGATACCATTGAGCAATTAAATAACAACCCTGATGTAGATGGCATATTGGTGCAGCTGCCCCTGCCAAAACATATCAGCGAAGAAAAAGTGATCAGCCTCATTAGCGCCGATAAAGATGTAGATGGCTTTCATCCCATGAGTGTGGGTAAAATGGTACAAGGCCTGCCCACATTTATACCCGCCACACCGTACGGTATATTACTCATGCTGGAGCATTATAAAATAGATACCAAGGGCAAACACGCCGTGGTAATTGGCCGCAGTAATATTGTTGGCCGCCCCATTAGCATACTACTTAACCGTAACGCCTACCCCGGCAATTGCACCGTTACCGTTTGCCATAGCCATACCCCCAATTTAAAAGAAATTTGCCTGCAGGCCGATATTATTGTAGCAGCACTGGGCAAGCCCCAATTTTTAACCGCCGATATGGTGAAAGAAAATGCCGTGGTGATTGATGTGGGTATTACAAGAGTGCCCGATGCTACTAAAAAAAGTGGCTTTGCCATTAAAGGCGATGTAGACTATGCACAGGTGGCCCCCAAATGCAGCTATATTACACCGGTACCCGGTGGCGTAGGGTTAATGACGATAGGCGCATTGTTGATGAACACTTACAATGCCTGCCTGCAAAAAAAACCGTAATAATTTTTTGTTAACCAGCATTAGTTATTTATTCAGCAGTGGTGGCGTCGCACACTGCAGCATTTAATATATATTCAACCGTTTTGATTAGCAACAACAGCATACCACCCAACAGCCTGCCAGTAATGGAACATTTTTACACCCTGCAGGGCGAAGGCTTTTACCAGGGCAGTGCCGCTTATTTTGTAAGACTGGGCGGCTGCGATGTGGGCTGTGTTTGGTGCGATGTAAAAGAAAGTTGGGATGCTGCTGCCCATCCACAAATGACGGTAACACAAATTGTACAAACCATTACCAACAACACCCCCACCAAGGGCCTGGTGGTAATTACCGGTGGAGAACCACTGATGCATGACCTAACCACATTAACCGCTGCATTGCAGCAGCAGGGCTATCAAACCAATATCGAAACATCGGGCGCTCACCCTTTAACTGGCTCGTGGAACTGGATATGCCTTTCGCCCAAAAAATTTAAAGCACCCCTGCCACAAGTAGTAGCAAAAGCCAACGAACTAAAAGTGGTAATATTTAATAAAACCGATTTTGACTGGGCAGAAAAATATGCGGCACAAGTACCTGCCAGCTGTAAATTATACCTGCAGCCTGAGTGGGATAAAGCAGGCACCATTACCCCACTTATTGTAGAATATATAAAAGCCAACCCTCAATGGGAGCTATCATTGCAAATACACAAATACATCCACGTTCCGTAACATAAAAAGCCCGGCACTGCAGCAAATAAAAAAGCCACTAAGCTGGCAGTTACTAGCAAATTCCACCTCGTACTTTGGCAATTATTTATGCTTATTGTCGTTACCTTCAATACATAAATTAAGCGATGAAACATTTTATTGCCACTTGCCGCAAAGCAAGCCTGTTAATTGCTGTAGCCTGTTGTTTTGCATTACCCGGCACCGCACAGTGGTATAACCCCGATAAAGTAAACAGCAAGGCACAACAATTAAACGAAAGGGCCTATGGCGCCGCCGAAGAAGGCCAGTATACACAGGCTATAAAATTGCTGAACGATGCCATCCAAACCGACAAACGTTTTGTAGACGCCTATCTTTCCAAAGCCGGCATTTACGCCAACCTGCGCCAGTACGACTCATCCGTATTGGATTTTGAAAATGCATTTTCACTCGACTCTGTATACGCCGCTACTTTTTTACTGCCCTATTCTATTTCTCTGGCTGGCACAGGCCAGTTTAAAAGAGCGCTGGATGCCGTTAATTTATTTTTACAAAACAACAGTTTAAACGAACGAAGTATAAAAGCCGGCAACTATCGCAAACAGGTATACGAGTTTGCACTGGATTACGAGCAAAAGCATCCTGCCGGTAATTATGTATTTACACCGCACAATGCAGGAGATAGCATCAACAGTACATACCCCGAGTATTATCCATCTATTACCATCGACGGTAGTAAAATGATTTTTACCCGCCGTGGCAGTAAGGATGAAGATTTTTATGAAAGCAGCCTGCAAAATGGCGTATGGAGCAAAGCCCAGCCGCTGGGCGGCAAAGTAAACACCAACTTTAACGAGGGCGCTCAAAACATTTCGCAGGATGGTGAGTGGATTATTTTTACCGGTTGTAATTATCCCGAAGGGCAAGGCAGTTGCGATTTATATATTTCTTACAAAACCAATACCGGCTGGAGTGAGGCCGAAAACCTGGGAGCTATCATTAATACCGATTTTTGGGAGTCGGCGCCTGCACTATCGCCCGATAAAAGAGATTTATATTTTAGCAGCAATCAACCCGGCGGCTATGGCGGTAAAGATATTTGGGTAAGCCATCGTACAGATAAAGGCCGCTGGAGCAGGCCACAAAACCTTGGCGCCGATATTAATACATCTGCAGACGAAAGTTGCCCCTTTATGTACAGCGATAATCAAACACTTTTTTTTAACAGTAACGGGCATATGGGCTATGGTGCCACCGATCTTTTTTTTAGTAAAAAACAGGGCGATACTGCCTGGGCCATCCCCATCAACCTGGGATACCCGGTAAATACCATTGATGACGAAGGATCGCTGATTGTAACCGCAGACGGTAAAACAGCCTGGTATGCCAGCGAGGCAAAAGACAGCCGTGGAGCGCTGGACTTATACAGTTTTGAATTAAGGGAAGACATAAGACCCCCCAAAACATTATGGGTAAAGGGCCGGGTGTTTGATGCCAAAACGCAGCAAGGGCTGCCCAGTTCGGTTGAACTAACGGATATCAGCAGCCGCCAATTAATAAGCAAAGTGCAAACGGATGAAGATGGCAATTACCTCACCACCCTGCCAGTAGGTAAGCAATATGCTTTTAATGTAAACAGAAAAGGCTACCTCTTTTTTTCGGAAAACTATGATGTAAGTATTGATAGGCCTGGTGCAGTGTTTACCGCCAATATTCCATTAGTACCTATAGAACCCGGCGCCGCAGCAATACTTAAAAACATCTTTTTTGACAGTAAAAAAACAGCCCTTAAACCCGAGTCGATAACAGAGCTGGATAAGCTGGTACAACTAATGAAAGACAACCCCAATTTAAAACTGCTCATTAGTGGCCATACCGATAATATTGGCAAACCGCAAGACAACCTGCTGCTGTCTACCAACAGGGCCTTGTCGGTGGTAAATTACTTATTGGCCAGCCAGCAAATAGCTAAAGAAAGGTTGCAGTACAAAGGTTTTGGATCTGCCAAACCCATTGCCGACAATAATACCGAAGCAGGCCGGGCCAGCAACAGGCGTACAGAAATGAGCGTAATTAGTAATTAATAGCTACATTTTATTTTTAAATTAAACTGGCTTAACTTACCTTAAATTGGTTGAACCAGCATGCAGCATGATGTTTTATACCAGGTAGCTTTAACCCTTGTTCCCCAAATTGGCGATGTACATGCCAAAGCTTTGGTGGGCCACTTTGGCGATGCCCAATCTGTTTTTAAAGCCCGAAAAAAAGACCTCGAAAACCTGGAGGGAATGGGTACCGTACGAGCCAGCAATATAAAAGCTTTTACAAATTACAAACGCTGCGAAGAGGAGCTTGCTTTTATTGAAAAATACAAGATTACCCCACTGTTTATCAACCAGCCAACCTATCCGAAGCGCTTGCTCAATTGCTACGATAGCCCTGTTTTATTGTACTACCGGGGCAACACGGATATTAATCAGCAAAAAATAATATCGGTTGTGGGCACCCGTAATAACAGCGATTATGGAAAAACAGTTTGCGAAACCCTCCTGCAAAATCTTGCCAACGAAAAAATATTAATTGTTAGCGGCCTGGCATTTGGCATTGATACCATCGCCCATAAAGCAGCTTTAAAAAACAACCTGGATACTGTAGGGGTGCTGGCACATGGGCTCGACAGGATATACCCTGCTCAAAATAAAACACTGGCCCGGCAAATGACAGAGCAGGGTGGCTTACTTACAGAGTTTATGAGTAATACCAATGCAGACAAACAAAATTTTCCGAAACGAAACCGGCTCGTTGCAGGTATGTGTGATGTGGTGTTGGTAGTGGAAACCGGCAAAAAAGGCGGCTCCCTTATTACCGCCGAATTGGGTAATAATTATAATAAAGATGTATTTGCCATACCCGGCCGTACTACCGATGTTAACAGCGAGGGCTGCAATTACCTTATCAAAAACAATAAGGCAGCCCTAATTAATGATGCAGATGATTTGCTGGAAATGATGGGATGGAGCAGCCAACTAAAAAAACAAACGGCTAAACAAACGCAACTGTTTATTGAATTAAGTGATGATGAAAAAATTATTGTAACCCTGCTGCAACAACAAGCACAGGTGCATATAGATGAACTGTATTTAAAAAGCGGCCTCAGCAGCAGCGCCGTTGCAGCAGCCTTACTAATGTTGGAAATGCAGGGGGTAATTATATGCTTACCGGGCAAAATGTATAAGCTATCATAACTCATAAAATGACATTATCTATACCCTGCTGCAATCCCACAAAGGCATCACAATTTGCACATACATTATGCCATCAATAAATGAGCGTATATCAACCTGGCAGCCATGGCATCGCTTTTATACAATTGCCATATTGATTTAGCGATTGTGTTGTAAAATTTTAACGCCCTACTTTTTTAGGCCAACTTTTTACCTTATCATTTCATCAAACCAATGCTTTCGGTTTTCCAACCGGGAAACAGGTTGGCACTTTGTTGTAGTTGAAGGTGGTTGGTGGCCACTTCGCTAAACACCGCTCTAAAGTCGGTAGTAACAGCAAGGTCTCTGCCATCTGCCAAATTTTCTGTTGCCAGCGGCTGCACATTACCGTGTATTTTACCGCCATTTACATGATTACCCAATACAAAGCAGCAACTGGCCCGGCCATGATCTGTACCGCCGCTGCCATTTTGTTTTACCGTACGGCCAAATTCGGTACCGGTAAGTACTGTTACATCATCCTGCAGGCTGCCCATATCCAACCAAAAAGCATTGATGCTGTTAGCAAGGTCGGCTACATTACGGGCAAACACACCGTTAACAGTACCCTGGTTAAAGTGCGTATCCCACCCGCCGCTCTCAGCAAATGCTACTTCAAGCCCAACATCCATTTTTATTAATTGTGCAATTTGTTTTAGCGCATTGCCCAACGACGAACTGGGGTAAATAACACCGTTAGCTGGCCTATAGTTTTTTACCGCTGCCTGTTTTAGCATTTTAATTGCCTCAAAACTTTCTTTACCGGTTTTGCTTAATAACGTTGAGGTCGTTTGATCATACAACTCCTCAAAACTACTGGCGGTGCCATTTATAACAGCATTACCCGGCAACGAAAAATCCTGCAGACTGCTAATTGAAAGTGTTTCGGCATCACCATAAAAACTACGGGGCATGGCACTGGTAATACTTACCGCCCTAAAGGGCGTAGCCTCGTGCCCTAATAAGCCTGCTGCCCTGTTAAGCCAGCCACTACTGGTACCTTTGGCAAAAGGGGTTCCACTTTCCATATAATCCTGTGCATCAAAATGGCTTCGGGTGGTATTGGGCGACCCCATACCATGTACAATGGCTAGTCGCTTTTCTTTAAACAGTGGCTCCAATACCGCCATGGCAGGATGCAGGCCAAAGCGTCCATCAAGGTCAATCAATGGTTTACCGGCAGCAGTTTTGGCTGCATCCATAAACAATGTTGGCCGGGCTGCTTTAAAGTAAGCATCGGTAAAAGGTGATACTGCCATTAGCCCATCCATAGCGCCTCGCTGAAAAATAAATACCAGCGTTTTGCGCTTTTTATTATAACCAAGCCATTGCTGGCTGCTGGCAGCCCGTGCAATAAATGCCGGCACCCCACCTATACCCACACTAAATAATGCCAGGCCAGCCTGTTTTAAAAATGCCTTACGTGTTGCCATACTATAGTTGTTTGATATTAAATAACGGTTATCAGCAGCCGCTTTACCGACGCTGAAAACCCGGGCTGCCAATAATAATACCTACCACCCTGGCCAGCATGCTATGATTGCCCGCCTGTAAAACCAATGGTACTTCTTTACTGATTTGCTTTCGCAGCATTTGCTGCGCCAACTTTTCTTCGCTTATATTTTTTGCTGTTACGGTTTCGGTGAGCACCTCATCGGCATCCTCCATCGTACTTGCTGCCGCCGTGCTGTTTTGCTTTGCGGCCGTTTCAATTTTTTCGGGCAAAAGTTGGTTGCTTACCAAGGGCTGTAATCTTTTAATAGTGAGTGACACATCTCTTTCGGGCATCATTATTTGGCTGTACAACTGCAGCGCATCCATAGCACTTTCGGGCTCGTGGTAATTGTTTAATGCAGCCAGGTTAAACTGTACACCGGGAATTTGTTGTGCGGCAAATGCCAGCCCAAACTTCATCCGGTTAAGTAACGAGCCCGTGCTAATCCAGTATTGCCCCTTATCCGGAAAACCAGTAGGCGCCTGGTAATAATACATTTTTTGCCCCATTTTACTTATCCACTGGTAAAGCATAAAAGGTTGGGTTACCTGTGCATTCAGCGCTCTTACAGTACTTATTGCCAGCTCAAAGGGCGATTTTGTTTTATCCTCCAGGGCCGATTTTTGCCAAAACTCAGGTGCCGAAACCATGGCCCTGAGTACTGCTTGTATATCGCCATCACTATGTACAAATGCCTGCGCCATTTTATTTACCAGTGTTTGCGGTGGGTTATCTTGCACAAAACGAGTAGCAATTTTTTGGCAAATAAATTTGGCAGCAGCCGGGTGTTGAGCCAGCATGTTTATAAGTGCTAAGCCTTCGCCATACCCGCCGCCGGCATCAAATTTTTTACCCATTACCGTTTTTGCTTTTGTATCGTGCCGGTTAAGTGCAAAGAAAAAATCGCCCTGGTGCACAAAGCCTTTTTGGATTAAATTTTCCTCTCCAAAACGCTCAATTATTTTTTGGGCAGCTTTTGATGCTGGCAGCCCGTCCATTGGGTACACCGTCCAACCGGTTAATATCCTTGCTGCTTCTGTTACATCTACCTGTGTGTATCCTCCATCTACACCAAGCGTATGCAACTCCATTATTTCCCGGGCATAGTTTTCGTTTAACCCCTGGTTTTTCTTACGCTGTTTTATTGTTGCTGCCAGCCCTGCTTCGGTGCTGTCTGCCCCACCGGTACTTATGGGTTGCCTGTTTTGCAGGCGTTGCTGTATGGCTTGCATGGCCTCATTTTCGCCGCTGCTGCTAAAATTATCCAGGTAAAAAAGCATGGCCGGGGCCTGGGCAGTGGCCAACAATAAACTGGCAAAGCGGCCGGTTACGTTGGGCCTTATTACATCTCTTTCGTAGGCAGGTATAAATTGGGCACAATCATTTTTTGTAGCCGATACATTAAAATGATTAAACCAAAAATCGGTAAGCACCTCGTGCAATTGGTTACTACTATATGCCGCCCTTAAAATTTTTTGACTGGTAAACTGCCGGTAAAGCTCCTGCTCTTTTTTATAGCCTTTTTGCTGCATGTACTGTTGCAATTGCAAGGCACTGGCTTTTTTATCTGCTAATTCTTTATCAATGATACCAGCGTCCATTGCCTCTCTTAAAACTTTAGCCGTACGTGGGTAAATAGTTAATACCTGCTGGTTGCTTAGTTGCAGTGCATCGTACCCTTGCAGCAGTTGCAGCAACTTGCTATCATCCTGCTTGCCTTGCAACTGCAGGGCAAACCATTTTTCGAGCCCGGTATGCAACATTTCATCTACCAGGCCGGGGGTAGCACCAAATGTAAACCGGCTAGCGAGGTGTGCAGCAGCCTGCCGCTGGGTTATGCCAGCAGTTTTCCAAGGCATGGTAAATGCGTTGGCAGTAGTTGATTGCTGGGCCAACAACGAATATTGGCCCAACGAAAATATCCATCCAAAACAAAGCAGCAACGGGTATTTTTTATTCATCTTGCTAAACTATTAAACTTTGTAAAACACTCAATACCCTTAAGATGGCGGAAATGTTAAATAGTTTAATGTGCACCAACAGCTAACCTGCAAAAAGTATATTTACAAGGCCATACAACAGAACGATGCTAAAACCTGTCTTATTTGCATGAAACTGCTTATTCCTTTTTTTATGTTGCTTAGCAGCTACCTGCAGCTTGCAGCGCAAGCACCAGCTGCACAAACAAAAATAGGCGCTACGCTTAAGCTTTTACTAGCACAGCAAAAACCAGCCTCACCGCTTATAACAATGGTAAATGGCACTGAGCATATTCCTGTAATTATTGAATACAACCCGCTTGCTGAGGCACCAGAAGCCAGTATGCCCGCCTTGCAGGTACGTACCCGTATGGGCACTATTGCCACTGCCGATATTGCCCTAAGGGATGTGGCATTACTGGCTGCCTTGCCCCACATTAGCCGGGTAGAGTTGCCCTTGCTGCTGCGAAAAACAGATACGGTGATGAAAAAATTTACCCGTACATATTATGTGCACAATCAAACAGCGTCGCTTGACAGTGCTTACACCGGCCGTAATACCCTGTTAGGGGTGATTGATGATGGAATTGATTTTTCTCACCCCGATTTTTTAGATGCCCAACATAAAACCAGGGTAATGGCAATTTGGAATATGGATCACCCCGGCACAGCACCCACAGGCTTTGGTTATGGCCACGAGTGGCTACCAGATACATTGGAGTATTATGCCCAGCGCTACCGCAACAAAACCATTACAAATACACAGTTAGAAAATCTGTTTGGATATTCGTTTCATGGCACCAGTGTAACAGGACTTGCCGCAGGCAATAACGGAGTAGCACCCAACGCTGCCATTGCCGTAGTATCGTTGGTGGCATATGGCGATACCTTGTTACGATCAGACAGGATGCTGGATGCCATTCAATACCTGTATCAAAAAGCGAAGGCGGCAAATAAAAAATGTGTCATCAATATTAGCCTGGGTATTATGGATGGTGGGCCACATGATGGCAAAACTTTGGTAGAAAAAGCAATGGATAATTTTTGTGAGGAAAAACCCGATGTGCTCATCAGTTGCTCTGCCGGCAACAATGGCAATACCTGGAAACATTGGGGCGGCTTTCCGGTGCATCAAGACTCGAGCTATACTTTTTTTAATTACAGCTACGGAGGCAATCTTTATTATACCGTACCGCGGCAATATAGCAAACAGCTATCCCTATCTTTTGCCGAATCTGCCATGGGCAGCTACAACCAGCCAAATATTTCAACGGATAGTATTATTGGCCAATCTATTTATGTAAATATTGATAGTGCTGTTAACAGTACATACCCCATCCGGCGAGTGATAAAAGATAGTACAGGTAAGCTTTATACCGAATTGCTTTTTTCTGCCGCTCATTACAACGATTTGTATGATGAGGTGGTTGTAAAATTAACCTCCCTGCAAACCAACGGTGGCAACCTGCCCGATGCAAGGCTGATGCGGATGATTTGGAAAGGCAGCGGCAGTTTTCATTGCTGGTTTCCGTTTTTTAATGTACATCCACAGTTTTATTTTAATCAAAACCCACTACCTGCCGACAGCACATTTTCGCTTACTGATAATGATTATACCACTGTAATACCCAGCCATGCATTTTCGGTTATCAGCAGCGGCGCATACAACATCCGTAGCTGTTTTGTGCATATAGATAAAGAAGTAGTAAGCCAGTACGATAAATGCCGCACCACATATTTTACCAGCCATGGCCCTACAATGGATGGCCGTATAAAACCAGACATTCTTAACCCGGGCGATAACGTAATGGCGCCACGTAAGCGCTTCGACGATTTTTTTGAACATCAATTTATTGTGGATACCAATACCGTGTCTTTTGGCGGCACCAGCGCTGCCAGCCCTATTACCGCCGGCATGGCCGCACTTATTTGGGAAAAATATCCGCACTTTACCCGGCAGCAAGTAATCAATTTAATTAAAAGCACAGCCGATTTTGACAGCCATTGCCAGCAATGGGGGCCACAACCCAACAATATCACCGGCATGGGCAAGGCTGATATACTGATGGCCCTTACCGGCCAAAGGCTTGCCGTAGATACGCTTTGCAGTGCATATGATGTTTGCCGCCTTACCCACGACCCCGCCGAGCCGCCTGTACAACCAATACCCGATTTTTTTTCAATATTTCCCAACCCTGCAAACGGGTATTTTTATATCAATTATAAATATCCACAGCCACTCAGCTACCGGCTTTTTAACAGCCAGGGGCAATTAGTATACAGCGGGCGGCTTTTTCCTACCGGCAATACAATGCTTACAATGCAGGTAACTACGGCCCGGCTGCCCGCCGGTGTGTACAGCCTGCATCTTTCAAACAACAAAACAATACTGGCCAAAAAAGTACTGGTGCAGCACCACTAAGTGTTTTATCTTTTTTTAAAAAAATAGTGCCTTGTAAAGCAATGCCATCCAGCAATACAATGTAAAACAACAAACAGCTGCAGCCGCCAAATTTGCTTTTTCAAATCTGCATTGTATCTTTGCCCATGGCAACAAAAAAATCTCCCTCCGGCAACAAAACCCCCAATTTTTTCGGTGAAGGCTTAACTTTTGATGATGTGCTGCTTATGCCAGCCTACTCAGAGGTATTACCACGTGATGTAAACATTAGCACACAGCTCACCAAAACCATCACCTTAAATGTACCCATGCTTAGTGCAGCCATGGATACAGTAACCGAAGCATCGCTGGCCATTGCGCTGGCTCGTGAAGGTGGCCTCGGCATACTGCACAAAAACATGACCATAGAAAAGCAAGCCGACCAGGTAAAAAAAGTAAAAAGAAGTGAAAATGGGCTCATCCTGGATCCGCTTACACTAAGCCCCGACGCAAGCATTGGCGAAGCCATCCGCCTGATGAAAGAAAATAAAATTGGCGGCATCCCTATTGTTGATGCCAACCATAAACTAGTGGGTATACTCACCAACCGGGATCTGAGGTTTGAAACCAATTTTAAAGAAAAAGTAAGTACAGTAATGACCAGCCAAAACCTGGTAATTGCCCCCGAAGGCACCGACCTTAAAAAAGCGGAGCAACTATTTAAAAAAACCAAGGTAGAAAAACTGCCCGTGGTAAGCCGTGCCGGCAAACTTATTGGCCTGTTTACCTACAGCGATATACTTAAATTAAAATCTCACCCACACGCTATTAAAGACAGCTTCGGCCGCCTGTTAGTGGGCGCAGGTGTAGGCATTACCAAAGACACCATGGACCGTGTAGCTGCCCTGCAACAGGCAGGTGTAGACGCTATTTGCCTCGATAGTGCCCATGGCCATACCAAAGGTGTAATGGATGCATTAAAAGCCATCAAAAAATCGTTTAAAGGCATGCAGGTAATTGCCGGCAATGTGGGTACCGCCGCTGGCGCCAAAGCGCTGGCAGAGGCTGGCGCCGATGCCGTAAAAGTAGGTATTGGCCCGGGGTCTATTTGTACCACCCGTATTGTAGCTGGTACTGGCGTACCCCAAATAACCGCTGTAATGGAAGCAGCCGCTGCTTTAAAAAATAAAAACGTTGGCATCATCAGCGATGGCGGCATACGCTATACCGGCGATATGGTAAAAGCATTGGCCGCCGGCGCCAGTTGCGTAATGATGGGCAATGTATTTGCCGGCACCGAAGAAAGCCCCGGCGAAACCATCATTTACGAAGGCCGCCGCTTTAAGCAATACCGTGGCATGGGCTCGTTGGGTGCCATGGCACAAGGCAGCAGCGACCGGTATTTTCAAGATGTAGAAGATGATATTAAAAAGTTTGTACCAGAAGGTATCGAAGGGCGGGTGGCCTTTAAAGGCTCTTTAAAAGAAGTAGTACACCAGTACACCGGCGGCCTGCGGGCTGGCATGGGTTATTGCGGTGCCAATAATATCAAGGCCCTGCAGGGTGCCACTTTTGTAAAAATCACCAATGCAGGCATGAGAGAAAGCCATGCACACGATATTGCCATCACCAAAGAAGCACCTAATTATAGCAGGTAATTTTGGGGCGTTATCCATTAAAACAATGCCGGGTTGTAAACAACCCGGCATTGTTATTTATACCAGCGGTATCGCTTTGTGCAGCCACATTGGCGTCGCACTCTTGTACAGCTTATCTTTATGCATCAAAAAAAATGCAGGTAAACGCATGCACAAATTAATACCATCTATTTGCTGGCTGGCTTGTATCGTCAGCAGTGTTTTTTACAACAGCGCCACAGCGCAAGACAGCTCTCACCTGCGTATCAGCCTGCTTACTTGTACACCCGGCGATGAGCTGTACTCTACCTTTGGGCATAGCGCCCTGCGTATTACCGATACCAGCAGCCGCCAGGATATAGTTTTTAACTATGGTACTTTTAATTTTGACGACCCCGATTTTTACACCAAATTTATCAAGGGCAAACTGCAGTACTTTGTATCCACCGCCTACCTCAGCGATTTTATACAAGAGTACCAGTACAACCACCGGGATATAACCGAGCAGGTACTACAGCTGACTGCTGCCGAAAAAATTGCCATCCAGCAATATTTATATAACAATATAAAAGAAGAAAACAAGTACTACCAATACGATTTTTTGTTTAATAACTGCACCACCCGCCTGCGGGATATTATTGTAAGCAATAAAACCATCCAGCCCGTTTTTAGTGCAGTGGTGCCCGCCGGCACCAGCTTTAGAAACGCCATCCATCAATACCTCGAAAAAGGCAATAAAGAGTGGAGCAAACTAGGCATCGATCTGCTATTGGGCGCCCCCACCGATGCAGTGATGACGGTAAGCCAATCGCAATTTTTACCAGACAACCTGTTAAAATCGCTTGACAGCAGCAATGGCCAGCACAAATTGGTGGCATCCAGCGCCTTCCTGTATCCATCGGTGCAAAAACCGGCAGCCAGCTCACTGTTTACACCCCTGCTGGCTTTTAGCCTGCTGCTACTGTTTATAGTGGCCCTCGATTTTTCAAAAACAAGTTTTGGCACCGCCTTTTTATACGGCTTTGACGGATTGCTGTTTTTTATTACCGGCGCCACCGGTATACTACTGTTGTATATGTGGCTGGGCACCAACCACGGTATGTGTAAAAATAACTACAACCTGCTATGGGCATCGCCCACACATGCTGTAGCTGCATTTTTTATACACAGCAAAAAAAAATGGGTAAAAAAATACCTGTTATTTACCGTAGCCGGGCTTTTGCTGGTAATGGGTACATGGATGTTTTTGCCCCAGCAGCTTAACGGTGCATTTTTGGCTATTTGTTTGTTACTGGTATATCGCAGCTTACGCCACTATCAGCAAGCATAAGCCGTAGGCAGCCGTCATCCTTTATTTACTATAAACCGTAATAATCATGCAATCGCACACTATTGTTTTTGAAGGTAAAAATATTTATTACCGCACCAGTGGCCAGGGCATGCCCGTACTTTTATTGCATGGCTTTGGAGAAGACGGCCATATTTGGGATAACCAGGCAGCGGCGTTAAACAACCAGTGCAGGCTTATTATACCCGATATACCCGGCAGCGGACAAAGCCAGCTGCTGCCCAATGCCGATATTGATACGTATGCCGATGTAATAAAAGCCATATGCGTTGCAGAAAAATTAATGCCCGTTAATGGCGATACCGGGGAGTACAATGGCATTACCCTTATCGGCCATTCGATGGGTGGATATATTACGCTGGCTTTTGCCGAAAAACATCCCGGCTATCTTAATCGTATGGGGCTTTTTCATTCCTCGGCATTGGCCGATAGCGCCGAAAAAAAGGAAACCCGCCGCAAAGCCATCGATTTTATTTACCAAAAAGGCGTAGCCGTATTTTTAAAAACCAGTATCCCGGGGTTGTTTACCAGCCAGTTTAATACCATATACCCCGATAAAATTGAGCAACTGCTAAACGCCGGTAAAACATTTAGCCCCGAAGCTTTGGCACAGTATTACCAGGCCATGATTAACAGGCCCGACCGTACCCATATTTTAAAACAGTTTGAGCAGCCCATTCTTTTTATTATCGGCCAGCACGACCAGGCAGTACCTTTTGAAAGCAGCCTGCAACAATGCCACCTGCCCAAATTATCCAGCGTACATATACTCAGAAACAGCGCCCACATGGGTATGTGGGAAGAAACCAACCGGGTAAATGGTATTTTAAGAGACTTTTTATTTCAATATTAACAGTTTCGCCTGCAGTTCATCCTCAATTTTGGATAGTTTACCGGCACAAATGCCCCCGTTGGCATAAAGCTGCTTTTTGGGGAGTTAACTCGTCTAAATACTTACTAACTTTACGCTGATGAAGAAATTAGTACTCTCTGTATTATTTGGAGTTTTGTTTTTTACCGGATTTAGTGCCCATATTAAAGGAGGTTTTATTACCTATAAGTATTTGGGCACAGCTAATAATGGAAACCTCCGCTACCGCCTTACGCTTACAGTATACATGGTTTGTAACCCTACCGATGGGCAAAAAACCAACCCCATCAATCTTTCAATTTTTAGCGGCAACGGGCCGGCGCTTTTTGATAATCCTTCGGCCAGTATTGTAAACGAATACAATTTGGGTAAGGCCTACGATGAGCCTTGTATTACCGGCGATCAACGGGGTTGCTATTACACCATTGTGGTGTACCAGCTGGATAATTATGAGCTGCCGCCCAATGCAGATGGCTACACCATCACTTACCAGCGCTGCTGCCGCATTGCCAATATGGATAACTTAATCAACTCGGCCGAGGTTGGCAATACCTATACCATTAAAATACCCGGCACATCCTCTCCCATACCCGATGCCAATAAAAACAGCAGCCCCGATTTTTCGGTAAATGATACTGCTGTTATTTGCGGCGGTAGTTTTTTTAGTGTGTCGCTGGCAGCCACAGATGTTGACGGAGATTCGCTATCCTACTCACTTTGCTCTGCTTACCAGGGTGGTTCTGTAAATACGCCTACTCCCAATCCTGCAGGTTCGCCCGGCAGCTATACAGAAGTAAGCTACTCCATACCCTATAGTGGAAGCAGCCCAATGGGCAGCCAGGTTAAAATCAATTCTAAAACTGGATTATTAAGCGGCATTGCTCCACTCATTTCATTTACTGGCGAGTTTGTAGTAACGGTTTGTGTGTCTGAATACCGTGGGGGCAGGTTACTGGGTGAATCCCGTAAGGAACTACATATAAGGGTAAGAGATTGTGTACCATTAAAAGCACTGCTTGATCCTAAACCAGTTACTTGCGATGGTTTTAATGTAACTTTTACCAATGCCATCGATAATCCTTCGGGCACTTTATACGAGTGGAATTTTGGTGATACCATTTCGGGCACCGCCAATACCTCTACTTTAGCCACTCCAAGCCATACCTATACCGATACAGGTGTTTATACTGTAAAACTAAAGGTATCTATTTCGGGGCTTTGTGCCGATTCTACCACTACGTTGGTAAAAGTATACCCCGGTTTTTTTCCAAAGTTTGAGATGTTGCCCCCATTTTGCCGCAATACCCCCATCCGTTTTAATGATCTTACCACTACCAATTATGGGCAGGTTACCGGCTGGAAATGGCAGTTTGGCAATACAGCTTCGCCGCAAGATTCGAGCCTGCTGCGTAATGCAACTTACAGCTACCAAAATGCCGGCGTATATGATGTAAACCTGATAGTGGGCAATACCTTTGGCTGCGTGGATACCATTAGCCAGCAACTATCCATTGCTGAAAACCCGGCACTTACCGTTAACACACTAGATACCACTTACTGCAGCCTGGATACATTGGACATTTCTGCTACAGGCACCGGCACTTTTAGCTGGCTGCCGGCTACTAATATAATTGGTGCCAATACCAATGCACCAAAAGTTTACCCGTCGGTGGCTACTACCTATATAGTGCAATTAAACAGCAATGGCTGCACCAGCACCGATTCTGTACGGGTAAACCCGGTAAACAATGTAACCAACTCTATTACCGCCTCGGCCACCAATGTATGCGAAGGGGATGTTATTACCTTAACCGGCAACAGCAATTACAGCAGTAATGTAAGCTGGCGCTGGGCACCGCTGGGCACCATAGCTACGCCCAACCAAAAAACCACGCTGGCCACTATTGCGGCCAACACCCTGCAATACACACTGGTTACCACCTGGGGTAATAATTGTACGGCAACAGCTACACAATTATTAACCGTAAAACCGCTGGCAGTACCCAATGCCGGAAGAGATACTTTTATTTGTAAGGCACAGGGCAGTGTGCAATTGCAAGCTGCTGGTGGCATCAGCTACCAATGGACGCCGGCCACAGGATTAAGCAACCCGGCAATTGCCAACCCCATAGCCACACCTTTGGCCACAACCAACTATGTAGTAGCGGTAGGCGTAGCAGGCTGTACTGCTACTCGTAATGACACTGTTACCGTAACGGTAAGAGACCCCAGCCCCATCAATCTTTCGGGTGATACACTTATTTGCTCTATAGACACTTTACAGTTGCGTACAAACGCCACCGGTAGTTTTACGTGGAGCCCCAATTACAATATTAGTAACCTTGCAAGCCCCACACCGCTGGTAAGCCCCGATGTGCCTACCACCTACAAAGTAAGTTTAACCGATCGCTTTGGTTGCATTAGCACCGATTCGGTTTTTGTAGATGTAAAACTGTTTGTAACCATTGACGCCGGCCGGGATACCACCATTTGCCGTACAGATGCTGTTACATTTAACACCATCAGCGATGCCCTTACTTATCAATGGAGCCCTGCTAACACCCTTAATGACGCATCGGCCAAATACCCGGTGGCTACACCAGCAGCAGACATCACCACCTATTATGTGGTGGGCAATATTGGCAAATGCCAAAGCAGGGATAGTGTTAAAATACGCACCGTACCTTACCCTGTAGCCAATGCCGGGGCTGATGCAAGGGTATGTTATAAAGAGACGGTACAATTGTCTGCATCGGGTGGCAGCCGGTATAGCTGGTCGCCTGCTGTATTTCTTAGCAGCAGTAGCGTTGCCAATCCTTTTGTAAACAGCCCTACTGCCAGCACTACCTACACGGTAACGGTTACCGATGTACTTGGCTGCCCTAAGCCTGTAACGGATGAGGTGGTAGTAACTGTACGGCAGCCTGTATTGCCCTCAGTTGGTTTTTCTGACACCAGCATTGTGTTGGGCGAAACCATACAGCTAACCGTAACCGGTGTAGAGGGCGCCGCCAATTATCAATGGACACCTGCCCTGGGTTTATCTAACGCTACCATTGCCAACCCATTGGCATCTCCTGAAGACAGTACCCAATACCGCCTGCTGGTTACTACTACACCCGAGGGTTGTACCGGCCGGGATACCGTTACCATCAGGGTGTATAAAGTGGCTCCGAGTTTTTATGTACCTACCGCATTTACGCCAAATAATGATGGGCTAAATGACGATTTAAAACCGATTATACTGGGTATGCGATCTATTCGCTACTTTAGGGTATATAACCGAATGGGCCAGCTATTATTTAGCACCAGCGAAAGAAACAAAGGTTGGGATGGCACTTTTAAAGGCATGCCGCAAGATCCCGCCGCCTATGTATGGATGGCCGAAGGCGTTACTTACAAGGGCGATGTAATTGTAAGAAAAGGAACAGCCCTGCTGATAAGATAAATTATTTACAGGCAATTATATTAACCAACACCGGCTATTTGCCGGTGTTGCTGTATTTGTATTTCTTTGCAGCATTATTAACGATTATGCTGCAACAGATAACACCCTGGTTTGGCTATTTTGCCTCCCTTTGCCTTATCATAGCCCTGCTGGTAAACAACGATCTTAAATTCAGGTGGTTTAACACCTGTGGCAATATTTTTTTTATCAGCTATGCCATTATCCTGCAGGCATACCCTGTACTAATCACCAATGTTGTATTAATGTGCATCAACCTTGTTTACCTGGTAAAAGTGTACCGCAAAAAAGAAAAGTTTAACCTGCTAGAGTTTAAGGGAGATGAAAAACTGGCGCAACATTTTTTAGAATTTTACCAGGAGGATATCCGGGCATATTTTCCTGCTTTTGAAGCATCTGCCCTGCCGGGTAAATTAAATTTTGTGGTAACCAGGAACCTCGTAATAGCCAACATGTTTAGCGCCCAATTATTACCTAATGGAGATGCACAAGTGTTGCTCAACTACACGGTGCCCCGGTACCGGGATTATAAGGTGGGCAGATTTATTTTTGATAAAGAGAATCATTACCTGGCGGCAAAAGGCGTTAAACGACTGGTATATACTACAGCGTTTAACAAACAGCATAAAAAGTTTTTACTGGTGATGGGCTTTACGGAGCAATCGTATGCCGGGCAATACCAAATGGTAAAGCTGCTGCAGCAAACAGCCGGTGCCTAGGCACCGGCTGCAGCCAATATGGTAATAGCAGGATGGCAACCCTACTTAGCTTCGAGTACTGTTTTTAATTTGGCCAGGCCAACCGCAAAATCGTCACCCACGGCTTTGGACGGATCCATAAAAAGATTCATGATATTGAGGGGATAATTCATTTTTCCGCTAAAGCCCCATTTTACTTTTGTTTGTGCATCGCCAGCGGCTTCGGTAATCATATATGCCGCAGCAGTAGATTCAAATGGTTTAATAAACCGCAGTTCGTAATCGATGCGTTCGCCGTCAGTAATCTTTTTTATTTCTTGCTCACCCTTACCAACATTGTCATCCTCGCTATCCCAACCAGATACAAAGCCAACGGTGCCATCGGTACCCCGATACTCTTTTTTCATACCCGGATCCATTGTAGCCCACTTGCTATAGTTTTCCTGGTTTTTTAAAGACTGTACATACGCAAACACTTCTTGCTTTGGTTTATTAATCACAATCTCTCTTTCCGCCTTGATGGCAGTGGGCAAAAACAACGCAATAATCAGTAGCAAGGCAATAACGATTGCAATACCTGCTACAATTTTTTTAATGATTTTCATTGTGTGATTTTTAGGTTGTAATAAAACGATTTATAAAACAGAAAGATATTAAAACTTAAGCAGTAATAAAACTGCTCAATGGCTTATATGTCGAGCTAACTTTGTGTTGCCGGGGCTTGCGCTTCGCACAATTGTTTTATCAGCAGCAATGCTTGTTGCCATTTGGTAGTAAAATGGGTGAGGTATTTATCATCAATGTCTGCCTCTATAAATAATGTGGTTTGATTGCCTGTTTGCACTGCCCTGTATATTTCATATAAATATTTCCATTTGTCAGCTTCCGGGCTCTTATCCTCTTCTACACCATTTTTTAGGATAGCCTGGTGCTGCATTGAAATAACATATCCCGGCTGGTGCCTTACAATACGGCTGCTCATACCATCGCCTTCGGGTGTTAAAAAAAGCACTTTACCACCCTCCTCCCAATCGGTTTGGGCGTACGCACCCGGATGAAAAACGGCTGCCCATACCCGGTAGCTGCTATCTTGCAGCAATACCTGCCAAAGTGTATGCCGGTTGGTTGTAATTACAATTGATTGTTTAATGGTTTGCATGGCTATCAATGGTGATTTACTAATTACTATCCTGGCTTACAAGCTGCAGCCTGCTTACAATGCTGCCCGGTGGCAGCAAGGTGCCCGGCGATAGTACCGCATTGGCACCAATTTTTGTATCATCACCTATTAGTGCCCCAAATTTGCAAACGCCGGTATCTATTGGCTTTTGCTGATAGCATACTGTTATTTGTTTATTAACCCGTTCATTATAGTGATTGGCAATTACGGCGCCAGCCTCTATATTAACCTTACTGCCAACTATGCTATCGCCAATAAAATTGAAGTGCGCCACCGACGAACCATTGCATATAATACTGCTTTTTATTTCGCAGCCCGGCCCTATGCTTACCTGTGCTGCCAGGTATACGCCACCACGCAGGTAAGCATGCGCCCCTATAAAACACCCGGCCTCTACAATTACCGGCGCTTTTAATATTACGCCTTGTTCAATTACTGCTGTTACATGAATGGCGATGCCATTATCAATTTTATAATCGTTGCCTAGTGTGTTAATAATACTGTACAACCTTTCTTGCAGGGTGGCGGTAATATGCCAGGGAACCGTATTTTCAAAACAGCTGGGCAGTGTGTTGATGTATTCTTTTATTGGTATCATAGCTGGTATAATTCAAGTGGTAATCCATCGGGGTCTTGAAAAAATGTAAATTTTTTACCCGTAAATTCATCCGTGCGTATTGGTTCGGTTGCTACGCCATTTTGCTGGAGGTATAACACCGCTGCATCAATATCCGATACTGCAAAAGCCAGGTGTCGCAAACCTGCAGCTTCTGGCCTTGATGGGCGCTGTGGAGGATTAGGAAATGAAAATAACTCTATCACGTAGTTGCCATGCAGGGCAAGATCTAACTTATACGACTGCCGGGCCTCCCTGTATACCTCTTGCAAAATGCTTAGCCCTAATACCTGTGTATAAAATTTTTTAGACTGCTGATAATTGCTGCAGATTATGGCGATATGATGAATGGCTGTTAATGGTAGCATACCTAAATTTACTAAGCTATATGGCAGTTTTTTTGATTGATGCCATAAATATTTTCAGCAATGGCCAATTATAAACCGGCAGTATTTTAAAACGGCTAAGCATGCCTGTTACACTTAGCCCAGTAGTATAAAAAGCAATATGGGATGTATTAAAATTGCTGGATCAATGCCATACCCTGTGGCCATGGGCCAAAACCAGCATCGGCATTGATATGGCCTGCATCGCCAATATTTACAAATTGGCTGCCCCAGCAGCTGGCAAAATAATGAGCTCTTTGGGCTGACACCCATACGTCATTATCACTGGTTACCACGATTGTTTTAAAGGGTAATGGCTCCAGCGGTATGGGTGTAAAGCCGGTAGAGGGAAAAGTATAAGCCGGGGTTTCGATATCGCTGGGGGCTACCAGTAAAGCACCCTTTATGGGGCGGTTGTATTTTTTGGCCCAGTGGGCAACGGCCGTACAGGCCAGGCTATGCGCCAATAATACTACGGTACCGGCGGGGTACTGCCCTACAGCTGCATCAATGGCTGCTATCCACTGGCTGCAATCGGGGGCATCCCACTCTGTTTGTTGTACCCTTGGCAATTGGGCAGGTTGTTTTGAAAAATGGTTTGCCAGTGTTGCGGCCCCGAGTTGCCAAGGCCGGGTAGTACCAGGTAGTGTTTCATAAAAAAAATATGTACCCAAATTTACTGATTTAAGCAATCAATTTCGCTGGGCTATACGATGCTGTTAGCAAAGGATACGGTATTTGTTGCTACTGGCAACAAAGTACAAGAGTGCGACGCCACTGCAGCTGATAACTGTACCAATGCTGGCACAAAAAACACTGACCCCCTGCTTTCGCAGGGGGCCATACACACTATTTGTAATAAACAAACATACTTGCACAGCCTGCACACACTGCGGCTGTGGTATTATTTTAATCGGGTTTTTTACCGTCTAAAAAAGTATTGATGGTGCTGATTTCTGCCTGGTTGTTATCGTCGCTTTTTACGGTATAGCGGCTATAAAAACTTTCTACATCTGCAATGGAATTGTGCAATTCCATATTGCGGCGAAGGTAAGCCGGCACTGTTTCAAACTCATTGTTGGGATCGGCTGCATTAATATTAAAAGAAAGATTACGCAGTTTGGTGATCCGTTCGGTAGCCCGGCGCCGTAATTCCTCCGCTTCGTCCTGCAAAGCAGGCTCCTCAACTTTGGACATTTTCAGAGGCTGGTGAGTTTGGTTAACAGCGGGTGTTTCCTCCGCCGCCTGATGGGTTTCTTTAACCACCATCTGCATTTCAAATACAGGTTCGTCGGCCTGTAAGTTAGTTTGCAGCGGGGTTAGCTCTTCTGCAGTATTGGATTCTGGTTTTGGCCTTACCTCATTTACGTAAATATTTTGAGGCTTGGACAAAAAACCACCCGTTGACGAGACAGATGGGTTGCTAGCATCTTTGGGCTGTGGTGCAGCCGTTGTAGTATTTTTTAACACGGGTGTTTCTTTTACAGGAGGCACCGGTGGGGTTGGTATATCAAATACCACTGTAGGGGCTTGATCAGTGGCAGAGGAGATTTCGAAAAATACCGGATCAGCCGCAGCAGAAGTTGCTGCAGGCTTTTCCGGCATCAGTGCTTTCATTTCTACAGATTTTGTTTCAGATGGAGGTACCGACACTTCATCTTGTGCTGGAGGTATATGTAAAGGGGTTACTATTTTTTCTTCGGCCACGGGTGTGGTTGGTAACGTTGCTTCAAACTGCAGGGTTGGCTGGTGCACTTTTGGTTCTTCCTTTACTGGCGCAGCCAGTGTCATCACAATTTTATCTTCTTTTTTTTCTTCCTGGGCTTGCTCGCTTGCTTTTACAAAGGGATCTTTATGCTCAAACCCCGTAGCAATAAGTGTAATGCCCAAAGAAGCACCTAAGGTATTGTCGTATCCTAAACCGAGTATCACATCGCTGTCTTCGCCGGCCTGGTTAAGCAAATAGCTTTGTATTACTTCTACCTCATCCATGGTAAACTCGTGGTCGCCTTCGGATGAGTTGATGTTGATGAGTATCCACTTAGCACCCCGGATATCATTGTCGTTTAACAACGGAGAGTTTAGTGCATTTTCAATTGCTTTTTGTGCCCTGTTTTCACCTTCGGCTGCTGCGCTGCCCAATATTGCCACACCGCCATTTTTCATTACGGTACATACATCGGCAAAGTCTACATTTATTTGGCCGGTGCTGTTAATTACATCGGTTATACATTTGGCAGCTGTTGCCAATACATTATCTGCTTTGGCAAATGCCTCTTTTAATTTAAGGTTGCCAAACTGGTGCCTCAATTTATCGTTGCTTATTACCAGCAAAGTATCTACATGATCTTTAAGCATGCTGATGCCTTCTTCGGCCTGTGCCAGCCTTTTCTTTCCTTCGTAGGCAAATGGTGTGGTAACAATGCCCACCGTGAGGATGCCTAAATCTTTACATACTTTGGCCAATATTGGGGCTCCTCCTGTACCGGTGCCACCGCCCATACCTGCGGTAATAAAGGCCATCTTGGTATTTACTTCCAGTATTCGTTTAATTTCTTCTAAACTTTCTTCGGTAGCCTGGCGACCGATAGAGGGGTTTGCGCCAGCACCCAACCCTTGCGTTAAGTGTGGGCCCAGCTGTATTTTATTAGGCACTTTGCTTTGTGCAATGGCCTGTGCATCGGTGTTACAAATAATAAAATTTACACCTTCGATATTTTGCGAAAACATATGGTTAACAGCATTGCTGCCACCGCCACCCACACCAATTACTTTGATGATGGAGGACTGTTCTTTTGGCAAATCAAAATGTATCATAATTATAAAATTAGCGGCTGTGTATCGGTTGTAAACCAAGCGGTACAAAGCCTTTGTTTTATAAGCCTGTTACTTTACGCATCCTGTGAAAACGAATAAAGAAAGGTTTATTTAAAATAATGGTTAGTATAAAAAGAGCAAAAAGCTGCAGCAACGCCTGCTGCAAATGGCTGGTTACAGATGTGAATCGCCCTCTTCTTTAAAGAGGTCAATCAATCCATTTTTAAAAGAATCCATAAATGTTTTTAGTGATTTACGTTCTTTTGCTTTTGACAAAACTTGTACTGCTGCGCTGTCTATTGTTTGCAGCTCTGTATCCTCTTCTTCTTCGGCTACTGGTTGCTGTAAGCCGGCCGGCACATTTACTTTACGGAAGTTTTCTTCAAACTGCTTGTTTTTGTTTTCGTAATCGTTGTAGCCTTTTAATATTAATCCGATACAAGTGCTGTACATTGGTTTGGTAAGCTCATCAATATGGCCACCTGCCAAGTGTTCGTTAGGATAACCAATCCGGGCATTTAAGCCAGTAACATATTCTGTTAACTGTATCAGGTGCTTTAATTGAGATCCTCCACCGGTTAAAATAACACCACCATTTAGCAAACGGGTATCAAGCCCTACCTGCTTTAAGTGATAGGTTACAAAATCCATAATTTCACTCATCCTTGCTTGTATAATGCCTGCCAGGTTTTTTACACTAATTTCTTTGGGTGGCATACCACGTAAACCCGGGATGGTTATAAATGCATTGGCTTTAGCTTCATCTGCCAGTGCACTGCCAAACTGCACTTTCATTTGCTCGGCTTGTGTTTTTAAAACACCTAACCCGTTTTTAATATCATTGGTAATATTTTCGCCACCAAAAGGTATAACAGCAGTGTGCTTTAAAATACCCTCATAAAATACCGCTAAATCGGTAGTACCACCACCAATATCTACAATGGCTACCCCGGCTTCAAGGTCTTGATCGCACATTACAGCGGCGGCTGATGCCAGCGGTTGCAACACAAGATCTTTTGTAAGTAAGCCAGATTTTTCTACACTGCGGTTGATGTTACGAATGGCATTTTTATCGCCGGTGATGATGTGAAAATTTGCCCCCACTTTTACGCCGCTGTATCCAATAGGGTTGGGTATGTTTTGAAAATTATCTACCGTAAACTCCTGTGGAATTACATCAATGATTTGATCGCCGGCCGGGATATAAGTGCGGTATTGGTCGGCTATCAGCCTGTCTATTTCTTCCTGGCTGATTTCTTCCTCTGTATCCTGCCGAACGATATCACCCCTTGTTTGCAAACTTTTGATGTGCTGCCCTGCAATACCAACGTACACTTCGCTTAATACGAGGTTAGGATTGGATGCATAACAGTTTTCTAATGCGGTTTGAATGGCTTTGATGGTTTGATCGATGTTTAAAACCATCCCATGCTGTACCCCATTGCTATTGGCACGCCCAAAGCCCAATATCTCCAGCTTGCCATACTCGTTTTTACGACCGGCAATGGCTGCTATTTTGGTGGTACCAATATCAAGCCCTACGATAACGGGGTTACTGTTAAGCATTCCGTTTTCAATTGTTGTTTGTTCGTTAGTCATAGTTGTGTGTGTGTGTGTTTGTGTGTGTTATTGTTCTGTTGTGTGTGTTATTATTTTTAATACCTGGTATACTTGTTTATATTTTTAATATTCGTTTTTGGGCGGCATTACCGCTTTGGGTGTTGGTTTTGCCGGCACCGGCTTTGCAACTGGCTTATTAGTTGGTGCAGGCTTACGTACTGTTGGTTTAGTTACCGCAGGCTTTGCAGCAGCCGCTGGCATATTGGCCACCCCCTCATTTGTTTTTATAACCGGTGTTGTATTATTAAGCGGCTGTGCTTTTGGCAGGGCTGCAGCACCGGGTGCAAGATTAAATGCAGGCGGTGCAGCATCGGGCACTTCATCATCTCTTTGTATAGACTGCTGAATAATGCTGACATCGGTACTGTTTTGCTCATTATCCTGTATCATGCGTTGCAACGAATCGCTGGCCATTAATGCCGCATTGCTGGCAATGGTTTGCATTAACTGCAGGGTACGCAACGAGTCGGTGGCAATATCGGCCGCATCTTTGCGCCTTGCTACTACCTGCCCGGCATATTGCACATCTACCAGGCTATATTTATTCCAACCAGCTTGCGGCATTACTTTTTTATAAAACAACTCCAGCTTTTCAAATTTTTCTGCTGCATTTTTTCCATCGCCCAGCATCAGCAGGTTATTACCAATTTTAGGCACCATTTCAAACTGGCGCTGTGCAGTAATATTCACTTGCTCTATCAATGCCATTCTAAAAGGATTTTTTTGTATCTCCATGCTTACCTCATACACTTCTTTTAGTAGCAGGCTGTCTGCTTTTGTGAGCACTGCTTTATCAGATGGAAAGTTGGTAAATACGGGCAGGCGTGCTGAAAACTTATCACTCAGCGGCAACATTGCCAAGCTGCTATCGATATAAAATGTAGTACCGCTGCTGGTAAATATCCTTGCTACCGGCTCCCGTTCTGTTACTACCACTTGTAATATGGCATTGTTATCAAAAAACATTTGTGCGCTTTTTACCCAGATGTTTTTTTCTACATCTGCTTCCAGCGACCGCAAATTGAGCAGGCTTACAGGCTGCCCCACCGGTGTACCATCAATGTATAAATTGATGGCCTGCATGATATCTTGCTTATCAACAAAAAAATTATTGCTTACCCCTTTTATCTGCACATTTAAACCGGTGCATTTTTGTGCTTCCTCTTTTTTTACAGCAGCTACCAGCAAGCCAATTACAGTAATGCCCACGCTTACCCACAAAGTGGTAAGCAGTATGCGTACTATTTTTATTTTACTTGCCATTTTTATATTACCTGTTTACCGGTTACTTTTTATTTAGTTTATTGCTGTGTACTTATACTATTTTTTATCGCCTCCAGCATGGTATCAATATCTCCTGCACCGGCTGTTATTAATAACTGGGGCTGGTGATTTTTAACATAGCCTGGCAATGCTTCTTTAGGCATGATCTGTACATTTTTATTTGCCATCCTGCTGGCAATAAGCTGGCTGCTTACACCGGGCATGGGTAATTCTCTTGCCGGGTAAATGGGCAACAGCACTACCTCATCTGCCATATCCAACACTTGTGCAAAGCCATCTGCATGATCTTTTGTTCGGCTGAATAAATGCGGCTGAAAAATAACTGTACATTTTTTGGATGGATACAAACCTTTGGCACCTGTTATTAAAGCCCTCAGCTCTTCGGGGTGATGGGCATAGTCGTCTACAAATACCTGCTCATCTGATTTAATAATATATTCAAACCTTCGCTTTACCCCGCTAAAACTTTGTACAGCAGCTTTTATCTTGGCTGCATCAATACCCAATGTTACTGCTACAGCAATGGCTGCAGTTGCATTTTCTATATTATGACGGCCACCCATATTTAGCAGCACATTTTGTATTATTTGCTGCTGCACTTTTACATCAAAACAATAGCTGCCGTTTTGTACTTGTATATTTAAAGCGCTGATATCTGCAGCAGCATTTTCTACATCATAAGTAAGATGCGTTGGCGCAATTAAATCGGCAGCCCTTTTTAAGCCATACCTGCTTATGAGTAATCCACCGGGTTTTATACGAGCTGCAAAGTCGATAAAAGCCTGCTCCATATTTTCGGGAGTACCATATATATCCAGGTGGTCGGCATCCATTGAACTGATAATGGCTATATCTGGATTGAGCTTTAAAAAACTGCGATCGTACTCATCTGCCTCTGCCACACTTACATCGTTACTGCTACTCCAAAAATTGGTGTTGTAATTAACAGCGATACCGCCTAAAAAAGCATTGCAACCATACTCACTATGCCGCAGTATATGAGCTATCATACTGCTGGTAGTGGTTTTGCCATGCGTACCTGCCACTGCTATGCTAAAACCATTGCTGGTGATAGCACCCAGCACATCACTACGCTTTACTACGGGATAATTATTTTGCAGGTAATAATTAAGCTCTGCATGTGCTGCAGGAATGGCAGGAGTAAATACCACCAACTGTGCCTGCTTATCCAGCAGCTGCAAATTATCTTCGTAATGTATTTCAATACCCTCCTGCATTAGCTGCCGGCTTAGTGTTGTTGCTGTTTTATCGTAACCACTTACCTGTACACCAATGGAATGAAAGTATCTTGCCAGTGCACTCATACCAATACCACCGATACCCAAAAAGTATACACTACCGGGATGCTGGGCCTGCCGGGCCGATGCCTGTAAAGACGCTACTATTTCGTTAACACTTTTCATCGTTTACAACGAGATGCTTTTTACAATTTCTTTAGCCACTACTTCATCCGCATTGGTTATTGCCAGCGGAGCTATATTGTTTTTTAATTCGTTTTGTTTTGCCTGGTCGGCTGCCAGCGCCAGCACTGTGTTTACCAGTTGTTGTTTTGCCTCACTATCTTTTACTACCAGGGCTGCATTTTTATCTGCCAGCTTTTGTGCATTTACGCTTTGATGATCTTCGGCTGCATGCGGAAAAGGCACAAACACCACCGGTTTTTTTATTACACACAATTCGCTTACACTCATAGCGCCGCTACGGCTGATAACAACATCTGCAGCGGCATAGGCATACTCCATCTGTGTGATAAAGTCGTTAACCCAAATATTTTTTTTACCAGCGGCAGCCTCCCTGGCACGTGCTGCGTAGGGCTTACCTGTTTGCCATATCAACTGCAGATTGTTTGCATCAAATGCATCCAACTGTGCATCCAATGCTTCGTTAATGCCTTTTGCGCCCAGGCTGCCACCTACTGACAGCACTATTTTTTTTTGTGCATCCAGCCCAAAAAAAGCTACGGCCTCCTGCTTGCTGCCGGCGTATGCGGTGATACTTGCCCGTACCGGGTTGCCACTTACAATAATTTTTTCGGCCGGAAAAAACTGCTCCATACCATCTATGGCTACAAATATTTTAGTAGCTTTTTTGCCTAACAAAATGTTGCTTTTGCCAGCAAAAGAATTGCTTTCGTGTATAAAGGTTTTTATACCCTGCGATTGTGCAAACCTTAATACAGGGAAACTTGAATAACCACCCACGCCAATTGCCGCATCTGGCTTAAACTGTTTAAATATTTTTTTTACCTGCAAAAAGCTTTTAAGCAGTTTGTAAGGCAAGCCAATATTTTTGATGAGTGAGCTACGGTTAAGCCCTGCTATATCCAGCCCTTCAATTTTGTAACCTGCTTGTGGCACTTTTTCCATTTCCATTTTTCCTTTGGCACCAATAAAAAGTATTTGTGCAGCAGGATCAATTTTTTTGATGGCATTGGCTATGGCTACCGCCGGAAAAATATGGCCACCTGTACCACCACCTGCCATAATATAGCGGCCACCCCTTGCTTTGCCAGTGGTGCTAGTAATATTTTGTATGCTGGTGTTTGTACTCAATCTATCTAATAAAATTTTTATTTTTTTTATGCAGGTTCTGCAACTGCTTTAGAGCTGGCCCCTTCCAGCTGCTCTACATTTCGGGAAACACTTAATATAATACCCACCGATAAACAGGTAAACAAAAAACTGCTGCCACCCATACTTACCAGCGGCAACGTAACACCGGTATTGGGAAACAAGTTTACATTAACACTCATATTGGTGATGGCTTGTATTACCAATGTAAAACTTAACGCCAATGCTAAAAAAGCGCCAAATGCAAAAGGGCATTTTTGATATACCCTGATACAGCGGTATAAAAAAAGCAGGTAAATAAAAAGTATAAAAGCCCCGCCTATCAATCCATACTCTTCTAAAATAATTGCATAAATAAAATCGCTGTAAGAGTGTGGCAAAAAATTACGCTGCTCACTATTACCCGGGCCTTTACCCAACCATCCACCTTTTGCAATGGCTATTTTAGCCTGGTTTATTTGGTAGAGTTTTTCATTCTGATCTTCTTTATTGCTGTAGATAAAAGTTTGTATCCTGCCAATCCAGGTAGGCACACGGCCGGCAGCTAAAATGGCCGGCAGTTCTTTTGCTTTATGCTCTTGCTTATCGTAATATTTAATGGCCACGCCAAGGAGTAAAATAACCGGTATGATAGCTATACCAATAGTAGCTAAAATATGCTTTGTATTTACCCTTCCGATAAACATTAACAAAAGACTTGTACCTGCAATAAGTATGGCGGTAGAAAGATTGGCTGGCGCAATGAGTATACAAATAATGCCTACGGGTATAATTACTGGCAAAAAGCCCTTGTGAAAATCTTTGATTACGTTTTGCTTACGGCTCAGCTGCCTGCTGAGATACATAAATAATGCAAGCTTTGCAAGGTCGGATGTTTGAAACGTCATGTTAATTACCGGCAGCTTTATCCAGCGGCTGCCAGAATTTAACTGCACCCCAAAAAACAATGTGTACAACAACAAAGGAATAGATACCAAAAAAAGTATGGTGGCTATACGGGAGTAAACAATATAATTTACCCTATGTGCAAAATAAATTACCAATACACCGAGTATGATAAATGCAAACTGCTTAAATAAAAAGCTTTCTGTACTCTTGCTGTATTTATATGCCAATGAGCCTGTGCTGCTGTATACAACCAGCAAGCTCATTAGCGTTAATATTACCACGATAGCCCATATAACACGATCGCCCCTGGTTTTGCTAACCAGCGCTTGTCCATCAATTATTTTAAATTGATCGGGGTAATTGGGTATAATGTCTTTAAAATTCATGCATGCTGTTGTAATGGCTAAAGCAGTTTATTAAAACTGCCTGCCATTGATTTTATCAAAGATTTTTTACTGCCTGTTTAAACTGGTTGCCCCTGTCTTCGTAATTTTTAAACAAATCAAAGCTTGCGCAAGCCGGGCTTAGCAATACCACATCTCCCTTATTGGCAAAATGAAAAGCTGCTTGTACAGCTTCGGCTGCAGTACTGGTATTTACCATCAGCGATACCACTGCCCCAAAGGCTTCGTGTATTTTGCGATTATCGGTACCCATACACACAATGGCTTTTACATTTTCTTTTACCAAATCCATTAATACAGAATAGTCGTTTCCCTTATCAACCCCACCCAATATTAAAATGGTAGGCTTTGTCATACTTTCCAGAGCAAACCAAGTGCTGTTAACATTGGTGGCCTTACTATCGTTAATAAACTCTACTCCTTTAATAGTAGCTACGGGCTCCATCCTGTGCTCCAGGCTTTGAAAAGTTTGTAATGACTCTCTCACATGCTCTTTTTTAATATCCACTGCTACCGATGCCATGCTTGCTGCCATACTGTTGTACTGGTTATGTTTTCCTTTAAGTGCAAAATCCTGGATGCTCATCTGCATTTCTTCTCCTTTCCATTTTAAGTGCATGGCGGCGTTGCTGATGTAGGCACCTTGTGGCAGTTCTTTTTTCATGCTAATTGGGTATAATGTTGATTTAATGGGATGACTATTGATATACGTATTTATAATTTGATCGTCGCTGCAATAAATGAACACATCGCCAGGTTGCTGGTTTAAAGCAATCCTGAATTTGCTGTTGATGTAGTTGTCCATTTTATATTCGTACCTGTCCAGGTGATCTTCGGTAATATTTGTTAGCACTGCAACATCTGGCCTAAACTCCCTGATATCATCCAGCTGAAAAGAGCTTACTTCTACCACATATAACTCTTTAGGATCTACAGCTACCTGCTTTGCAAACGAATCGCCAATGTTGCCTACCACTGCACAATCTGCCCCACCAGTTTTGCAGATATGATAAGTAAGGGCCGTGGTAGTGGTTTTGCCATTGGTACCGGTAACAGCAATAATTTTGCTATTGCCTTTATACCGGTAAGCCAGTTCTATCTCACTGATTACGGGTATACCCTTGGCCCTAATTTTTTTTACCAGTTCGTTTTTTTCTGGTATGCCCGGGCTTTTCATTACCTCCGTTGCATTTAACAGCTTTTCGGTAGTATGCCCGTTTTCTTCAAAATCAATGGCATACTGCAACAGTTCTTGTTTAAACTGCGGCTTAATAGCTGAGCCATCGCTTACAAAAACATCATAGCCCTTTTGCTTAGCCAGTATGGCCGCACCTACGCCGCTTTCGCCAGCACCCAATATAACCATGCGTTTTTGCACCTTAGTTTAATTACCAGGGGTTGATAGAATAATAAAAATGGTTTTTCAGCAGTATAGAATTTAACAGGTCTATACGTTTATTTTCACGGCACAAATTGTTTTCACAGTACGAAAAAATGGTTCTTCAATAGATAGAATTTAACGGGCTGTTTTCTTTAGGTGCTGCAGCAAAACCACAGCGCTTTTTTTCATAAATACAGAATAATATTGTTGCTAAACAGTTTGCTTTAACAACACTGCTTATCGCATTTTTAATGTTACAATTGCCATCACCACACACAAAATGGTTACAATCCAAAACCTTACAGCAATCTTACTTTCATGAAATCCCTTTTTTTGATAATGGTGGTGCAGGGGGCTCATTAAAAACACCCTTCGCCCCTCGCCATATTTCTTTTTGGTGTATTTAAAATAGCTTACCTGTATCATTACACTTAGGTTTTCTACTAAAAACACAAAACAGAAAAATGGAATCAGTAATTCTTTTCTCACAATAATTGCCAGCGCTGCAATGATACCACCTAGTGCCAGGCTGCCGGTATCACCCATAAATACCTGCGCCGGGTAAGCATTGTACCATAAAAAGCCAATACATGCCCCCACAAAAGCGGCGATGAAAATGGACAACTCACCCAAATTGGGGATGTACATAATGTTGAGGTATTCGGCAAATTTTATGTTTCCGCTTACATAGGCAAATATGCCCAGGCAAATGCCAATGATGGCACTTACCCCTGTTGCCAATCCATCCAAGCCATCTGTAATATTAGCGCCGTTGCTTACTGCGGTTACTATAAAAATCACTATAATAATATAAATGATATAGGTATAATCTTGCCAGGATTGAGGCAGCAAACGGGCATAGTTAAACTCATGATTTTTTACAAATGGAATTGTGGTAATCGGTGTTTTAACTGTTACAAACCGATGAGCTTTTCCATCCAGCACTACTGTATCTTCATTAATTTTTCTTTCGCCGGGTTGTATGGTTACCTGCTCGTTTACAATTTCTCTTTTTACCGTTACGCTTGGGCTAAAGTAAAGTGTTACCCCTACAATTACCCCCAGCATTACCTGCCCGAAAATTTTAAACCTTCCTGCTAATCCATCGCTATCACTTTTTTTGTAGGCAATACCTTTTTGCTGCGCTAAACGCTTAGCCCTTATTTTTAAATAATCATCAATAAACCCGATTACACCCAACCAAACCGTACACAGCAGCATCAGGCGTATATAGGTTTTATCTAAATTGGCCAGCAATAAAGTGGGTATGATGATGGCCATCAAAATAATAATACCACCCATGGTGGGGGTGCCTTTTTTTTGCTGCTCGCCTGCAAGGCCTAAATCTCTTACACTTTCGCCCAATTGCTTTTTTTGCAGAAAATTGATAAGCCTTCTGCCAAACACAGTAGAGATAATTAAGCTGAGCGTTACGGCCAGCAATACCCTAAAAGTGATAAACTGAAAGAGTCCACTACCAGGGAAGCTGGATGTTTTCCAGTGTTGCGTTAACCAATCAAATAAATGATATAGCATATTTGGTGGCCTCCATCTTCCTGCGGAAGGGTTTAGCGTTATTGTTTACAATTTTTATTAATGCTGCCTGCCATATTTTATTAAAGTGCACAGGCTATTACTATTTATCCAGCAATTCAAATACTTCCATCAGCACTCCTTTATCATCAAAATCGTATTTCACTCCTTTTATCTCCTGGTATTTTTCGTGTCCTTTACCAGCTACCAGTACGATATCGTTTTTGTCGGCGAGGCTAACGGCTGTTTTAATAGCCTCTTTTCTATCGGTGATGGAAATATATTTTTTACGTGCCACCACACTTACACCTGCCTCCATCTCTGTAATTATTTGTTGAGCATCTTCGCTACGTGGATTATCGGAAGTAAAAATTACCCTGTCGCTGTACTCACAAGCTACCTCTGCCATCACGGGACGTTTTGTTTTATCCCGATCGCCACCACATCCCACTACCGTAATCAATTTTTCGTTGCCCTGTTTTAACTTTTTGATGGTAGCCAACACATTTAATAGCGCATCAGGTGTATGAGCATAATCCACTATAGCTACCACATTATCTTTATTGCTAACGAGGTAATCAAACCTTCCTTCTGCACCGGGCAGGTTACTCAGGTGTTGTAATACAGTTTGTTTATCCTGCCCCAGGCAAATAGCGGCTGCTACCACTGCCAGTATATTATACGCATTAAACTCTCCAATCAACCTAAAGTATACCTCCTGCTCGTTCACAAGCATGTGTAAACCGGTAAAGCTGTTTTCAAGAATTTTTCCTTTAAAATCAGCCAGTGTTTTAAGACTGTAGTAGTATTTTTTGGCAACAGTATTTTGCAACATCACAGCCCCTCTTTTATCATCCAGGTTGCTGATAGCAAATGCAGCCGAAGGCAAGGCATCAAACCACGATTTTTTTACACGGATGTATTCATCAAATGTTTTATGATAATCTAAATGATCGTGTGTGATATTGCTAAAAATTGCGCCAGTAAAATATAGGCCAGCTATACGGTACTGGTGTATGGCATGGCTGCTGCACTCCATAAATACATAGGTGCAACCAGCATCCAGCATTTGCCGCAACAGCTTACTGGTGCTTACGGCATCGGGCGTGGTGTGAGTAGAAGTTAACACCTGCTGCCCAACCTGATTTTGTATCGTACTTATTAGGCCGCACTGGTATCCTAAAGCGCTAAACAACTTCCATAATACAGTGGCAATGGTGGTTTTACCATTGGTGCCGGTAACGCCTACCAGCTTTAATTTAGCAGATGGCTCGCCATAAAAATTGTGGCTGGCAATGGCAGCCGCCAATGCACTGTTATCTACCTGTACATAAGTGATATTGCTATTTAACTGTGCCGGTAATGTTTGGCAAATGATGGCAACAGCACCATTGGCAATGGCTGTATCTATATACTGGTGACCATCGGCGGCACTACCTTTTACTGCAATAAAACAGGCACCAGGTAAAACTTTTACGGAATTAAGCTGCAGATCGTTAATAGTAACGGCCGTACTGCCCTGTACCGAGCGAATATTTACTTTATATAGTACGTCTTGTAAAATCAATTTAACGACAGTGTAATGGTTTGACCTTTTTTAAAAGCTGTACCTGGTAACAAACTTTGATTAATTACTTTTCCTTTTCCGGTGGCTATTACTTTTAGCCCTTTATTTTCTGCCAGGTACACTGCATCTTTTAACCCCATACCCAACACACTCGGGATAATATTGCTAGCCATACTATTATCCAATGACTGCAATTGCGCTGTATTGTTTTTTACCTGCATGGTACGCCAGTATCCACTGCCGCTAGCAGCATCGGTAAAAGAAATATTTAAAGCTCCAAACAACGCATTTAGTTCGTTTTTTAATCCGTAATTGTTATACAACAGCGTATCATTTACAGCCGGGCTTACCAGTTTTTTATTACTAAAATAGCGGGCATACACTTTGTCGCTTATCTCTTTAAACACATTACCTGCTACATCGGCACCATAGATTAATTTAGACTCCCGGCTATTTTGTATTACCACTGCCATGGTATATTTTGGCTGCTGTGCCGGGAAATAACCAATAAAAGAGGCTTGGTAAATTTTGTTTCCTTTGTTGTATCCTTTGTTATTTAAAGCCGTTACAGCGGTGCCAGTTTTGCCAGCTATACGATAAGTACTATCGTACAATACCCTGTGGCCGGTGCCATGCAGGCTATCTACCACAGCAGCCAGGCACTCTTTAATTTGCTGTAGTGTTTCGTCGCTGCATATTTTATTTTCGAGCACTACCGGGTTAAATACTTTTATATCCACCCCATACTCCCTTATTGAATTTACCAGGTATGGCTTCATTAATGTGCCGTTATTGGCTACTGCATTATACAACATCAGCATATGCAATGGAGTTACCAGCTCTTCGTATCCATGTGCCATATACGGTATGGTAGTTTTGGCCCAGCTTCTGTTAGATGGTTTTTTAATAGTAGGCTTGCCGGAAGATGCTACAACATCTACCCCAGTAATAGTATCTAAATGAAAACGGTGCAAATGTGCTATAAACCTGGATGGCTGGTTGTGATAATACTGATCGGCAAGTTTTGCAAAAGCAACATTACTGCTTCGCATAAATGCTTCCTTTACAGAAATTTGCCCTGCGCCTAAATGAGAATCCCTGATTCTTAATCCATAAAAAGATTTTGCCCCACCCTCACAATCCACGATTGAATTTTTTGTTACATATTTATCTTCCATTAAAGCAATGGTGGTAGCCAACTTAAAAACAGAACCTGGTTCGGTGGCTTTACCAACGCCGTAATTAAGGTCTTCTATATAAGTACCGTCTGCTTGCTTACCCAAGTTGGCAATAGCTTTAATTTTACCCGTTGCGGTTTCCATAATAATGGCGGTACCATGCAATGAGTTATTATTTATCAGCATTTTCATGAGGGCATTTTCTGCCACATCCTGCATGTAAGTATCCAACGTTGTTATTACATCTTTGCCATTTTCTGGCTCTACCTCCAGCCCTTCTACGGGCATATAGGCACCAGCTATATAGCGCATTAAACGCTGCCCGGTGGTACCACGCAGTACGCTGTCGTAACTTTGCTCCAGCCCTACATTTTGCTTGGCGTTGGCCCTTGACAAGCCGATGGTTCTGTTAGCCAGCAATACATACGGATTGATACGTTTATCCCTAACATCTGTAATAAAGCCGCTTTTATTTCTGCCCTGCCTTACCAAAGGAAAATCTCTTAGAGACAGGTATTCATCAAAAGTTATTTTCTTTTTTAGGGGGTAATAGCGGTCTTTATTTTTGTAGGCAAGCTGCATTTCTTTTTTATACTCGCTGGCATTTTTATCTTTAAACAATGCTGCCAGGTTAATACTTAAGGAATCCACATTTTCTTTAAACCTAAAGCCATTTTTTTCTCTTAATCCATCTGCCCCAAAATCTACGTACACATCAAAAATGGGCACCGAAGTGCTTAGCATATTTCCATCCTCACTGTATATGGTACCCCGCTCTGCACTAAGCGGAATAAATTTTTGATGAAGGCTATCGCCCATGCTTCTCCAGTAACTACCCTCTACCCTTTGTATATACGCTGCTTTGCCTAATACTACCAGCCCAATAATTACTATGCCCAAAAAGCAGAGATACACCCGCCACAATATGTCTTTTTTTATATCCATGCCACTGCTACCTAAGGGATAAATTATTTATGTTGTTATTGACTTACTGCTACTGATACTGAATCTTCAGCTAACAGTACCGGTGGCTCTGTTAACTCTTTTAATCCAAGAGGCTCCACTGCTTTTACCAATTCGCTGGCTTTACTCCTGAAAATCACCTCACTCTTTACTGTTTTATACTCGTACTGTAATTCCTTGATATGCTTTTCTGTTTTACTTATTTTTCGGGTTAGCTTATCTGCCAAGTGCCCATTGTAGATATATAACACTGCCAAAAAAGCCAGGAACAAGAAAAAGGGTATGTTATCTACCACCCATTTAGAGCGAAGCAATTTTTTTATTGCAAACCTGCTTTTGGGTTGCTCTTCTTGCTGTACTGTTTTTAATTGCGCCATTGGCTTTATGATAAACCTTGTGTACTATTTTTTTCTGCCACTCTAAGCTTTGCACTTCTGCTTCGGCTATTATTTTTTAATTCACCCGCCTGCGCCATTATTGGTTTTTTATTAACCAGCCTAAACGGGCTTTGGGCTTTTGTGCCATATACATCTTGCGTTTCGGTTTCGGTAAATGTACCCGACCGAAAAAAAATTTTAACCAGCCTGTCTTCTAAAGAATGAAAAGTGATAATGGCTATACGGGCAGAAGGTTTTAAAAGGGGAGCAGATTGGAGCAATAGTTCTTTCAAAGCACCTAACTCATCATTTACCTCTATCCGCAACGCCTGAAACACCTGGGCAAAATATTTTTGGGGATTCCCTTTCACCACTGCTTGTATGGCAAGCTTTAGCTCGTTAATTGTTTTGATGGGAGCAATGGCCCGTTGCTGAACGATGGTTTTGGCCAGTGTTTTAGCATTGGTTACCTCGCCATACTGTTCAAACAATTTATGCAACTGTGCTTCGCTTAATGTTTTTAACACATCAGCGGCCGTACTGCCTTGCCGTTGATCCATCCGCATATCCAGTGCTGCATCAAACCTGGTAGAAAACCCCCTGCCGGCTTCGTCAAACTGGTGGCTGGATACCCCTAAATCTGCCATGATACCATCAACTTCGGTAATTTTATGCAAGCGCAAAAAACGTTGCAAATGCCTGAAGTTTTGTGGCACAAACAACACCCGCTCATCTGCCGGCACATTTTGTTTGGCATCTGCATCCTGATCAAAAACTACCAGCCTGCCGGTGGGGCCCAGTTTATTTAACAGCGCCCTGCTATGGCCGCCACCACCAAAAGTGCAGTCTACATACACGCCGCCGGCTTTAATATTTAATGCTTCGATGGTTTCATGTAACAACACGGGTATATGATAACCATCCGGTGAATTATTGGGTTGTTCTATTGTTGATTTGTTGCCGTTGTTCGTTTTACTCATATCAACAATTTTGTTTGTCACCCATCTGTTTTTTTATTCATCACCGCATTAGCCAGCTTGCTGTAATTGTCTGGTGAAAAAGATTCAAAGAGCTTTTTATATTTACTACTATCCCAAATTTCAATTTTGTTAACTGCCGATACCAGCAGCACATCCTTTTCGAGCCCGGCATACTCGGCCAATGGTTTTGGCAATAACAACCTGCCGGCTGAATCCAACTCTAGCTGGGTGGCACCGTTTAAAAAAGAGCGGCGGAATTCCCTAACTTGTGGATCAAAATCATTCAATTTGCTGATTTCGGAAAATACAGGTTCCCATGTTTGCATTGGGTATAATGTAAGGCATTGCTCAATTCCCCGGTTTACTACAAACTGGGCGGCGGCATCTCCGGAGAGCTGCTTTTTGAAGCCTGCCGGCAGTAAAAATCTGCCTTTGGCATCTAGTGTAACTTCGTATTCGCCGAGAAAACCAATCATTCATTAAATTTTTGCAATAACCAACATTAATTAACACAAAATAACACTTTTTCCCACTTTCGTACCAAATAATGGAAAAAAGTTTTTATCCACAAGGCTGTGGCCCATAAGGGCTGTGCATTAGAGTGCTTTTTGAAGTGTTTTTTTGTGAACAGCTATGTGGATTGATGTGCAATACCTGTGGATTACCTGTTAATTACTAAAAACACTGTTATGCAAGCTGGTTATTCGGGCACGCCCCTGCTGAAAAAATTAGGCATAAAAAAAACCGACCGGGTATTGCTGATACACCCACCGGAACATTATGTAAGCTGGCTGGCAACAGACATTAGCCAACAGCTTTGCCCAAAAAATGAAAAGCCGGATTTTATACACTTGTTTGTAAAAAGCCAATTGGTATTTGAGCAAGAAATGGCCATACTAACTGGTAAGATGAAGCCTACCACGGTAATATGGGTATCGTGGTACAAAAAAAGCAGTGGCATTGCTACGGATATCACCGAAACAGCCATACGCAAATATGCACTAGCCAATCAATTGGTAGATATAAAAGTGTGTGCAGTAAGTGATGAGTGGAGTGGCTTAAAATTGGTAGTGCCCGTTGCTAAACGAAGCCTACTTGGTTAAAGGAAAGCTTAATAAAAAACTGCTACCACGGCCCACCATGCTATCGGCTTTAATAGTGCCGTGGTGAGCATCTACCATGGTTTTTACATAACTTAAGCCAAGGCCAAAGCCTTTTACATTGTGTAAATTACCAGTGTGTGCCCTGTAAAATTTTTCGAAAATCCTGCTGAGTGTTTCTTTATTCATACCAATACCGTTGTCTTCAATTTTTATTTTAAAAACGGTATTGCTGTTATAAGTAGTAAGCGAAATATGCAGGTTATCTTTTGAATACTTTACCGCATTATCCAACAGGTTATTAATGAGGTTGGTAAAATGTACTTCATCGGCCATCAACATATCTTTTGTTGCACCCAATTGCACACTTAGCTTACCGCCTTTTTCTTCTACTTGTAGTTGTATATTATTAAGGGCGCTGTTAATAAGGTCGTGGGCAGATAATTTTTTAAGATTTAACTGCACCTCCTGCTTATCCAGCAAAGCGGCTTGCAGTATGGTTTCTACCTGTTTGTTCATCCGCTTATTTTCTTCTTTAATAATACCAGTAAAGTAATTCAGTTTTTCTTTATCGGCCAGTACTTTTTCGTTTTTTAACGCATCTACCGCCAGCGAAATAGTGGCCAGGGGAGTTTTAAATTCATGCGTCATGTTATTGATAAAGTCAGATTTTATTTCGCTTAGTTTTTTTTGTTTAATCAATGCCCTTACGGTAATAAAAAAAGCACACATGATGATAATGGTAAACAGGATGGCGCCTACAATAAGCCATGTCATCGATCCCCAAATAAAATTTTTAACATGGGGGATAAGAATTACTAAAATTTCTTGTGGTGATATACCCTCGGAATTACTACCACTGGGCGACTCTAAAAAAATTGCCTGGCGGATATTGTTGATCGTATCGCCCTGCATTTTGTAGTAGTTGTCGGATACCAGCTCCTCGCCAATTAAAGAGGTGGAGCTGATAGAAAATTCAAACGGTATTTTTTGCAGATTTTGTTTGTCAAATGCCCGCCGGATTACTTGTTTTATTTCGTCTTTTGTAAATTTTTGGATGATGGTAGGTGCAAAAAATTCCATCTGCAGGCGTTCGCTCGGAAACACAGACGGGTTCTTTTTTATCATGGGCATCAGGTTGCCTTTTTCCTGCACCAAATCCTGCGATACCTGGTAGGTAGCCAGTATCAAATGCTCGTTAAATTTTTGCTCCTGCGATTCTAACGCTCCTTTTAACCATAGCACCTGGAAAAAAATAAGCCCTAGTAAAGAAAGCAAAATAAGTATAGTGATAACGGGGAAAATTCTCTTCATCCTTGCAAAAATAAACCAGCCTGCAGCCTTTTATGCTAGCATTTGCCGGCGGTGCTAAATTTAACGAAGCTTTACCAGATAACAGGTAAATTATTTTTATGCAGCCCTGTTGATGCAAGCAAATAATCTATTATTTTAGAATATGATTTCGCCAGCGCCGGGCATATTATTAATTGCAGATCCATTTCTGAAAGACCCCAACTTTATGCGTACGGTAATTTTTTTGTGTGAGCATAAAGCGGAAGGCAGCTTTGGGTTTGTAGTAAACAAACAGTTTGAGCAAACACTAGACGAACTGATGGATGGCTTTGATGGATACCAGATACCCGTATTTTATGGCGGGCCTGTACAGATGGATACCATTCATTTTATCCATCAATATCCTGATAAAATACCCGGCGGGCAGCAGGTGATGAATGGTATTTACTGGGGCGGCGATTTTAACATGCTGACGGATATGGTAAAAAAAGGCGAGTTGGATTTTGCAAAAGTGCGTTTTTTTATCGGGTACAGTGGCTGGGGCGATGGCCAGCTAAATAACGAGTTAAAAGAAAAAAGCTGGCTTACAGTACAGGCAACACAACCGCTGGTTTTTCATGATGATCCCAACGAAATATGGAAAGACAGCCTTACCCACCTGGGTGGAGGATACGAAATGATGATCAACTTTCCCATCGATCCACAGCTTAATTAACTATCGCATTAATTGCTTTATCACCGCTACAAAAATGCGGCTAAGTTTTTCATCGGCTTTTGAGGCTACCTCAATAATTGCAGCAATATCTACGGGATGCAGGTTATCGGGGTCGCATTCATCTGTAATTACACTTACCGCTGCACATGGCAACTTTAGCTGGTTGGCTACTATTACCTCGGGTACTGTACTCATCCCTACCATACTGGCACCGGCGGCTTTTAAAAAACGATACTCTGCCCTTGTTTCAAGATTAGGGCCATTAACCGCCACATACACGCCTTGTTTTACAGGCAACCCTGCCTGCAAGATGGCTGCCTGTAATAATTGATTAAGCTGCAGGTTGTAAGGCATGCTCATATCCGGAAAACGAGTGCCAAAAAAATCGGCCGTTAAGCCACGCAGTGGATTTTCTGTTTGCAGGTTAATATGATCTTCCAGTATTACAATATCTCCTTTTTTAAAAGACAAATCAATACCACCTGCAGCATTGCTTAGCAGCAATTGCTGCACCCCCAACAATTTCATTACCCTAACGGGAAAGGTAACCTGCTGCATGCTGTAGCCTTCGTAATAATGAAAGCGCCCTTGCATGGCTACTACCGGCACCTCGCCAATATGGCCAAATATCAGGTTGCCCTTATGAGATTCTACAGTAGATACCGGGAAATGTGGAATATCGCTATACGGGATACATTCGTGGACCTGTATATAATTAATTAACTGGGCAAGCCCAGTACCCAGCACAATACCTGCATAAGGTTTTATAGCTGTTTTTTGCTGCAGCCAGCTGGCGGTTTGCTGCAACTGGCTAATCATACTATCTGGCATATTGTAATTTGCTGTTTAATAAAATTGCTACCTTTTTTCAGGGTATAGCATGCTGCAAAATAAATAAGAAGCACATCAAAAATTGTTTATTATTTTTATCTTGTTGCAAAACCCTCTAATAAACCCTGCTGTTTGCTATACACTTTATTAAAACCATATACCCGGCTGGCGATTAAAATATTTTGTCGCCATATTGTTATTACCAACAAAGCAATGCTGCAATCTAAAGGCCCATTATTGCTGGCGGCAAACCATCCCAACTCGTTTTTAGATGCTGTAATTATTAATACATTATTTAACCAGCCGGTATACTCATTGGCCCGGGGGGATAGTTTTAAAAATAAACATATTGCTGCACTGTTACGCAAGCTGCGGATACTGCCTGTATTTAGGGAAAGAGAAGGCAAACAAAACCTGCACCGCAACTATGATACTTTTGATGAATGCCAGCAAATTTTTAAAAGAAATGGTATCGTATTAATTTTTATAGAAGCGCTTTGCGAAAACGAATGGCATTTGCGGCCTTTAAAAAAAGGCACTGCCCGGGTGGCCGTAACGGCCTGGCAACAAGGCTTACCGCTTAAGGTGGTGCCAGTGGGCATTAACTACAGCAGCTTTTATCTTTTTGGTAAAAACGTACACTTGCACCTGGGCAAGCCTGTATGCCGGCAGCAGCTTACCAGCGAGCTAAGCGATAATGGCAAAATACAGCTGGAGCTTACCAGTATATTACAAAGCGATTTAAAAAAAATGGTGTACGAAATAGAGCAGCAGGATAAAGAGCGGCAAAAACAGGTGTTTAGCAAACCGGTACCTGTTGCAAAAAAAATAGCATTGGCCTTGCCTGCGGCTGCAGGTGCTGTATTGCATGCCCCACTATACCTGCCGGTGCAGCAGCTGGTAAAGTACAAGGCAAAAAACAGTGTACATTACGATTCTATCATAACCGGTTTACTATTTATACTATATCCATTGTATGTGTTGCTGTGGGCAATACTTGCCGGTGTAATTGTTAATGGATGGGCCGGGGGAATAACCTTTTTTTTAATGCCATTTTTTGCCTGGAGCTTTGTACAACTAAAGCATCAAACAGACCGGTAGCTACTGCCTTATCTTTTTTTGGGCGGCTTAGTGGCCGATCGCTTATTTGCAGCAGGTTGCCAACTTTCTTCTATTGCCCTCCACATTACCGGGCTTACCTTTTTTATTTCGCCAGATAATTGTTGCCCTGCGGTAAGATTTAGCTGTTCTGTTAATGATTGGCTTACTAATACCTTCACTTCTTTTTGTTGCAAATCGCTACCCAAAAAACGTTTACCACTTTTTTCTGAGGCTTGTTTTACCAATAACGATACTACATAAAAACCCACCTGCGCCGGGTAGGGTTCGGCAGCAAGTACCATTGCCTGTATTAAGGCTGCATTGGGCATCATTTGAACCATTGATACTAAATTAAACAATTTAAAATAAGCAATAAAAAGGGTGCAGCCATCCGCTGCCAATTGCTGCAAGCATTGGATACACCCTTCCGAAACCCAACAGCATTATTGGCCGCCACCACGGGTACGTTTTTTTGCAGGTGCCGGGGCTGGGCCTGGTTTTACAAACATATCAGCGGTGATGATGCCAGCTTTATTTTTTATGTTGCGGATGGCCACATCTGTTTTAATATTTCCGTACGATTTAGAGTGAGGTTTGGTACTACCGCTAAACGTTTTTTTACGGGCAGTGCCGGGCCAGGCATCGCCCTCATCGCCTTCGTTGGTGCCTGCCTCCAGGTGTTTTTTTCCATCGGCCTGCAGCAAGGCTACTTTGTAATGCAACTCATTGCTATTACCATCCATGACATCATCTATATGATAAACCAGCAAGCCTTCGCCGGGTAAATACTGATCAAATTGTTTTTTAGTTCTGTTTTCTGCCAAAAAATATTCTGAGCCGGAGGCCCCGTTTTTCCAAAGCCGGTATACCGTTTTGCTGTCTTTAACATCTGGCATGGATACCGCTTTTTTGTTGTTGCTCAGCACTACGGTATCCACCCAATTTTGCTGAGCCTTACACCAGGCACAGGGATGGGCAGGTGTATCGCCGCCATTATTCCAGCTACCGCCAGCCATCAGGCACCAATCGCCAATACCGGCGCTGGTATAATCATCATCATACAAATCTGGAAAGCCAAACAACAGATGCCCCAACTCGTGTGCACATACACCCAGCTTACAATCTTCGGGTACGGTAAGATATGCATACACATTGGTGCCATCTGCATTAAACTCTGCTGGCAACAACCATTTATGGCTCCATATATCATTATCATTGCCCGTTTCTTCTGCACCACTGCCAGCGTGTATTACCACAAAGGCATCTACATAGCCATCCTGGTCGTTGTCGTAAGATGCAAAGTTTATCACCGGGTTAGCAGCACGGGCTGCATCCTGCGCCATTGTACGGGCATTGGGCTGGCTATCGCCTGTGCCACTTTCGGCATGTGCATAAGCACTCATATTTTTGGGTAACCGGTATGGGCCTACCACTTCGCCGGCAATCGTTACCTTACCGCTGGTTACTTCTTTAAAATACTCCCTTACACTACCCGTGGGCACTACTCCTTCAGAAAAAAACAAATCGGTAAAATGTTTTTTGGATTGGCTCATTTTTTTGTCTGCAAAGTCAACCAGCACCACTACCACTTTTACAGTACCCTGCATGGGGGCTCTTTTGGCGGCCTCGGCTTTTACCCTGCTGGCCGACATGCCCAGTGGAAACGATTTACCAGGCCGCAGCAATGCATCGTTATACCCTACCTTGGTTTTACCCAATGGCTTTAGCAAATTGCTGAGTACCGATGAGCCAAGGTCTCTTTTAAGTTTCTTTAAATCGCTTTTTAGTTTTTTCTTTAAGTTGGGGTGCGGTGCTATCATACAGCGGTTGCCATCGTTGCTTTTTTGCGCTGCCTGCATAATACGCAGGTAGCGCTGTACCAAACCTTCGGTAGTGCGTTTCATAATGTGTAGTTTTTTAAAAAAGCCTTTGTTTGATGATAAATATTGCGGCGGGGGAGATAAGCAAGCGGCAGCGTTAAAGGTGGCTGCTCAACAGTTTTGCAGTAAGATAGTGCGCTGTAAAAGTATTTGCAATACCCTTAAAAGGTTATTTAATAAAATACCTGCCAGATATAAGTACGATCATGCTAAAAGCAAAAAGGCACCGGTATTTACCAGTGCCTTTTATTAAAATGCAATTTAACCTTAAACTTCTTCTGCGCCCTCCACCAGTACCGTGGTTTTGTTGTTGAGTACTTCGGCAAAGCCGCTTTGAATATGATAAGTAACGGTATTGTTTTTATCGGTTAATACTTTAAGCTTACCAGCTTTTAAAGCACTTACCATGGGCGTATGCCTGTCTAATACTTCAAACAAGCCGGCTACACCCGGTAGCTGTACGCCATATACATCGCCGCTAAATACTTTTTTTTCTGGTGTTAATATTTCTAATGTCATACCCTTAAGCCTTAAGCGGCAATTTGGATTATCTGTAAATGTTTAACCGGTGGTAATTTTAAAAAAACCGCCAGCGCTATATTATGCTTGCGCCTGCGCCAGTAATTTTTTACCTTTTTCGATGGCATCATCAATACTACCCACCAGGTTAAAGGCAGCTTCTGGCCATTCATCTACCTCACCATCCATAATCATGTTAAAGCCACGGATGGTTTCTTCAATTGGCACCAATACACCTTTTAAGCCGGTAAATGCTTCTGCCACGTGGAAAGGCTGCGACAAGAAACGTTGTACTTTACGAGCCCTTGATACGGTTAATTTATCCTCATCACTTAATTCATCTAAACCAAGGATGGCGATGATATCTTGTAACTCTTTGTAGCGTTGTAAAATTAATTTAACCCTGTTTGCACAATTGTAGTGAGCATCACCTACAATAGCCGGGGTAAGAATTCTTGAGGTAGAATCCAGGGGATCTACAGCAGGATAAATACCTAAGTCGGCAATTTTACGGCTTAATACAGTAGTAGCATCCAAGTGAGCAAAAGTAGTAGCAGGGGCCGGATCTGTTAAGTCATCTGCAGGTACATATACCGCCTGTACAGAGGTGATAGAGCCATTTTTAGTAGAGGTAATCCTTTCCTGCATCAAGCCCATTTCGGTTGCCAATGTTGGCTGGTAACCCACCGCACTCGGCATACGACCCAACAAGGCCGATACTTCGGAACCTGCTTGTGTAAAACGGAAGATATTATCTACAAAGAAAAGGATATCCTTACCCTGGCCACTGCCATCGCCATCACGGAAATATTCTGCAAGTGTTAAACCACTCAATGCTACCCTTGCACGGGCGCCGGGTGGTTCGTTCATTTGTCCAAATACAAAGGTTGCTTTACTTTCTTCCAGGCCTTTTACATCCACCGCACTTAAATCCCATCCACCTTCTTCCATACTATGCTTAAACTTATCGCCATAGTTCATAATACCAGCTTCAATCATCTCCCTCATCAGGTCGTTTCCTTCACGGGTACGTTCGCCCACACCGGCAAATACGGATAAACCACTGTATGCTTTTGCGATATTGTTAATCAATTCCTGGATCAATACGGTTTTACCCACACCAGCACCACCAAACAAACCAATTTTACCACCTTTTGCATAAGGCTCAATCAAATCGATTACTTTAATACCGGTAAATAGTACTTCGCTTGCCGTACTCAGGTTTTCAAAAATAGGCGGCTTGGCATGTATAGGACGGCCATTTTCTTTGCTTACCTGTGGTAAACCATCAATAGCATCGCCGGTTACGTTAAACAAACGGCCTTTAATACCCTCGCCGGTAGGCATTGCTATGGCTTTGCCGGTATCTGTTACTGCTGCACCCCTAACCAACCCTTCTGTACCGTCCATGGCAATGGTACGTACACTATCTTCTCCTAAGTGCTGCTGTACTTCCAGCACCAGCGTATCACCGTTTTCACGTTTGATTTCCAATGCGTTCAAAATTTCGGGAAGTTTGCTGCCGCTTTCGAACTGAACGTCTACCACGGCGCCGATCACTGACTTTACCTTACCTGTATTGGCCATAAATAATGATTTGTTTGCCCTCATCCCCTAGCCGAGAGCCGCTTTTGTAATGTTAAAAACCTGCTTTATACTGATTTAGAGCCCTGATAGGGGTTGGGCCTTCGTTATTTTCGGCGGCAAAGGTAAGGGATGGGTTTCGAAAATAGAAATAGCAGTGGGGATTTTTTGTGCCCCCGGGCTTATTGTGATTAACCTGTGGAAGAAACAGCCCCTGCTGCTTTAAAGCGGCCAACGGGGCTTTGGCGATATAGCTTTTAGTTGCTACTTTTAGTACAGGGAGCCAACCTTGCAATGAACGAAGCAGATGCAATATTAGCCGAGATAAATAATAGTATTGATTTTTATGAGCAGCGGGCTGCTTATTACCGGCGGCTGTATATCGGCCTAAGGGTTATTGAATTTTTGCTTGCCTTTTCTATTTTACCCATTTTATATTTTGAAACAGCTATCGGCCACTCTATAAAACTGCTGTTTTTAGCATTGGGCATTACGCTGGTATTACTATTATTTATCAGCTTAATGCTGCAACCCGAAGCAAGGTACTGCCATTGCCGCCTGCAGGCAAAAAACCTGCTTACTGAAAAACACCTCTATCTTAACAGGGCGGGGATTTATAACAATAACAATGCTCCGGCACTGCTGGTACAACGGTTTGATGAATTAAGAGCTGAACAAGTAAAACAGCTATAGCCTTATGACAGATTTACTTACTGGTATAGAAGTAGAGAACCCAACCCTTGCAAAAAAAACCAAGCGCTGTATTGCAGTCCTGCTCGATTACCTCTTTTTTTGGCTATTAAATTTTATGCTGGGCTTTGTGCTGGGTGAATCGTACAGTATTGATACAGCCGGCGGCTACACCTGGGGTTTTAATCTTTCTGGCTTGCCCACCCTTTTTTCAGCAGGTATTTGGTTATTGATTTTTCCTGTTTCGGAAGCAGTAAACGGGCAAACACCCGGCAAAATGTTGCTAAAGATAAAAGTAGTAACCATCCAATATGCAAAAGCAAGTTTTGGCCAAACACTGGTACGCCACTTATTTGACATCATCGATTATCTGCCTTTTTTAGGCATCCTGGGTATTATTGTAGCTTCCAGCACCGGCTATCAACAACGGGTAGGCGACCTTGTGGCAGGTACTATCGTTGTTAACAGCCAGCCCAACACCGGTATTAATGAGCCGTAATTAATTGGTATAACAAAGCCGCCAGCACTGAGCCGCTTACAGTTGCTGTTAACGGTATCCAGGCATACGCCCAATCGCTGTTTCGCTTATTTTTAATGGGCAAAATAAAATGCATGATACGTGGCCCCAAATCACGGGCAGTATTGATGGCATAGCCGGTGGTGCCACCCAGCGATAAACCAATGGCCAATACCAATAATGCCACTGGCAACGCATCCATGGAGCCCAGCTTAGCCTCGGCAGGTGTAAGAAAAAGTACACACAAAATAAATACACAGGTAGCAATCATTTCACTTATAAAATTATTGAGGGGGCTGCGAATGGCTGGTGCTGTACAAAATGCTGCCATTTGCAGGTTGCCATCGCTGGTAGCATCAAAATGCTGCCGGTAGCTAAGCCAAACCAACAAGCTGCCGAACATAGCGCCCAGCATTTGTGCCAGCAGGTACAGGGGTACATTGCTCCAATCGGCTGTTTTAATAGCAAGCGCTATTGTTACTGCAGGATTGAGGTGTGCACCACTGGCTGCAGCACTAATATACACCCCCGTAAACACAGCCATGGCCCAGCCAAAAGCTATTACAATCCAGCCACTACCATTACCTTTTGTTTTGGTTAATACTACATTGGCTACTACACCATTACCCAACAGGATTAACACGGCGGTGCCAATAAATTCAGCAATAAATGGAGACATAAGCAAGCGTTTTATTTATATTAATAAGCAGGTTTAGCGCTAGTAATGCTGCGGTAATAAATAGCCTGCAGCAAGTTTATTAAATTTATCTATTTGCATAGCCACCCACTCATCATCTTTACCTGACTGTGCAGCCATTATAGCCGCAACAGTTGGGGCCGCTTCCATAGCAGCTTTGGCATCCACAAACAACAGCCTCATCCTTCGTGCCAATACATCCTCTACGGTAATGGCCATTTCGTGTATTACCATCCACTTTACTTCTGCACAGGTATAGGGGTAGTGGGGATGAATTGTATTACCCAAAAAAGCATCGTTGACTATCATTGCTTTTATAGCGGCGGCATCTGTACCATACACATCCCAGTGGGTAGCTGTTTTTTGTGTAGAGTACCCATGTATTTTTAATAGAGTTGTTGTGCAGGCCAGCATGGGTAAACCTCCTGGCTTTAGCGCTTTATCTACCGCATGCTGCGCCATACTTCGGTAGGTGGTCCATTTACCACCGGTTACATGCACCATACCCGATGGCAGCACTTCAATATGATGATCCCGTGGCATTACAGCTGTTTTTTTAGTACCGCTGCTTTTGGCCAGCGGCCGTAACCCTGCAAATACACTTAGCACATCGGCGTAACCAATGGCCGTACTGGCATAGCGGTTAAAATGATTTATCACAAAATCAACCTCTGTTGGCATGGCACGTGGCTCCTGCGAAATATCTTGTACCGCAGTATCGGTAGTGCCCACCAGCACTTTGCCATACCAGGGAATGGCGAATAAAACCCTGCCATCATCGGTTTTGGGTATCATGAGTGCAGTAATGCCTTTAAAAAAATGGGGTGCCACTACCAGGTGTATACCTTGTGATGGAGTAATGGTTTGTTGTGTATGTCCTTCTGCCAATTGCAGCAGTTCGTCGGCAAATACACCGGTGGCATTAATTACTACTGATGCCGCCAACTCGTATGTTATATTGGTACAACTATCTGTAGCCATTACGGCTGTTATTTTACCGGCCGTTTTTTTAAAGCCGGTAACTGGCATATAGTTAATTACAGTTGCGCCCTGCTCTTCGGCTGTTTGAGCCAGGTTAATAGCCAGCCTGCTATCATCAAACTGGCCATCATAATACAAAATACCACCGGTAAGTTTTGCAGGGTTTAAATCGGGGAGGCATTTTAAGGCAGCCTGTTGTACTAACAGCGATGTTTTGCCTAAACTTAATGTACCCGATAGCCACTCGTACAACCATAGGCCTGCGCTGTAATACCATTTTTGCCAGTATGAATAAAAAGGTAAAATAAATGGCAAAGGATGGCAAACATGTGGTGCATTTTTTAGCAGCCTGCCTCTTTCAAGCAATGCCTCCCTAACCAATCGAATATTACCCTGCTGCAAGTAACGCACCCCACCATGTACCAGTTTGGTTGCCCTGCTGCTGGTGCCTTTAGCAAAATCGCTTTTTTCCAGCAGCAATGTTTTATAGCCCCGGCTGGCAGCATCTACTGCACAGCCCAGGCCAGTGGCGCCACCGCCAATAATAATAATATCCCACTGGGTGGTTGCTAAAAGTTGTTGCAGCGCTTTAGTTCGATTCATCAAGCAAACTTATTAGAGCATTTAACGGCTTTGCTGGCTTTAAGGCAAGCATTTTTTTGGCAGGCATATAAAATAATATAGCCATCAACAGCTATGCATTCAGCGTAGCCTGTACAGCTTTTTGCCAGCCATATTGCAATGCCTTTCGGGCATCTGTACTAATGGCTGGTGTAAATGTTTTATCTATTTGCCACTGCTGTTGCAATGTATCAATACTTGCCCAATAGCCAACAGCAAGACCGGCCAGGTAAGCAGCGCCCAATGCAGTGGTTTCGGTAACAGATGGCCGCAGCACTTTGCTGTTGAGCATATCGCTTTGAAACTGCATTAATAAATTATTTACCGTAACGCCACCATCTACCCTTAACTCTTTTATTTCAATTGCAGCATCCTGCTGCATAGCGGTTAATACATCCATTGTTTGATAGGCAATACTCTCCAGCGCTGCCCTGGCAATATGTGCTGCCGTACTGCCCCTTGTTAACCCCGTAATGGTACCCCGGGCATCCTGCTTCCAGTAAGGTGCCCCCAGGCCAACAAATGCCGGCACCATGTACACGCCTCCATTATCCGCCACCTGTGCAGCCAATGTTTCTATCTCTGCCGAAGTACGAATGATACCCAGCCCATCTCTTAACCATTGGGTAACCGCACCAGCAATAAACACACTGCCTTCAAGAGCATAATGGGTAGTGCCATTTATCTTCCATGCGATGGTGGTAAGCAAATTGTTTTGCGAAAGCACAGGAACAGCACCGGTATTCATTAGCATAAAACAACCGGTGCCATACGTATTTTTTACCATGCCGGGCTGTGTGCACAGCTGGCCAAATAAGGCGCTTTGCTGATCGCCGGCAATGCCAGCAATGGGTATACTTGCATTGCTAAAATTGTTTGAGGTGTACCCATAAACTTCACTGCTGCTTTTTATGGCTGGCAGCATGCTACCCGGCACATCCAGCATATGCTGCAACTGCTCATCCCACTGGCCTGTATGAATGTTACACAGCATGGTACGGCTGGCATTGCTTACATCGGTAGCATGTACGGCCCCCCCGGTAAGATTCCACAGCAGCCAGCTATCGATGGTACCAAAACATAAGCCTCCACTATTTGCCTTTTCCCTTGCACCGGCTACATTATCCAGTATCCATTTTACTTTAGTGCCGCTGAAATAAGCATCAATTACCAACCCGGTACGTTGTTTAACAAATGCCTCCATGCCCGCCGATTTTAATGCATCGCAATAGGCAGCAGTTCGCCTGTCTTGCCAAACAATGGCATTGTAAATGGGTTGCCCTGTATGCCTGTCCCACACCACGGTGGTTTCACGCTGGTTAGTAATACCAATGGCTGCAATGTCGGCCGGGCGTAGGCCTGCTTTGCTAAGGGCTTCGGTGGCTACACCCAGTTGTGTACTCCATATCTCCACCGGGTCATGCTCTACCCAGCCGGGCTGCGGAAAAATTTGTGTAAACTCTTTTTGTGCCACAGCTACTATGGCTCCAGTGTGATTAAAGATGATAGCCCTGGAGCTGGTAGTTCCCTGGTCTAATGCTAATATGCAGGATGGCATAGCTACAATTTTGTTTTGAAGATAAAATAAAGTTGGCAGAATTATCGCTGCTATCCATTATTGAAAACAGGCCTTTACAACCAATAAAAACACTACAAAAAATCAGCCTTTATAACGCTTGATGTGCAACATCAAAATAGCAATGCTTTTTGTTGCCTCTAAAAACAAAATTCATCAAATTAGTTTTTTGGATAGCTGCAAAAGGCAAAAACTAAATAAACACAGCCGCTACAACCCTTTACCAGCAAAGCTTACAACAGGCTACAACGCTACAAGCCACTCGTAAAAAATTGGCCATTTTAAAACTTATTCACATTTAGAAACTATTTTTTATCACTTCAAATCTCTTTCATTACTCATAAAGTAAATGTGTAACAAATACTAAACGAGTTATATAAAGTTCAAACATCGGTTTATTTTTTTTGGTGCAAACTGCCTTGGTAAATGTTAGGGCTTTCCTAATACCTACTGCTGCAGTTTGCTTGGCATGATGATTGTTTTTTTGGGGAAAAAAATTCAATAATATGAAAAATCGTAGATCAGTACTATGTGGCATTGCTATGCTCTGTTGTGTAATGGCAACAACAATGATTAGTTGTAAAAAAAATGACGCTGCTTTTATCCAGTTGGAACAAGCGGATGAATTAAGTCTTCCGCAGGATGATGTTTTATCGATTGACACTGTGTTAAACACATTTAATGAAACAGGTATTGCCGGTAATACAGCAATGCCAGAAGCAGCGTATGTAAGAAAAAATCTGTTGTTTAATTACACCACTGAATTATCCAATTCTTTAACTGCTTTAACTGCTTACTCAACCAGTTATTGGAACACACTGGCTAAATGCTGTACGCATTCAATACAGCGTTCAACAGCCTACTCAAGATCAGGCAGTTATGCTACCCGGTATGAGTTAAATAAAACAGATGCTGATGTGGCCAGCAGCAAAAGAACTGAAAGCAACCGTTTTTCAAGGGACGAAAAAATACCTTATGTAGAGCGGTGGTATGGCAGCAGCTATTATTTGCCCAGTGAGTTTGTAAGTGATAATGCTCCGGAAATTTTAACCCAGTGGCATACAACAGTGGGCGGCAATCCACCGCTGGCTTTGTGGACGCATAAAGGCCAATGGAAGATTGTACAATTTGGTACCACCAGCACCGTTATTGGCAATTATGAAAGAAATAAGTGGACCGATTTTGTATTTCACATCAAATGGTCGGCAGGTGCTGATGGCTTGATAGAAATTTGGAAAGGTGGTGTAAAAGTATTTAGTAAAACAGGTAAAAATATTTACAGTGGCCTTACCTATGGCGCTTATATGAAAGCCGGCATTTACAAATGGGCCTGGAAGTCGGGTACATTTACCTCCAGCACTACCAAAAGAGTGGTGTATATAGATGATGTAAGAATTGGCAATGCAGCGGCCACCTATAATGATGTAGCACCTGGGCTATAAAAAAATTATTGCCTTTATATACTGGCGATAAAATCCAATATCTCACGATGAGCCCACATTTTGTGGGCTCATTCTTTTGTGAAGAATGACAGCAACATTGCTATAATTGTTATCCATTTTTATCAATAATATGCTGCATTATTTTTACCGCATGCTCCCTTGAGTTTTCGATAAATAAACTGTGGGTATCCATCCCGCCGCAGATAACACCGGCCAGGTATATACCCGGCACATTTGTTTCATGTGTTGCACTATTGTATTGGGGTGTTATATTTTGTGTATCCTGAAACAGAATACCGAGTTGCTGCAAAAACTGTAAGTTGGGCTGATAACCTGTAGCCGCAATTACAAAATCGTTGGGTATGGTACAAGTACAGTACTTACCTTAAATACCCTATCAACGGTATTTGTAAAAAAAATAACCGTGTTACTTTCACTATCACACCTAATAAATGATATCAGCATGAGTAATGTTTTAAAATGGATGAGCTGGGAGGGAGGCATTGATTTAGTAGCTGCCACCAGCCCCGGCCTGCAAGCCCCCAATATTATTATACATTTAGGCCGCATGGTACACACGCCGGCAGGCAGTGCCGCCAGCGGCATGATTTTGTGGCAGCCTAACCCACAGTTAGCACCACTTGTAATGGGTTTTGTAAGCACAGATGAAGCAACAGCAAAATATTTTGGACCCAATATTTTTGCAGGCACACCTTTTGAGCATGCCCCGGTATTTACAGCCGCAATCAGCATATTTATTAATACCAGCATAGCTATTGCAACTTGTGAGGTAAACGGATATATTTTTAAAGTAGAAATGACAGATTTTAGTGAACCATACCTTATTAACAGGCCACCTGCAGCAATGCCGCCTTTTTACCAACAAGGAGTAGAGCTGCATGCAAAAAAGGTTACCCTTGCCGTAAACGGACAATCCATCCCCCTTTATATTCCACCGGTTGGTATTACCGGCGGCCCCGCCAGTGTAGTATCGCCCAACGGCATATACGCCCGTTAATAAAACTTACCCCAACGATAAAAGGAATGGCAGGTATTTGATACCTGCCATTCCTTTTTGTAAAAAGAGATATAGAAAATAATTTTTATCTTCAACCTATCACCTAAACTTTATTGATATGGATACACAAAATTTATTGGGCGACGAAATTACGCCAGGCTCCAACCCTACACCCGATGAAAAAACATTGGCAATACTGGCACATATACTTACCATCATTTCTAGCTTTATTGCCCCGCTTGTGATATACCTGCTAAAAAAAGATGAGTCGTATTTTGTAAAAGAGCATGCCAAAGAATCACTCAATTTTCAAATTACCTTGTTTATTCTTTACATCGTATCAGCCATCCTCATTTTTATATTGGTAGGCATTTTATTAATATGGCTGCTATCTATAGCCAACCTGGTATTGGTAATTGTTGCAACCATTAAAGCAAGCGAAGGTAAACTATACCGATACCCTATCAATTTCAGGCTGATAAAATAAACCTATTGATATGCCAGCGTATATAATTGTAGATGTAAGCGTATTGGATACCGCTGCGTATGAACAATACAAGCAGCTTACCCCTGCTTCAATAGCTGCTTATGGCGGTAAATTTATTGTAAGGGGTGGATGCACAGAAATACTGGAAGGTAATTGGCAGCCAGGAAGAATGGTGGTACTTGAATTTGATGACACCGATAAAGCCAAAGCCTGGTGGGCTAGCGAAGCATATGCAACGGCAAAAGCCATCCGCCAAAGCGCTGCCCACACCAATATGTTGCTGGTAGAGGGTTATTCGGTATAGCAGGTTGTGCATAACTATGTGCTAAAGGGGTGCAAAACAACACAGCAAAAAACTTGCAACCAGCTTGCCACCTGTATACCTTTATAGAACAATAATGAAGACGAAATTTTTGGAAACAAAAAGTAAGTTTTCTGAAGGTTACAAGTAATCCATAAAAAGATAAAATGTAACCACGAAACCATCGGGTTAGTAAGTAAACAGTGCAAACTGGATATAAACAAAACTTGATGGTTTCTTTTTTTGCCCTTACTGTTACTATCCATTGCCTGCATCCTATCCATTATATTGAGAAATAGTGATTTAGACTATGACAAATAAAATAAATAGCTTAATTTTCTGCTGATTGTCATCCACACCCTGGTGTTGTTTACCTCCGCCCACAAAGTAACCTCAAATAAAACAACACTATGCTTCGTAAACTTATTGTAAACGGAACTGTAACCCAATCTGCCCCATCCGCAACAGAATTGGACGATTTTGAATTAGTAAAATCAGTAGTCATCTCCAAAACCCGTAGCCAGGCCACCCGGCAAGAAATTGAAGTACACAACGAAAATGATATTGTAGAGATACATTTTGAAGACAGCAGCACATGGATGGGCAATGCCACAGAGTTTCAGGAAATATTTAATATAGACACTAAAAGGGCCATGGATGAGGATGGCTTTGAAGTGCCCACATCGTTACAAAGCACTACCGGCCGAAATATTTTACAAGACCTCGCCATCAACTTATTCTCATTCTTCAGAAAAAAAACCAGCACTATTGTAAATGCTACTATAAAAGAGATTGCCCAAAAGCTGGAAGACAAAGTACAACCACAACCCGGCCTTTACCTGGTTGATAGTGTATTTAGAAAAAGAACAGCAACAAACCTTACTACCAACGGTAAGCCCTTTTTATTGTTAATACATGGCACCAACTCCAATACCGAAGGCGCTTTTGGCGATCTGGCAGATTTCAGGCAATTTGGTTTATGGAACCATATAACCGCTGCCTACGGCGATAACATACTGGCTTTTGATCACAAAACCCTTACCATATCTCCATTAGATAATGCACTGGAACTGCTAAAACTTTTGCCAGAAAAAAGCAGCCTTCACCTTATATCGCACAGCCGCGGCGGATTAGTAGGCGATATTATTGCACGCTGTAATGCCAGCAATAACTGCATTGGTTTTACAGACGAAGAGCTTGAATTATATGCTGATGGCACTGCACACAATATTGCTATGCAGGCTATCAATAGCACGGCCAAACAAAAACAAATAACCGTACAAAAATTTATACGGGTGGCCAGCCCCTCTATGGGCACATCGCTGCTTTCCGACAGGTTGGATCATTACCTTAACACCCTGCTAAACTTTATTGGCATTAGTACAGGTGCTGCCAGCAACCCAATTTATATCGGCTTAAAAAAACTACTGGCCGAAGCAGCAGCCACCAAAGCAAAGGTAGAAGTGTTGCCAGGGGTAGAAGCAATGGTGCCCGACTCGGTATTTATTAAAATGCTGAATAACCCTGCCAACATCATTGATAGCCCCCTTACCGTACTAAGTGGTAATTGCCGCATACATGCAGAGCTAAAAGCCCTGCTGGTAATTTTAACCAAACTATACTTTAGGCGCAAAAACGATATGGTGGTAGACACCTGGTCGATGTATTTTGGTACCCGTCGAAAAAAAGATACCTGCTTTTTTATGGACGACTCCAAGGCGGCCGATCACATACATTATTTTAGAAGTAAAGATTCGCAGGAAGCCATTACCCGTGCCCTTAAAGCCGAAGGCGATAGCATACCCGGATTTAAAACACTGCAAGAAGCCGATTTGGCTGATGCCAACCGCAATGCAGCATTGCCATTTATTACACCCGAAGTAAGATTAACCGCAGATAAAGTAAGTGGCAAAAAACCAATAGCCATTATAATGCCCGGCATTATGGGCTCTAACCTGTACCGGTTAGATAATAAAATTTGGGTAGACTTTTGGAGTTTTGTAAAAGGCGAACTTACCCAACTGGATATTGATGCACCGGATATTACCGCCCCCTCATTAATGGGTAGTGGTTACCGTAAGCTGGCGGTGCATTTATCAAAGCAATACGATGTGGTAACATTTGCTTACGACTGGCGCAAATCATTGGATGAGGCAGCCCAATTGCTTGACGACTGTATTAAATTTTTGCTGGATAAAAAACAACCCATCCATGTAATTGCACATAGCATGGGCGGCGTACTCTTCAGGCAGTTTATGATAACCGGCAAGCATTGGGATACACTTAACAACAGCACTGGTTTTAAAGCCGTTTTTTTAGGTGCACCGCTTGGTGGCTCATACCTTATACCAGAAGCCCTAAGCGGCCGGGGAGGTAATATTAGCAAACTAAGCATGATAGATCTTAAACATGATAAAAAAGCACTGCTTAAAATATTTTCACAATATCCTGGCATGTACAACTTACTGCCGCTGCAAGACAAACCGCATGATTTTTCTAAAGCCAAAACTTGGCAGGATATTTTTGATAACTCAAAAAATATTGGCAGCATGCCAGCAGCCGGCATACTAAGCGGCTTTGCCCAATTTAGAGATAAGGTATTAGCCAATAAAGACAAACTCGATTATCGAAACATTATTTACATAGCGGGTAAATCAGATGCCACTACAGCTACTTACCAAATAGATGCTGCCGGCAGGGATAATAGCCTGGTATTTAAAAGTACGGCTGAGGGTGATGGCAGTGTTACCTGGGCAAGCGGCATACCCATCCAACTGGTACAGCGCAATGCAGTGTATTACTGCACTACCGAACATGGCGAGCTTGCCAACAACCCCGATTGCTTTGGCGCCATTACTGAGCTATTACAAACCGGCACCACCAGCCAGCTTAGTAAAACACCGCCAGCCAGCCGCAGTGGCAGCCAGCTTTTTGATAATCCCCGGTACGATTTAGTGCCAGTAGATGCAGGCAATATCGAAAAAATAATACTGGGTGTTAAACATACAGAGCAGGTAGTAGAAACTGCCAGCCCTTTAAAACTAAGCATTACCAATGGCGATTTGGGTACAGCCATGTATCCGGTGCTGGCAGGTCATTTTTATAAAGATGGCATAATGAGTGCCGAAAAAGTGCTGGATACCTGCTTTAACGGCATGCTAAGAGAAAAACATGCCTTAGGCCTATATCCCGGCCGGGTGGGTACCAGCGAAATATTTTTATCTGCCTACGTAACCCCACATGGCGGCATCATTGTAGGCCTGGGCGAATTGGGAGAACTTAATGGCTACCAGCTAGAGCTAAGCGTAACGCAAGGTGTAAGCAAATACCTGCTTGAATTAAGAGAATTTGAGGCCGAACATCAAGAGGCCTATACCGCCCTGTTTCCCGGCGGCGTAGGTATTACAGCTATCATGGTTGGTTGTGGCTATGGCGGCCTTAGCATTGAGAGCTCACTAAAATCCATCATACTTGGTGTAAAAAAAGCAAATGAAAGCATACTTAGTTTAAACAATCCCTCGCTAAAAAAGATAGATCATATTGAATTGATTGAGCTATACGAAGACAGGTCGCTGCAGGCTTTTTATACACTCAAAAAATTAGAAGCCGATCAGCAACTAAACATTGTGGTACCCAATAATAAAATAAGGCGCATGCCGGGTAGCAGAAAAAGAGTACCGCTCGATTACCAGCAAGACTGGTGGCAACGGGTATCGGTAAATGTAGAAACAGCACCTAACTATTATCTTAAATTTAGCGCCTCTACCGGTGCAGCAAGGGAAGAAGTGCGAAATCTTAATAGCAACCCCGTAATCATTCAGCATTTTATTGATGAAATATCGGGCAATGATCATTGGTCGCCACAGCTGGCAAAAACTGTTTTTGAATTACTGATACCCAATGATTTTAAAGATGCCGTACGTAACCAGTACAATATACTATGGCGGCTTGATAAGCACTCCGCTGCTTTTCCCTGGGAGTTATTGCAAGACAGTGCCACACAATCTAAACCGCTGTGTGTAAGCGCCGGCATGATAAGGCAATTGGCCACTGCCGATTACCGCACCCAAATAAAAAGATCGTATGCCAATAATGCCCTTGTAATTGGCGACCCCGATACAGAGGGCTTTGTATGCCAGCTACCCGGCGCAGCCCAGGAGGCTAAAACGGTGGCAGCAATCATTAGCAATTACGAGTATAAAGTAACCACCAAAATAAAAGGCCCCTTTGCACAAACCCTGCAAGCATTGTTTGAAACTGAATACAAAATTATTCACCTGGCAGGGCATGGTTTTTTTGAATCTGCTAAAAAAGACGATCCCTGCGGCAATGCTGCATCCGACAATGGAGGAATGGTAATTGGCAATAATATTTTTCTTACCGCCAAAGAAATAAACCAAATGAGCCAGGTGCCCGAGTTTGTATTTATTAATTGTTGTTTTTTAGGTAAGGTAGATGGCGATGCAGAAAACAACGCACAACTGCATTATAAATTAGCCGCCAATATTGGAGTACAATTAATAGAAATGGGCGTAAAAGCAGTAGTGGCTGCAGGCTGGGCGGTAGATGATGATGCAGCCTTATTATTTTCTGAAACATTTTATAAAGAAATGTTTGATGGCGCAGGCTTTGGCGAAGCCGTACAACAAGCCCGAAGCCAATGTTTTGAAAAATATCCGCATACCAACACCTGGGGCGCTTATCAATGCTATGGCGACCAGTTTTACAAGTTCACCGTTAAAACGAGTAACAAAAACAAAACCTATAATTATGTAATACCCATGGAAGCTGAAATAGACCTGGTAAATCTTAACAACAAAGTATTATCTGGCAGGTATACAAAAGACGAAATGGCCGCCGAATTACAACAAATTAGTAAAGCAATTGATAAAGCCACCATACGCAATGGTACACTAACAGAAATAGAAGCCCGTATATTAATTGGCCTTAACCAGCAGGATACAGCGATTGATAAAATTAATGCATTGCTTAAATTTGAAGAAGCCGACTTTACAGTGAGCGTACTAGAAAATCTTTGCAGCCTCAATATCAAAACCACTCGTAATACCCCCGAAAAAACAGAAGAAGATGTAAGAGCCATCATCAGCAATTTTGCCTACTTACTAAAGATAGGCGACACTTGCCAGCGTCACCTGTTATTGGGCACAGCATACAAAATATTATTCCTTAAATGTGTTAAACCTGCAGACAAAACAGATGCCCTTAAAAAAGCAGCAGCCGAATACAGGGCTGCTTACGAAATTGCCCGAAAAAATAATAGCGGGCTGCTAGACCCACTTTGTACCTGGATACAACTAGAAAGCTTGCTTGTGCTAAATGACCCTCAGAGTAACTGGGGCAAGCAATCGGTAAACAAATACAAATTACCAACGGCAAAAACAATTGAAGCCTTATTAGATAAAGCATTGGAGGCAGATAACGATGCAGATAGAGATTACGAATTTTGGGATTTATTAAACCATGCCAATGTACTATTAGCAAAACTATGCCTGCATGCAGGCAGCATTAAAGAGGCCGACATTATAGCCGCCATAAAAAAAGATTGGAAAAAAACGGGGGCCCGGGTAAAAATTGATAATGGTATCGAATACCTGCAATTATTGCGTACAGCCATTGCTGGCACTAAGCAACCAAAAGCAAAAGCATTATCAATATCGCTCAAAAAAATAGAGACTGAACTTGGTAAGGAGCTGGGGTAAGGCAAAACCGCATGTGGTTACTCCGTGTAATAGGATTATTTTTGCAGTATGAAGCCATCTATTTTTCTGCTGGCAATAGCCATTGCCTGTGCCGCCTGTAATAATAAAACACCAGATACCACAGTAACAGACACAAGTGCTGCCACCACAAAAGATACGGCAAGCAGTACAACTTATATACCCGTTACTTCATTTTTAAAAGGTCAGTTACTAATACTCGACTCTTTACCGGTAACCGTTTTGCAAACCATTACCACAAACAATCATACAGACTCGGTATGGATTAAAAAAGAGCAGGTGCATACTATACTTGCGCCTTTTATCAATACAATAATTGATGAAAAACTAGCTGCCTTTTTTAAGCAAACTAAGTTTAACGATCAAACAATTGACGCAATTACATATACGCATGATGCCACCGCTGCCCTGCCCGATTCGGTAAGTATTAAACACTGGGATATTTATGTTAACCCCGAAACAGGCAAGATAAAAAAAGTGTACATCGTTAAACAATTACAACAAAACGGCAGCCATTATACACAGCAACTTACGTGGCAAACAGATCATTGGGCAAGGATGGTAACCATCCTGCACAATCCAGGTGGCAAAAGCCAGTTACAATCAGACACTAAACTTGTATGGAATTTTAATGACACACCATAACAAACCTGCTTAACATCAAAAAAAATTATGACGCAGGAAGCGTTTTCTAAAATATCATCCACCATCCCCCTGCAGCCGGGCATTTACAAATACTATAATGCAGATGATGAATTGTTGTATGTGGGTAAAGCTAAAAGCCTGCGCAAAAGAGTAAGCTCCTATTTTTCAAAAACTTTTACCAGCTACAAAACACATGAGCTGGTGCAACGCATCCATCGCATTGAGTTTACCATTGTAAATAGTGAGCAGGATGCCTTTTTGCTGGAAAACTCGTTAATCAAAAATTTTCAACCAGTTTTTAACATCAACCTTAAAGACGATAAAACTTATCCCTATATCGTTATTAAAAAAGAACATTTTCCCCGGGTATTTTTTACCCGAAGAAAAATTAACGACGGATCTGAGTATCTGGGGCCATTTACATCGCTGGGTAAAGTAAGGGAGCTGCTAGATTTTATTAAGCAAAATGTGCCCCTGCGTACTTGCAAGCTAAACTTAACACCTGCTAACATCCATAAAAACAAATTTAAAGTTTGCCTGGAGTACCACTTGGGCAACTGTAAAGGCCCCTGCGAAGCATTACAAACAGAAGCTGATTATGCCAACGGGCTCGATCAGGTAAAAAGTATTTTAAAAGGCAACCTCTCTCCGGTAATACAGCATTATAAAAACCAGCTACAGGTGCAGGTGCAGGAGCTGGCATTTGAAAAAGCTGCTATCACTCAAAAAAAATTAGAATACCTGCATCAATACCGGTCAAAATCAACTGTTGTAAACGAACGACTTGGCACGGTAGATGTTTTTAGCATTTTAGAAGAGGGCGACACTGCTTATGTAAATTACCTGGCGGTAAGTAATGGTGCTATTATTTTAACACAAACCATTACACTTACCAAAAAACTGGATGAACCGGCCAGCGAGGTATTAAGCCTGGCGGTAACTCATTTAAGAGAAACCTTTAAAAGTGAGGCTACAGAAATAATAGTACCGATTATAATTGAGTTGGCCGATAGTACGCTTAACGTTACCATACCAAAAGCTGGTGACAAAAAGCAACTGCTGGAACTTTCGGAAAAAAATGTAAACTATTTTAAAGAAGACCTGAAGCGAAAAAAAATGCTTCATCTGGAGCATAAGCAGGCCGATGAAGTAACAATGGTGTTAGAGCAAATGCAGCAGTACCTGCACCTTCCCGTTTTGCCTTTGCACATTGAATGTTTTGATAACAGTAATTTCCAGGGCAGTTATCCAGTATCTGCAATGGTGTGTTTTAAAAACGGCCAGCCGAGTAAAGAAGATTACAGGCGCTTTAATGTAAAAACTGTAATTGGGCCTAACGATTTTGCCACGATGACAGAAGTGGTATACAGGCGTTACAAGCGGCTGATTGATGAAAATCAACCCTTACCCCAATTGATTATTATTGATGGTGGAAAAGGGCAATTAGGCGCTGCCATGATAAGCATCAAACAGCTAAACCTGCTGGGCAAGGTAGCCGTAGTGGGATTGGCTAAAAATGAAGAAGAGATTTTTTTTCCGGGCGACGCTGAGTCTTTAAAGCTACCATGGGACAGCGAAAGCCTTAAACTCATACGGCGGATAAGGGATGAAGTACACCGTTTTGGCATTACATTTCACCGAAACCAACGCAGCAAAGGAGCACTTAAAAATGAGCTTGAAAATATTCCGGGCATTGGTAAAGCAACAGCAGACCAATTGCTTAAGCAATTTAAGTCTGTAAAAAAGATAAGGGAACAACCATTTGAAAGCCTTGCTAAGATAGCCGGAGCCCGGCGGGCTGCTGTGCTAATAGCACATTTTAATAACCATCCGGGCAGCAACGGCTAAGCATAAAAAAAGGGCCAGGATAAAAATCCAGCCCCGTTTTAAAATCCAATATCCTATGAAAAACCATGGTAAAGATAGGTAGTAATCTATTGAAAACAATACCCTAAAACGGGTATTTAACAATTTGAATATGAGAATTTATTAAACGGTGACTTTAATGATTAAACGGCAAAAACTATGTATATAAAAAATATCCCGGCTATATAGCCGGGATATTTTTTATATAAAATACATTGATTATTAATTAATAACTCCACAAATCTAATTCGTAATTAAAAATCTTTTCTTTAATTCTTTCGCCTTCCAGCAATTGAAATACGCCACTGTCTTTTAAACCGGGCACTGCAGAAAGAGGCAGATCGAAGGGATTATCCAAGGTGCTTTTAATAATCCGGCCACTAAATAACCGGTTTTCAAACAGCTCTTCCCAAGTCATTCTTGCGCCGTAATTTTTAGGATTGTACACCTCGTATTTTGCAAAAACCGACCTCATATCAGGATAGTAAACCCAAAATACATCCTGGGTTCCGATAAAATCGCCAGCAGAGCTATATACATTTCTTACAGGTGCAATACCTAGTATTCTCCAAAACAGCCTGGAAGCTTCTTTATCAAACACTACCTCTTCTTTAATTTTAAATTTGTAGAAAGAGTCCATGTTTATTTCCCTCACTTTAAGATCATAACGATCAACCAATCCATTTTGATCGTAGTGTGGTACCGAGTCGCTTCCACCACCAATCATTTTAGAAACCTGAGACAAGGTTAGAGGTGTTGTAAAACGGTCATCGATGGGATCAAACACCGTAACCTCTCCATCTTGTACAGCTTTTAACAGGATAGAAATGAAACGCTGATTACCATTATTTTCATCAGCAGCATATCTAAATGCCAGGTTCATTTTTTCTCTTGCATCAATTTCTCTCCACACCTTGTGGCGATAAACCGCATCATCTACCCGCAGGTGCTCATAAGCAAGTGGGGTTCTGTCCCTGATGTCTTTGGTTTCTACCGCTTCATCCTGCCTTAAAGATTTTTTAATCTTTGCGATAGGCAAACTGTCTATCCTGGCTGGCTCGGGTGTTACTACCGCAGTAGCTACAGAATCAACCTGTGCAGGAGGGGTAACACTTGTTTTGGTTTTACCCTTTGTTTTTTTAACGGTTTTATTATTTGACCTTTTTACTGCAGTACGGCTTTTTTTCTGCGCATGGGCACTTTGGGTGCAAAGCGAAAGGATGAAAGCAAAAAAGACAAACTGTATGATATGCTTTTTCATATACATGAGAATTTTAGAATAATACAAATGATATTGGAGGAATTGTTCTTGTTCTACCATCCGGACCAACTACCTTCAAATCATCAAAAGTAACTGTAGAGCCTGGTTTGCAAAGATCCATTTTAGCTTTAATTGGTGCAAGGCTGCCACTAGTTAATGTACCAGTTTGTACACCACCACCGGTGCTGAAACCTGCGCCAGCAAAATATACGGTAGCGCCTGTTACATTAAACTTGGCATCAAAATCAAAGTTTAATAACTCTGCCCTTAAAAAATCTTGTGCTTTAAACACGTTAGATTGTACACGACCTCCTTTGCTTGGGCCAACCATTCCTATTGGATCGGGGATGGTTTTTACCCTAAAATCAAAGTTGCTAGATTTACCATCGGCGTTTACTGATATTTTAGCAGTACCCGGAGTTGTAACCCTTACTACCCTGTTTGATCCGCTGCCGGAAAGTGTTCCACCCGTCATGCTTACATTTGTTTTATCCCAGCCTGAGCCAGATGATATAGTAATGGGGTTATCTACACCAATGTAAAACACATTCATTTTATCAAGCATGATGGCTGCACCGCCTGGTACACCCACGGTATACTCTACCTTATCGGTTACCGTTACATCTTTACCATCCTGGCCTTTGTATACAATGGTTACAGGTATAGAGTGTACACCAGAACCACCAGCATCCATTTCAGTTTCGGCATAACCTTCTGTTGCATTAAAAGATTGACCACCGATACTGATTTTTGGCGCAGCTGCACTACTAAAAATGCCCACACCCGCTTTAACTTTTACTTTTTGGCCAGGCATTACATAGTTAGCAGATTGGCTTACCAATGCAACAGCTTTGTTGTAAATGATTTCTACCTGCCCAATTTGATTGTGGCAAAAAGTTACCACTTGGTTTTCTGCATTTTTAACATCATTCTCAAATTTGCTGAGGATGGTTAAAGCTGCAATGGTAGGCGTCATGTGAAAATAGTTGTACTCCCAGGTATTTTCGCCACTACCAGTTGTTGATGGTGGAATGGTTAAGTCGATTGGAAGTTTATTGGCAAACTCAGCACCGATTTTTGGATCGAGTGCTAATAATTGCGATTTAAAACTTTCAAGATCCTTTTTAAGTTCCGGGCCTTTGCCGTTTACTATAAATAGTCTTGTAGCTGCTTCCAAATCATCCTCTTTAAAAGTTTTCAGGTCTTTTTCGGGAGCATAGCCAGAAGCTCTTTTAAGGCTGTCTTTGTATTGTTCTATTTTAGCAATTAACTGGTCGGCCATTTTTCTGGCCTGTTCTGCCTTGGGCGCCCAAATGGCTGCTTTTTCTGCAGTTTCGGGTTTTGACAGTTTTTGCTGGAGTGATTTTAAAAGATTATCGTTGGAGCCATCAATTGCAACGTTTGATTTCAACAGGCTTGAATCCACTACTTTAAAAGCATTCAGGATCTCTGCTGATACGTTAAGGGCCAGGATAGCTGTTAACACCAAATACATGATGTTAATCATCTTCTGCCGGGGCTCTTTGGGTAAAGCCATAGTATTTTAGATTTAACGATGTTTAAATTTATTGTTTGGAATAATCAGCCTGCATGTTATAACGCAGCAGACTGATATTATAAAACCAAAAGACTGCTAATTTATTTTGTTACTACAGGGGTATATTATTTGTTACCACCCTGCATTGCACTTAGCATATTACCATAAACGGAATTTAGCTTACCTAAATTGTTTGCTAAAGCACCGATTTGATCTTTTGCTTTATTGGCATCGTCCACGCTGCTCATCATTGCCTGGCTTGCTTCGGCCATTTTGCCATAGAAACCATTTAACGCTTTCAGGTGGTTGTTGCTTTCTTTTAATTCCAATTCATAAATTGTATTCAGCGAACCTAAATTTTTGGTTAATACCTGCACTTGCTCATGAAAGCCTTTAGCACTTTCTGATGCATTATTAAAGGAAGCCATGGTAGCTGCACTGTTACTAAATGCATTGGCCATTGTACCAATTGCCTGTGTAGCTTCTTTAGTTTTTGCACCAAAATCGCTGGTAGATTTTACTACATCACCCACATCGGCAAGGCCATTAACAGTTGATCCTAATTTTTGGAAACCTTCGCCTAATTTTTTAAGATTAGTTGGGGTAATATCTGCTTCCTGTATCATTTTATCCAATGATTTTAAAGCTGGGTTACCAGCTGGTACAGCAGCTGCAGGTGCATGTTCTTCGTCGTGTGATTTTGGCTTAACCCATTCTATGATAGCATATACAGCAAAGATGGCGGTCTCCGTCCACATACCTATGGTAAGCATTGAGTTTGCATAAGACTGGTGAGTGATTTTTGCCCAGGCAGCAAAGATAATTACAGCAGCACCGGCACTTACCAGTACATCAATCAAGGTTAAAAATGTTCTTTTTTTAGCAGCCATGATTTTAAGATTTTAGATTTTTAATTGGGGATTATTTAAAGGAATAGTTTATTTATTTATGGAATAGAAATTAATCTTTACGCTCTAATAACGTCATAAAGATTAATTTCTTTCTATAAAGCAGTTGAATAGGAAAACTTATGATAGCGAAAGCCTGCCTGGTTTATTTACCGCCTCTTTTCATTGAAGGTGGTAAATCAATCACACAACGAAAGCCAATGTAAGACTTAGATGTATCTTGATACTCGTAATTACGTGTACTTGTCTGCAGGAAATAACCAACATCTTTCCAGCTACCACCACGTACTACTTTACGCTTCATACGGGGAGGGTCAGAATCTTTAGCATTCCAGCGAATATCTGGATTCATATCGTGTTGAAAAGAATAACCGCCTTCGTAAAATAGTGAAGAGGTCCACTCTGCCACATTACCAGACATGTTGTATAAACCAAAGTCGTTTGGCCAATAGGCATCAGCCCTTACAGTGTAAAACCCACCATCTTCCGGATAGTTGCCACGGCCAGGTTTAAAGTTAGCCAGCAAACAACCTTTTTTGTTTCTCAGGTAAGGACCACCCCATGGATAGGGCGATTGAGAGCGACCGCCCCGTGCAGCATACTCCCACTGTGCCTCGGTAGGCAGCCTGAAATCAGATTCGGTAGATTTGTTTTTTGAAGAAAGGAAAGAGTTTAAATAATGTGTGCGCCATTCACAAAAAGCAGTGGCTTGCTGCCAGCTTACACCCACTACCGGGTAGTTACCAAATGCTGGGTGACCATAATACTTTTTGCTCATTGGCTCGTTGTAAGCGTAAGAAAAATCTCTTACCCAACAAAGCGTATCAGGGTATATTTTAATGTCTTTTTTAACGATAAATTTAGAACGCTGTGCGCTGGCATTTTCTCTCCTGGATGCTTCTTTGTAATCAAAGGTTTCTGAGTGAAAAACCAGTTTGGCTGGGTCTATTTCTTTTTTATTAAAGATGCGGTTATCCGGCGTAAAAATCAATTTGTCGATTTTTTCCAAAGTGGCTTTGTCATTCCATTTAATTGTTTTGGCCTTGGTCCAATCGATATATTCGTTACCATCTTTACCCTGCTTAATAAAACCCATCTCTTTAGCAGCGATAGAGTCTCTCACCCAGTTAGTAAACTGGCGATACTCGTTATTGGTTATTTCGGTAGCGTCCATCCAGAAACCACTGATAGAAACCTGCTTGTTACGAGCGGTATAGGCATAATTGATATCCTCATCGCTGGGGCCCATGTGAAAAGTACCAGAAGGGATATACACCATTCCGGGAGGTTTTGGAAGTGCCCACTTAGAAGCAGGAGCTACGCCATGTAGCTGCCCGTCATTCGGAGCTCCTCCGCCTTTGTTGTTTTTACTACAACCAGCGAGGGAAAAAATAGCTACTGAGGCTATGAAAACGCTAACTCTGTTTTTCATTGTTTTAATCTTTGAGGGTATTGGCAAATGTAATGATTATTTTGATTTATGCGTTCTGAGTACTTTTACCTAATTTAAATTTTCATAAAGATAACAAAACGGATTACCGAAAAAACGCAGCTACTGCCTGTTTATTGTGTATAATCTTGTTAAAATTTATCTATTGTATTTATTAATGATATTAGTTGTTGCTCATTTTTTACAGGTGCTGCACAAGCCTGTTTTTTACAGAGGTATATACTTAATACATTGTTTACCGGCTTATCATTTAAAAACGGTATTTGATGATTTATAGTATTTAGCACTGCTACAATTTTACCCGGTATATAATGATTGGATAAAAAAGTATCAGCACTTGCAGCAGCCTTTGTGCCTGCAAAAGCAATTTCATTAACACTCCTCACCTGTTGTAATAACAGGCAAGCCCAGTTGCTAAAAGACACCGGGTATTTTGTGATGGCCTGGTTTAATGCTGCCAGCATTGCCGTTGCCCGTTGTTGCCAATCTGGTATGTCAAACAATATGCCTAATTTTTGCAAATTGGCAGCCATGATGGCATTAGCAGAGGGGGTAGCACCATCATAAATTTCTTTTTTTCTTACAATTACATCCTGTTGCTGGCTGCTGGTATAATAAAAAAACAAACCAGTAGCGTCACTAAAGTTATCTATGGCATACCGGCAATAGCCGAGGGACTGCTGCAAAAACTGCTCTTCAAAAGTTAACTCATACAAGGCAATGGCTGCTTCGGTTAAAAAGGCATAATCATCCAAAAAGCCAGGATGTTTAGCCTGCCCGTTTTTCCAGGTATGCTGCAAGGCATATTCATTTTCGGCTTTGCAATGCTTACATATAAACTGGTAATTGAGTTTGGCCAGTGCTGCATATTCATCGTTTTTAAAAACACGTGCTGCTTTTGCAAGTGCGGTAATCGTCAGCGCATTCCAGCTTACAATAATTTTATCATCCAATCCGGGCCTTACCCTTTGCTGCCTGGCTTGTAAGAGTTTTGCTATGCATTTATTAATGGTGTTGTGCAAATCAGGCTCGTTCAATTGTTGTTGCAAAGCAAATTCTTTAAGTGGCACCAGCAACCTGGGTATATTCTCCCCCTCCCAGTTTCCTGAATCGGTAATGTCAAATAGTTGGCAAAAAAGCCCGGCATCTGTACCTAAAATCTCTTCTACCGCCTGCTTTTGCCATACATAATATTTACCTTCTATGCCTTCGCTATCTGCATCGAGGGCTGCATAAAAGCCGCCTGATGGATGAGCTAATTCGTTTTTTAAAAAATTAATGATGCTTTCAGCAGCTTGTTTATAATGCTCATCCCTGGTAACCTGGTATACATCAGCCAATAGTTGTAGCAGCAATGCATTATCGTACAGCATTTTTTCAAAATGGGGTGCCAGCCACTCATTGTCTGTACTGTACCGGGCCAACCCTCCCCCTATATGATCGTAAATACCGCCCTGCAGCATTTTATTTACCGAAAGCAATGCTTGTTGTAATGCCTGTATGTCGGCAGTATAATAATGGTATTGGAGCAAATACCGGATGGTTGCTGTTTGTGGAAACTTAGGAGCCTTGCCAAACCCACCCCATTGCGTATCTGCAGTACGCATAACAGTGTGCAATATCTCTTTTTGCTGCGCTATCAATTCCTCCGCTGTAACAGATACTGTTGTATTTATAGTAACAGCAAAATTACCTGCACTTTCAACATGCTGGGTTAGTTGCCCAGCCCGGCTTAATACTGCCTCCTTTTGTTGCTGCCATGCCTGGGCTACACCGGCCAGCACTTCTTTCCACGATGGCCTGTTGTAGGCATTGGTTGGCGGATAATAGGTGCCGCCATAAAACGGCTGAGCATCGGGGGTTAAAAATACATTTAAAGGCCATCCGCCACTGCCAGTAAGGTATTGTACTGCATCCATGTAAATATTATCAATGTCAGGTCGCTCCTCCCGATCTATTTTGATATTGATAAAATGCTCATTCATTATTTCGGCGGTTTGTACATCTTCAAAACTCTCCCGTTCCATTACATGGCACCAATGACATGCTGAATAACCTATACTTACCAGTATCACTTTGTTGTCGGTTTTTGCTTGTTGCAATGCTTCCTCTCCCCATGGATACCAGTTTACAGGGTTATGAGCATGTTGCAACAGGTAGGGGCTTGTTTCTAAAGCCAGTTTATTCGTGTAAGCGTGTGCCATTTAATATCATTTGCTATTGTATGCAAAACTAAAGCTATGTAAGCAGTAAACATAGTACGCCGCCAAGTGACAAAGGGCTTATATGATTGACTTGCCATATTTTACTATACTTTGGCAATCGTATTTTAATTAAATAGTAATTACTTTAGCTGTACAAACCAATCCACATGATTAGATTTTTACGCTCCCATTTTGCATTGGTATTTTTACTTTTTGCAAGCATTACGGCTCAAACGCAAACCATTAAAATAAATACCAGCCCTACTCAATCGGGCAGTATATTAATTGGCACCAACACCTACCATGTTAGTGAAAATATATATACCGAGGCAGAGATTGGGGCAAGCAATTTTACCACCGTTGGCACCGCATTAAATCATATTGATTTTAATATTTTTACGGTAGGCACTAATACTACTATTAACAGCTTTAGGCTTTATTTAAAGGAAGTACCTACCAGTACAACCTCATTTACCACCGGTATTTATAATACCACGGGTTATACTGAAGTGTTTAATGGTAGTTTTACCGCAAATACTACAGGTTGGGTAGGGGTAGATCTTACCACTCCTTTTGTAAGAACCGCTGGCAATAACCTGCAGTTGTTAATTGAGCGGATGGATGGCACCTTACACAGCGGTTTCTCTATCAATGCCAGCAGGGGTAATAGTACCGACGAAACCATTTTATCAACACGTCGTTTAAATACCGCCACTTTACCGGTACCTGGCACCACCAATTTAAATACTGCTTCTGCAGTGAGGCCGCAAGTAAGGCTGCGCCATATTAATGCCAACGATGCTGCGGTAGAAACGGTGTATACACTGGGTAAATTACCCATACCATTTACCGTACCCCATACAATTGCCGCCAATGTGGTAAACAATGGTTCTACCACACTTACCAATCTTGATGTTGCTTTAGATATTACCGGCGCCAATAGTTTTTCAGATATACAAACCATTGCTTCACTGGCCCCTGGCGCTGCTGTAAATGTTTCATTTAACAGTTTTAACCCTACCGTTACCGGCAACAACACTATTACAGTAAGCGTGCCCGATGACGACTACAATACCGATAATGATTATGTGGTGGAGCAGGAGGTAAGCACTAATGCATACAGCTATGCTTACAGCACTACCCCCTTCGGCTCTGTTGGTTTTACCGGTAATAGTTGCGATTTTGTAGCCCGCTTTACCACCAATGCCGCTACCACTGTTAACCAGGTAGGCGTATATTTCCGCCAGGGCGGACAGCCATTTAAAATCGGCATTTGGGATAAATCTGCAACAGGCGTACCCGGTAGTTTGCTTTGGGAGTCTGCCTCGCAAACCAGCGTTACAGGCGTATTTACTTTACCCATTTTACCCGGCATACCCGTATCAGATACTTTTTTTATTGGTGTAAGGCAAACGGGAACGGTAAACATACAGTTTGCTTACCAGTTAGAAGCACCTATAAGGCCCAGCACTTTTTTCCTGGCGTCTCCTTCAGGCAGTACCGGGTGGACGGATTTTGCCCCCGGCAATCCGTTTAGGTTTATGATAGAACCAAGGCTTACCATCACCAACGATGTAGGTGTTTCTTTTATCAACGATCCTCTCAACGGCTCTTCCATTGATAATTGCGGCATAGTACCTAAGGCTACTGTAGTAAATTTTGGCAGCAACGACCAAAGCTCGCCATTTGATGTTACTTACCAAATAAAGCAAGCAGGTACTACCGTTTACAGCAGTACTAAAGCAATCAGCCTTTTATCTGGCCAAAGCGATACCGTACAATTTGATCTTTTTAATGGGTCGGTAAGTGGCATCGATTCGTCGTTTGTGTTTACCAGCCTGGCTACTGATGGGGCACGCAATAACGATACGCTGGTAAACAGTTTTACAACTGCCAACTATAGCTATGCGTTACCCACAGCAGGTAGCGGAAACTACGAGTTTGCAAACTCTACCAGCTGCGCCACTCCATCTGCCATTAAACCTGTTTATAACTGGATAACAGAAACCAGCAACGAAATAAACTGGGGTAGCAACGGTAATGACAGTATACTATCCACCCCTATTACCTTGCCCTTTACATTTAATTATTTTAATACAGATTATACGCAATTATGGTTGTGTAGTAATGGCTGGGTTAGTTTTACAAACCCAGCAGGCATATCTGCTGCTGTATCCCATACTCCGGTATCCATCCCTTTGGCGGGAGGATTGGATAATTACATAGCAGCCCTGCTTACCAACCTGGATGTTACCAATGCTACTTATGCAGATGCCCATACCTATTATGGAGGTGATGCCACACAACTGGTTATTACTTTTAAAAATGCCCACCTCTTTGGTTCGGCCAGCGATTTTGTAACCTTTCAGCTAATACTTAAACCGAATGGAGAAATTTTAATACAATACAATGCGGATGAAAGCAGCACGCCGCTGCCTGGCAGCATTATTAACAACGCTTCGGCCGGTATCGAAAATGCTGGTGGTACCCAGGGTATCCTTTATCGCCTTAACCAAAATAGGGGACCATTATTTGATGATGGATCTTTAGCTGTGCTATACAAACCAGCATCTGCTACACCAGTAATATTGCAGCAATTTGATGCACAACGAAAAATAAATGTAAATCAACTTACCTGGGCAACCAGCCAGGAAATAAACAGTAAGCATTTTGTTATTGAACGCAGCACTAACGGCAGAAACTTTACAGCACTTGGTACCGTAAAAGCCAGTGGCAATAGCAACAGGCTTGTTAAATACACTTTTACAGATAACCAGCCAACCCGGGGCATTAATTTTTACCGGTTACAATTGGTGGATGCAGATAATAATTATCGGTTTAGCGATATCAAAAGTGTAAGAAACCTGGGCAAGGCTGATGTAAGCATCTATCCCAACCCGGTAAGGGATAATGTAAAACTCATCATCAATACCGAAGAAGCAGAAATAGCCAGCCTGGTAATTTATAGTGCTGAGGGCAAAGCCGTATATACCAAAACCATTTCGCTTATACAAGGCATTAACACCCAACATCTCGCCTTGGGGCACCTGGCTGGTGGGGCTTACATTTTAAAACTACAGCTAAAAGGAGACACCATCCTACAAAATATCCATAAAGTACAACAGCCTTAGCTTTTACTTTATTTACTAAACATATAGAGCAGGTGATTGAAAAAATTCATTTCAGTCACCTATTTTTTTATTATTTTCATTGCCAAACCAACCATTAACAAACAAGGGCTTATGAATAAAATAATTTTACACTACAAACTTTTTTTAACGTTTGCTTTTTTCAATACACTCCTTTTACCGGGATATACCCAAGTAAGTAATTATCTTTTTACCCAAAGCAATATTACCTATACCGACATTACAGGCGGAACCGTATTAGTGCCTGCAGACAATACCGATTCAGACGATGAAGTATACCCGGGCAATGCAATCGGGTTTACTTTTAATTACAATGGTACCGACCACACTACATTTGGCATAAGCTCCAATGGATTTTTATGGTTGGGCAGTGGTGAGCCGGCACCCGATACGTATACACCTATTAGTGGCTCATCTGCTAACCTGGATGGTACGGGCACCATTAATGGTGTTATTAGCCCACTGGGCAGGGATTTATTTAAACGCACTACCAACCCCTTTGGAGAAATAAGGATTGAAACCGTAGGCACCACCCCTAACAGAACCTGCATTATTCAGTATAAAGATTGGAGGAGTTATGGTCTTGATGCTATATATAACTTCCAGGTAAGATTACACGAAACCACCAATACGATTGACCTGCTTTACGGAAGTTTTACCATTATTACGGCTATTGAATTAACAGATTTAGAGATTGGGCTACGGGGAAATTCGGATGCCGACTTTAATAATGTATTGGCCGAAAACGCCAATTGGGATGCTGCCGTT
>JBDKJT010000057.1:0-8398 GCA_039796475.1 Bacteroidota bacterium | reverse complement strand
AATCCATCTCGGGTATTTATTAAAACAACAGACGCAAACAGTACTGCCCTGCTGAACTTTTTGCAACAAAACAATTTTCATGTAAATAAAGACAAAACAAAATTTGGCAGGGTAAAGCAGGCACTGCAAGCAATTGTTACCGGCTTATCTGGTTTTGGGCTACTGGTAATAGCATTAGCCATGATGTTATTTTCGTTTTACCTGCAACTTATCATTGCTAAGAGCAAACAGCATTTACAGTTGCTAATGCTGCTGGGCTACTCCCCGGCGTGGTTAAGTAAAACGCTTGTAAAAAAATGGATACCAGTGTATGCAATTATTATTCTATCGGCATTAGCCATCACTGCCTTATTACATTGGGGTTTTAGGCAATTAAGTATTAATGCACAAAACGAACTTGGTTTTACTATCCACTGGTTGGTAGCAATGCTTGCATTGGTATTATTGGCGTTGGCTGCATTCATCAACCATAAGTTGGTAAGCAAACAACTTCGTCATCTATAAATTTTGGCATTAACAGCTTGTATATTTACAGGAGGAACACGCCTGTAACAAGTATGGATATTTACTAAAGTTTTATCAAAAAAAACTATACCGGCCGCATATGGTTTACAGTTGTGTGCAGAAATTTGTAATGTATATATAAGGCAATTAGCATACAGGCAGTAGACAGGTATCCAAAGGCAGCAGGGTAAAACCTGCTTGAAAAAACACAACACAGCATTAACAGCAGCGAGGTAACTAACAGTAATTTGGTATAAAGGGGTTGTAGTTTATTTACAGCCGGTATTGTTGTTACAAAACTTACTACTAATAATAAGTAAGGAATTTTTGAGAATAGCCCACTCTTGTATCCATAAATATTACATCCAAAATAAAGTGATACCAACAAGCAGTTTGCAGCAAGTAATAAGTACCATTTTTTGTTGGGTGTTTTTTTTCCTATGTTAAAAAGATACACACAAAACAACATGCCTACAAAACCTACTAACGCTGGCGGCCAATTATGCGGTGTACCATTATCATCCCTGTCAAAATTCCATGCGTTTAAATGTATAACAAGCATGGCAACACCAAGCAGTGCTAATGCAGCAGTTAAGTACATCAAAAATTGGCGTGGCAAATTTACCTGCAAATAAAGGCCATTGCTACCAGCGCTATTGGTTGGTTTTGCAGCGTTTACAGCATAGGCCACAAAGGAATATAAAAAGCAAAAAGAAGCAAATATTTCTGAGCCCTCTTCCAATAGTAAAAAGAAAACAGGCCTGCGCCAAGTAGCTGGATTAGTCGCATTACGCCAGGCATGTATCTCAAATTTTTCCTGAAAAGGATTACTAATAAATAATAACACTCCAAGTACCGTAAGCAAAAAAGCAAAGCGGTTATTTTTAAACTTTACAACAAAAAAAGAAAGCATTGCTAATGCTACCAATCCAATTAAACTGTAAAAAGCATACCAACCGGCACTGCGTCCACTCCCTGCTTTTTTAAACAATGCTGTTTCACCAATCATTTCATGAAAAGAGCCCATCTCATCAAACGATAACAAAAAGAAAACACCTGCCATTGCTATCCATCCGCCATTAAATAGCCGGCCTTTAAAATTATATACTTTGCCTGCTTCTGCCCAAAAGCATAACAATGCAGCGATACCAGTACAGCAAAACAACATAGATGAATACCAAGAAGCAGCCACATTTTCTTTGGCCAAATTTAATTGCACCATTAATAGTTGTATCGTATAGCTTCTTGACTCAATTAGCCGGCTATGATGCAGCCAGGTACCTGCTAAAAAAAACAGGTTTAATACCACTACTGCTTTTAGCAGGGTATGTATATTTTTTGCAGACAAGTTAATGCCAAATTTAAGCTGGTTAGAGGCAGGCATAGTAGTAGTTTGGTAATGAAAAATACAAATTATATACTGTTTACGAATGTATAGCAACCCTTTTTTCAATAACGCAGTTATATCACTTATATTTTTGGCTATCCTATTGCCATATAAGCCCGCTACGATAGCTACGAGGCAGCTTTGTTTTGTATCTTTGCAAAATGACTGATACTAAACAAAACATCCGCCATTTGGGATTGGAAGAACTGGCTGAATATTTTGCTGCCATTGGCGAAAAAAAATTCAGAACAAAACAGGTATTTGAATGGATTTGGAAGAAAAATGCTCAGTGTTTTGATGACATGACGGATGTATCTAAAGAGTTAAGGCTAAAGCTGGCCGAGCAATTTAGCTTTCCGTCTTTAAAAGTAGATGCTACCCAATATAGTAATGATGGCACCATTAAATCGAGGTTTACCACCTATGATGGGTATAAGATTGAAGGTGTATTAATACCTACCGAAAAAAGAAATACGGCCTGTGTATCCTCTCAAATAGGGTGCAGCCTTACCTGCCGCTTTTGTGCCACCGGTAAAATGGATCGTAAACGCAATTTAGATTTTGATGAAATTTACAACCAGGTAGCACTCATCAACGAGCAAAGTGAAAAAGCCTACAACAAAAAATTATCCAATGTTGTGTTTATGGGTATGGGTGAACCCCTGCTTAATTACAAAAATGTTTTAAAAGCTATTGACAGGCTCACCTCCAACGATGGATTGGGCATGAGCCCAAAAAGAATTACGGTGTCTACTGCTGGTGTAGCAAAAATGATAAAGCAACTGGGCGATGACAAAGTGCGGTTTAACCTGGCATTATCGTTACATGCTGCAGATGATGCCAAAAGAAACGAGATAATGCCTATTAACGAAAGCAACAATATTAAGGCATTGATAGAAGCCCTCAATTATTTTTACGATCAAACAAAAAATGACATCACACTCGAGTATATACTTTTTAAGGATTTGAATGACTCTTTAGAAGATGCCAACCACCTGATGAAGATATACCGGCAAATACCTACGCACCTTATTAATGTAATAGAGTACAACCCCATTGATGGTGCCACTTTTAATAAACCTGATGAAGAGGCTACCAATACATTTACAGGATACCTGCTGAATAATAAAGTAAATGTAAGGGTTAGGCGCAGCCGTGGTAAAGATATCGATGCTGCATGCGGACAATTGGCAAATAAATAATCAGGTAATTTAATTAGAAGAAGCTCTTTTAATTTTTAATTTTCCAAACCGGTTTTTTACATCATCGATGGCCTTGTACAAGTCGGTTTTTTTTTCTTTATCTGTAAATAGGCTGGTTTGTATTGCCTCATTGGTTAGCTGGCTTAGCCTTACCCCCAACAAGCGTACCGGCTGGCCTTTACGATATAATTTATTAAACAGTTCTTTAGCCACGGGTATAATTTCATCATCTGAGCAGGTGTAGGGTACTGTTACTTGCCGGCTGGTAGTTTCAAAATCGGGATACCTTATTTTTACAGTGATGCAGCCAGCAACTTTTTTATCCTGTCTTAATTCAAACGCAATTTTTTCGGTAAGCCGTACCAGCTCACTCATCAAAAAATTGATGTCTGTTTTATTTTCTTCAAAAGTATTTTCGGATGAGATGGATTTAGATTCGTGGTAGGCACATACTTCGCTATCATGCTTACCAAAACTTTTATGCCATAAATCAGCACCCCATTTGCCTAATCTTTCTTCCAATTCTTCGATGCTACGATTGTTTACATCGCCAATGGTATAAATGCCCATTGCCTTTAATACCTCGTAGGTATGATCGCCCACTCCCGGAATTTTGTTAACCCTTAAGGGTGCTAAAAAAGTTTGCTCTTTGCCAAACGGAATTTGCAGGTAGCCATTGGGCTTAGCTTCATTGGTAGCTATTTTGGCCATCATCTTATTGCAGGATAAGCCAAAAGATATTGGCAATTTTGTTTCGTTGATTACCTGTGTACGCAGGTCTATCGTCCACTGGAGTGGATCAAAAAAACGATCCATACCGGTAAGATCCAGATAAAATTCATCAATAGAGGCTTTTTCAAATAATGGTGCCCGGGCAGCAATAATATTGGTTACCCATTTTGAGTATCGGCCATACTCTCCCCTCGTTCCTTTTAAAACAACCAACTCCGGGCATAGCTGTTTAGCTTTTTTTGAAGGCATCCCCGACTCTACTCCAAACTTTCGGGCCTCGTAACTGCAAGCAGCTACCACACCCCTATCGCTACCACCCACAATAACGGGCTTACCCTTTAATAAAGGGTTGTTTAGTATTTCTACCGATACAAAAAAAGAATCGAGATCAAAATGAGCAATGATGCGTTGAGGCGCTTTATTCACCTTACTAAATTACAAAATAAACTAGCGGTAAATATCTAATAATCCATCGGGCAGGGTAACAAATACCTGGCGGTTTTTTTGGTCTATTTTTTCAAGCGACTCTTCGTGTATAGGTATGAGTGCTTCGTTGCCATTTAGGTTAATTGCACATAGCACCTGGTGTGGCTGCTCTATTACTTCTAGTATTTCGCCCAGGTTTTGTCCATCATTAATAAGATTATACCCTAGTAATGAAATAGGCGAAGATTTAGCTGCAGATTTTTCAAAGTCGGCAGCCGTTACCCACACCTCTTTTGGGGTAAGCTTTCGGGCCATTTCTTTGCTGTCAATTCCATCTAGCGTAATATATATTTCAGTATCGTTTTTTACAGCTGTTTCTTTAATAAAATAGGGCATAAAATTATCTTTCCCTTCTTCTATAAAAATGGCTTCCACATTTTTAAGGGATGTTTTTTTGCCAAGGTTATGCTGCAATACCAACACTCCTTTAAGCCCATGGCTGGCGGGCAGTTTGCCTATTTTAAAATATTGACTCATGATACCTGCAAGTTATAATTTGTTGGCTGGCGATTGGCACTATTGTAAATAAAAAAAGCAATCTCCAAAGAGATTGCCTGAATGAATTAACGGAACAGAGGTGATTATTCTTCTGTTTTAGTTTCTTCAGCGCTTGCAGCGGGCTCGCCTGCTGGTGCTTCAGCTACTTTTTTTACTACGGGACGGTTTCTGCTGTCCTGGCGTGCTTTTTTATGAGCACTTTGGCGTTTAGCCACCTGGGCATCATGTTCAGACATCCATGCAGTAAATTTTTGCATTGCAACTGATTCATCAAATAAGCCTAAGCTTACACCCCTTAACAAATGCTTCAGATAAAGTACGCCTTTAAAGGAAAGGATACGACGAACAGTGTCAGTTGGCTGAGCACCTTTGTGTAACCAATCCAGGGCTTTTTGACGATCGATCTGGATAGTTGCAGGAACTGTCAGAGGATTGTACGTACCTAATTTCTGAATAAATTTGCCATCACGTGGGCTTCTTGCATCTGCTACAACAATGAAGTAGAAAGGTCTTTTTTTAGACCCATGACGTTGCAGTCTCATTTTAACAGCCATAAAAAATAGAAATTTTTTTGGGTTTTGAACAAATTGTTTATTTTCCTTCGATAAGGAACGGCGAAGATAACAAGCACCACAAAAAAATCCAAATATTTATACCAAACCGTTATTTTTTGACAATTGTCAAACACTTGATCTATTTTAAACTAAAACAGGCTTGTACTTATATATAAAATTATAAAGTGTTCGTTACCTAAATCCTGCATTGCACCGCAACATCACACATAAATGCTTTACGTGCTATTTACAAAAAATTGTAAAACATGTTGCAATGTTGCACCAGGTTATGGTATCTAAAAAAGCTTATACCTTAATCCTACCGCTAATGCAGCAGCATACAAGTTTACTTTACCATCGCCCACACCTTTAAGCGGAATACTTACTGAAGGCTCTGCTTGTACAAACAGCCTTGAGGTAATTTTTTGCTCAAAACCAGCAGCTAAAGAAAGTGTAGAAAACAAGTGTTGGTTTCCGGTATAGCTGTAATATTTTTCACCCGCCTGGCCATAACGAGTATAATAGTAGTTGTAATCTTCTTTTTTCATAATATAAGAAGATGCCGAGGCTATTAGATACCAGCTTTTGTTGGGCCCTGTTAAAAAATTATACCTTAATGCTACTGGTATTTCGTACACCTTGCACACTGCCTTCACCGCTTTTAAATCTACATAATTAAGGTAAGAGCCGGGCTTTAAGGTATAATCGCCGGGGCCAGCTGTATATTTTTTATTGCTAATAAAGAAGCCTGCTTGTAAAGCCCATTTTTTATTAAACTGGTATCCGGCGGCAACTCCGTATTTAGGGGTGAATTTGCTTTTACCAAAATTTAATAACCTTACGCTGGCTGCATCAATACCGCCCATTATCACCACATAAAAGCCGCTAACTTTTTGCTGTTTATCCTTTTTTGATGGGCTTACCGTGGTATCAGTACTGTTTACTTTTTTATCAACTGTTTGCGTTTGCAGTGTTGCAATACTGTCAATAGTTGCAGGCTGGCCTGTTGTACTTTGGTTTGCATTTTTTTGTTGTACTACCTGTTGAGTTTCGGATAATTGCGTTGATTGGTTAGCTACCACAAGCTTTTCGTTGGCATTATCTTCCGAAGCATCCGCATTTTCGATGCTGGCAGTATAACTGCCAGCTATTTTTTTAGCAATTACCGTTTTATTATAACCAGCATTTTTACCTGAATCGTTCTTACTAATGATCCCTTTTTTAGCATGTTCCGCACTACTCAAAAAAACCGGCGAAAGATTAATAGTGTGTTTTACATTGCTGTCGGGCAAGCTAGTAACTGCTAAAATGGATGGTGCAATTGGCAAGGTTGCAGCATGCTGTTTGGCATGTTTATCTATTTGCGTAATGCTGGGCAGCTTGCTATGTTTATTGGTAGTTGGAGTAAAAAATAGTAACCATCCCCCTGCCACAATAAAAAACAAACCTAAAAACCACCACAAAAAAGGCCTTTTTTTACGGTCATCTTTATCGAGCAAAGCCTCCATTTTTTGCCATGCCTTTTCATCAAATTCAGGCGTTTGGTTGCTGACGGCCTCCCTTATTTTATTTTCAATATGTTCAAATTGCTTTTCTTTGCTCATATAGTTTAAGGTTTGCTTCTTTCAGCATTTTTTGAATATTGGCTCTTGCCTTTGCAAGATTTGATTTTGATGTGCCGGTAGAGATATTGAGTTTTTTGGCAATCTCCTCATGCTTGTATCCATCCAATACATATAAGTTAAAAACGGTTCGATACACCGGGGATAAACGCTGGAGCAGTTGCAATATTTCTTTATGGCTCATCGCATCCAGTGCATTTGCTGCAGCATCCTGCAAGCCATAATGCTCCTCCTCAATCTCTTTTACGAGGTAATCATTTTTATGCTTGCGGTAGTGGTCGATGGCTGTATGAACCATGATGCTTTTTAACCAGGCCATTAGCGAAGCTTCAATATTTTCAGATCTTGGCACAAAGCCAGCCAACGATCGAAATACTTTTAAAAAACCATCATTTACCAATTCCATTGCATCATCCTGGCTATCGCAATAGCGCATACAAATACTCATAGAGAAACCATAGTAACGTTTATACAACTCCTTTTGGCTTTCTCTGCTGGCGTTTATACAACCCTGGATAATATCTGAAAGTTGCTTTGTAGCAGGCAAATGGTTAATATTTAGCTTTCGTTTTTGCTTAACATTTTATCGGGCAATCAAATGCTTTGGTTGCCTTACAGGATAAAAATAACAATTACATGGCACACCAATATCACCGTGTATATACAATAAAAAAGAGCCGCAATATGCGGCCCTGTATAAATAGTTAGTTTTTTGCTGTTATATTCTAAAGTGAGCAAAAGCTTTATTTGCTTCAGCCATACGATGGGTATCTTCTTTCTTTTTAAATGAAGCACCTTCACCTTTGCTGGCAGCAACAATTTCGTTTGCTAATTTATCAGCCATGCTGCGTCCGTTTCTTTCACGGCTGTAGCGAATCATCCACTTAATACTTAAGGCAATTTTACGATCGGCACGAACCTCAGAAGGAATTTGGAAAGTGGCACCACCAATACGACGACTTCTTACCTCTACACCCGGAGTAATATTAGCCAGCGCTTTTTTCCAGATATCATAACCGTTTTCGCTGGTTATTTTAGCTACCTTATCAAGGGCATCATAAAAAATTTCGTAGGCGGTACTTTTTTTACCTTCCCACATCAGGTTATTTACAAAACGGGTAACCAGTTTATCGTTAAACTTTGGATCCGGTGCTAAAGGGATCTTTTTAGGTTGTGATTTACGCATATCTAATTGCTCTTAAGCCAGGCGAACAAATCACCCGGCAGTTATATTTAATTATTTTTTAGCTTTTTCTTTTTTGGTACCGTATTTACTGCGGCTTTGCTTACGATCTTTTACACCAGCAGTATCCAGGCTACCACGTACAATATGATAACGTACACCTGGCAAATCTTTTACCCTGCCACCACGGATAAGCACAATAGAGTGCTCTTGCAGGTTATGACCTTCAC
>JBDKJT010000056.1:0-5741 GCA_039796475.1 Bacteroidota bacterium | reverse complement strand
TAACACCAGATATTACCGCAGAGTGGGTATTAACCAAAGATGGCCGGGTAAGGGTGGTGGGTTTTAACCGCACCAATTACGATTTGGTGGGCCAGCGTAACAGAACGGGTATCAGCCTATCGTATCGCAAAGAGGTTGACCGCATTGCTCAAATATTTGGTAAGCGCAAAACAACCAGCAGCCCAAAACCAGCAGCCGCCCCCGCTACGCCCAAACAAAAAGGGCAGTGATTTTTATACCAGCTGCCCCTTACTATTTATTTTAAGTAGATGATTAATGTTCGTTTAAAATGGTATGCCCCAGTTTATCTCTTTTGGTAGTGAGGTATTTTTCGTTGTACTGGTTGGGTTTTATTTCAATTGGTATGGTTTCTACCACCTCAAGCCCATAGCCCATCATACCAGCTCTTTTACGGGGGTTATTGCTCATTAGCTTCATTTTACTAATGCCCAAATGTCTTAATATCTGTGCCCCTACGCCATAATCCCTTTCATCCATACCAAAGCCCAGTTGCAGGTTGGCCTCTACAGTATCCAAGCCCTGCTCTTGCAATTTGTAGGCTTTTAATTTATTGAGCAGGCCAATGCCCCGGCCTTCCTGGTTCATATACAATACCACGCCTTTACCTTCGGCTTCTATCATTTTCAAGGCTTTATGCAATTGATCGCCACAATCGCAGCGGAGAGAGCCCAGTATATCCCCCGTCATACAACTGCTGTGCACCCTCACCATTACGGGTTCATCTTTTTGCCATTGGCCTTTTTGTATAGCCAGGTGAATATCGCCGGTATTTAATTGTTTAAAAGCCACCAGCTCAAACAAGCCATATTTAGTAGGCATTTGCACCCTTTCTTCTTCCTGTATAAGGCTTTCTTTTTTAAGGCGGTATTCAATCAGGTCTTTAATACTGATGAGCTTAAGATTAAATCTGCTGGCAATTTCTTTTAATTCGGGCAGGCGGGCCATGGTACCATCTTCGTTCATAATTTCTACCAGCACCCCAGCTTCTTTAAAGCCAGCCAGGCGGGCTAAATCTACTGTGGCTTCGGTATGCCCGGTACGCCTTAGCACCCCACCTTTTTTTGCCCTTAAAGGAAAAATATGCCCGGGGCGGCCAAAATCTTCGGGCAGGGTATCGTCATTTACCAGTGCTTGTACAGTTTTAGCCCGGTCGCTGGCTGAAATGCCGGTGGTACAGCCATGCCCCAGCAAATCGATGCTAACTGTAAAAGGCGTGGCATGCAGGGAGGTATTATCACTTACCATGGGCTCCAGCTTAAAGCGGCTGCACAATTCATCAGAAATAGGTGCACAAATTAACCCACGGCCATAGCGGCTCATAAAATTGATCACCTCGGGGGTTACATTGGCAGCGGCCGTAATAAAATCGCCTTCATTTTCACGATCTTCGTCATCTACCACAATTACCAGCTTGCCTTTTTGGATATCTTCAATGGCACTTTCAATACTATCCAGCATCTTAAAAATTTTTGCAAAGTTAACAAGGTTTAGGGCTTAATCAATTGCATAATCAGGAAACAATCTTATAACCAGTTTATCAACATTAAACCGGCAAAAGGCGGATAATTGGCAAAAAAAGTTTTCTTTTGCAAAAAACACTCGATTTCTGCAGTTACCAAAACTAACCAAATCACCCAAGCAACATAAAGGGGTAAATTATTGTCACTTCTGTTACAATACCAGAAGTTATGATTTTCAATCAACTGCATCAATCATCTACCGGGTAATACACCCGAACTAACAAGCCTGCCGTACAATTATATTGGTAATAATTAATTAATTAAAACTGCTTATTTTCTAAAACGTTAAACACTCACCTTTGCAAAAATTTCTAATTATGAATATGAGAACAAAAACAAGGCTCCTCGCCTTTTTGATGGTTTTGCTGGGTCTTACAGTTAAGGCACAGGAAACAACATCGGAAATACAAGGGGTGGTTACCGGCTCTACGGTATTAACCGGTGCTACGGTAACTGCAGTTCACTTACCTACCGGAACCAGGTATGCCACTACCACCCGTAAAGATGGCCGTTATAACATTGCCAACGCCAGGGTAGGCGGCCCCTACTCGGTAACAGTTAGCTATGTTGGCTACAAAGAGCAAAAGCAAGAAGACATCTTTTTAACCCTGGGTACTGCTTACAAAGCAGATTTTACCCTGGCAACCAACGAAACCAGCCTAACCGAAGTAGTGGTGGCAGGCCGCAGGAGTGATAAGGTTTTCAGCCGCAGCCGTACAGGTTCGGCAGAGGTGATTACCCGTCAGCAAATAGATCGTTTGCCTACCATTAACCGTAGCTTACAAGATTATACAAGGCTTACCCCATCTGCCAACGGTACCAGTTTTGGTGGCCGCAGCAGCAGCTATAACAACCTTACCGTTAATGGCGCCAGCTTTAATAATACTTTTGGTTTATCAGGCACTTTGGGCGGGCAAACCAGCTCACAGCCCTTTAGCCTTGATGCGTTGGAGCAAATTCAGGTAAACCTGGCCCCGTACGATGTTACGTTGGGTGGTTTTACTGGTGCAGGCATCAACTCGGTTACAAAAAGTGGTACCAACCAGTTTAAAGGAACCGTTTACTACTACAAAAAAAGCCCATCATTAACGGGGCTTAATGTAGGCAGCACAAAAGTAGCCCGCCAGGAGTTTGATTTTTATAACAGGGGTGCTTCTATTGGTGGCCCTATCATCAAAAACAAATTATTCTTTTTTGTAAGTGGTGAGCAAGAAAAACAAAGCCAGCCAGCCACCTCAAGGATAGCCAGCCGTAATGGTGCACCATCCAGCTCTGTAGTATCTGGTGCAAGGGCCGAAACACTTGACTCTTTATCAGCCTTTTTACAAGAAAAATTTGGTTACAACCCCGGCCCGTACGAAAATTATAATTACGAAACCAAAAGCGATAAAATTACGGCCCGCCTTGATTTTAACCTGAGTAGCAAGCATACCATCAATATCAACTACTACTACCTAAAATCTGCCAGGAATGTGGCCCCTAGTAATAGTGGCTCGCCAACCAATGGCCGTTCTGCCAGTGTTACAGGTATGCCATTCTTCTCTTCGTCTTACGTAATCAATAATAATTTTAACATCATTATTGGTGAGTTAAACTCAAAATTCAGCAACAAGGTATCTAACAAACTGCAAGTGGGTTATAATGCCCTGCGTGACTTTAGAACCAGCCCGGGCGGTGTTTTTCCAATGGTGGATATCATGAACGGCCAGGGTGCTGCACTTACCTCTTTTGGTTATGAGCCGTTTACTGCCAACAACAAGTTAAATACCAATACCTGGCAGTTTAACGATATTGTTACGGTATTTTCTGGTAAGCACACGTTTAACTTTGGTACCCAAAATACCATCAACAAATTTACCAACGGCTTTGCACCAGCTTACTACGGCATCTACCGTTTTCCAAGCGTTGATGCCTTTTACAATAGTGTAAATAATAATGCCCCTACAGCCATTCGTTACGAGTTTAGGTACTCTGCCCGTAAAAATGGGGAGTTTCCTTTTGCTAACTTAAACGTAACGCAGCTAGGCTTTTTTGCCCAGGATAAATGGAACGTAAACAAAAACTTTACGCTTACCATGGGCTTAAGGGCTGATATCCCCATTTTTGATCAAAATTTTGTATCCAATACCAATGCCGATGCACTTACCTATAGGGATGGTGTAAAAATTGAAACCGGCAAAGCGCCTAAAAGCAGCATTTTGTGGAGCCCAAGGGTTGGTTTTAACTGGGATGTTAAAGGCGACAAAACTGTTCAGTTACGTGGTGGTGCCGGTGTATTTGCAGGCCCTCCGCCCTTTGTATGGTTAAGCAACCAGGCAAGTAACAATGGTGTTGATTTTGGCTCGTACGTATTACAACCAGGCGTTGGCGGTGTTACCGCATCTGACCCAAGGTTTATCTTTAACGAAGATGTGGCAGCCAATATTCCTCAAAACGCTACTGCCAATACCAGCTACAACCTGGCTATCAGCGATAAAAACTTTAAGTTTCCGCAGCTTTTTAGAACCAACTTAGCGGTTGACTTTAAAATACCTTTTGACATTACCGCAACGGTAGAGGGTATTTATAATAAAGACATCAACGCTGTATATCATCAAAATATCAACCTGCCATCTACCGGTACTCCATTATTGGGCTTTGATAACAGGATTCGTTATTCATCTCAGCGTATTTACAGCGGCCAGGGTGGAGCTACTGCAGCTAACCCCAATATCTCAGACGCTATCCTGATGAAAAACACCAACGAAGGATACTCTTACAACCTTACCCTGCAATTACAGCGTAATGTAAGAAACCTGTATACCATGGTAGCTTATACTTATGGCAAAAGCAAATCTGTAAACGATGGTGGTTCTATTGCACAATCAATTTGGAGAGACAGGCCTGTAATGGGTGATCCAAATGCGGATGTAATTGCCAACTCAAACTTTTATCAGCCGCACAGGATTGTTGCTGCTGCTGCTTACCGCTTTGAGTATGCCAAGCATTTTGCCACTTCTATCGGTATTACTTTTGAAGCAGCCAATGCAGGTGTAGCCAGCTATATTTATGGCAACAACCCTGCAAACAGTGCCGATTTAAATAACGACGGTTTGGCAAATGACCTTATTTATGTGCCAGCTGCACAAGATGAGATTATATTGGAAAAAGCCAGCGCATCTGACCCACGTACCACTGCCGAAATATGGACGCAGTTAAATGCGTACATCGATCAGGACGACTACCTGAAACACAGAAGAGGCAAGTATGCAGAAAGAAATGGCCTTTTGCTACCATGGTACAGCAAAGCTGATCTTAACTTTACACAAGATTTCTTTGTAAATGTTGGCGGCAAACGCAATACCATCCGCTTTACTATGGATGTATTTAATTTTACCAACCTTATTAACAAGTATTGGGGTATATTAAAAACACCTAACAGAACTTCTCCTCTTAACTTTATCAGGGTAGAAACTACCGGTGCCAATGCAGGTAAACCTGTATTTACATTCCCTTACCTGGATGCTACCAACCGGGTACCTTTAACCAGTACTTTCCAAAACAGCACTGGCCTTGGTTCAAGATACCAGATGCAATTAGGGGTTAGGTATATTTTTAACTAACAAGTTTTTTAAACATACTTTTAATAAAAGCGCCGCATTTAAATGCGGCGCTTTTATTTTAATACTATTGCCTAAAAATTGGCCTAACTTTAAAACACCATGTGGAAAAAGATAGTTAACACCGCACTGCTTTGCGGCAGTTTAGACATTACCGCAGCATGCATGCATGCCTACCTCGCCCGGGGCATCAAGCCCGGTTTTATATTGCAATATATAGCTAGTGGCGTTTTTGGCGAAGCAGCCTATACCGGCCATACAAGCATGATGCTTTGGGGGCTATTTTTTCATTTCATCATTGCATTTGCCTGCACTGCTATATTTTTTATTGCCTACCCACGGTGGGGTTGGCTGCATCATACTGGCAGTTGGTTAAATGCATTGATGATTGCACTGGTTGCCTGGATAGTTACTACCCGGCTTATTATTCCGCTTAGCAACATTGCTTCGGCACCCTTTAACCTGTTAAATGCCCTGCTGGCCATTGGTATACTTTGGGTATGTATTGGGCTGCCCATTGCCGTAAGTGCCCGCCATTATTTTAAAAATTGCAACTAAAGGCCAGCATCTCACATCATTCATCAAATGAGCTTAAGCATAA
>JBDKJT010000055.1:0-3407 GCA_039796475.1 Bacteroidota bacterium | reverse complement strand
TTGTGCCTTGCAGTAAAAGGTTACTATGGCGATACACTTACTCCGCACACTTTTAGGGTGTACACAATTGATAACAGCAATACCGAGTTTCGTGACTCTGCCTTCTTGCTTTCTTACCGGCCAACCGGTTGGAATGGCACCGAAGTGGGCAGCGCCACCGTACTACCTTACCGGGTAAAAGATACCATCCATTACCCCGGCAGCGCCAAGCTAACCGTTAATAACCAAATTAGAATTAAGCTTAGCGAAAGTTTTTTGCAATCGTTAATTAACAATACCGATACCTCCGAAGCAGCCAACACAATATATCGGTCAGAGGCTAATTTCCGTTCATTCCTTAAAGGGTTTTCTATTGTGCAGGATAATGGCACACAGGGTAATGGGCTTTTTTACATCAGCCTTACCGATGTTGCTACCCGTTTGGAAGTACACTACAAAAAAAGAAAAGACAATATATTGGATACTGCTTTTACAGCCATGTACCTAACGGCTACCAGCACTACCAACAACATTTCTGCCAGTGCACACGCCAATTTTTTACAAAGAGATTCGTCTGCTTCAGAAATGAAAAATAACCCGCAGGCAGATGCATTGTACATCCAATCTACCCCCGGCACCTATGCCATACTTTCTATACCCGGTATAGCCAATATGTCTAACAGGGTAATTCACCGGGCCGAAGTAATTGTAGAACAAATTCCTTCATCAGATCCCGTACAGGCGGAGTTGGATACCAAACTATTGCCTCCGGCTTACCTGTACCTCGATTTGGTAGATACAGCTGCTGGCAATGATTACAAACCAGTATACATCGATTTAAATACAGCTACTTTTTACGATCCGGATAACAGCCTTACCTTTTTACCACCCGGTGGCACCATCGATTTTAATTACTACGGCGGCTTTCTTCGTAAAAAAACCAACCAGTTTGGTAAGCCGGTATTTTACTACACTTTTAATATCTCCAGGCATTTTCAACGGATGGTAACCAATAAAGGCTACAATTACAATTTTAGGTTATCATCACCATACGAACTACTTTACTATGGCTACAAAGTACCATACGTAAATAACCTGGCCAATGGCAGCATTAAAATTGGCAATGGCAACAATGCCAATTATAAACTCCGCTTACGATTGGTTTACTCCACCATATAATTTTGCACAGCCTGTTAGTAAACAGGCTGTGGCTTTTTTATTTGTTGGCACACCTCTATCTTTGCACCTCAAAAATCTAACAATACATGCCTTATTTATTTACTTCAGAGTCAGTTAGTGAAGGACATCCCGACAAAGTAGCTGACCAAATCAGCGATGCTTTAATAGATAATTTTTTAGCTTTTGATGCCAATAGCAAAGTAGCCTGCGAAACATTGGTTACAACCGGGCAAGTAGTATTGGCTGGTGAAGTAAAAAGTAAAGCTTACCTGGATGTACAGGAAATAGCCCGTGGGGTAATCCGCAAAATTGGATATACCAAAAGTGAGTACATGTTTGAGGCAAGCTCTTGTGGCGTTTTATCTGCCATACATGAGCAATCGGCCGATATTAACCAGGGCGTGGATAAGAAAAAGAAAGAAGAGCAGGGAGCTGGCGACCAGGGTATGATGTTTGGCTATGCCACCAATGAAACTGACGATTATATGCCATTGGCATTAGATCTTGCCCATAAAATTTTAATTGAGCTGGCCGCTTTACGCAGAGAAAACAAGCAAATTAAATACCTGAGGCCGGATGCAAAGAGCCAGGTAACACTGGAATATGATGATAACAACCAGCCCGTACGTATTGATGCCATTGTAGTATCTACCCAGCATGATGATTTTGATAGCGAAGCAAAAATGCTGGCGCAAATAAAAAAAGACATCATCGAAATTTTAATACCCAGGGTAAAAGCAAAATATAAAAAATATGCCAAGCTTTTTACCAGCAACATCAAGTATCATATTAACCCAACTGGCAAATTTGTTATTGGTGGGCCACATGGCGATACTGGGCTAACCGGTCGTAAAATAATTGTAGATACCTATGGTGGTAAAGGTGCACATGGTGGTGGTGCGTTTAGTGGTAAAGACCCCAGCAAGGTAGATCGCAGTGCTGCATATGCCACCCGCCATATTGCCAAAAACCTGGTTGCCGCCGGTGTTGCCGACGAAGTATTGGTACAAGTTTCCTATGCCATTGGTGTAGCACAACCTACCTCTATCAACGTTAAAACATTTGGTACCGCCAAAGTAAACCTTACCGATGGCGAAATTGGTAAAGTGGTAGAAGGCTTATTTGATATGCGCCCTTATTTTATTGAAAAAAGATTAAAGCTGCGTACACCTATGTATAGCGAAACAGCTGCTTACGGGCACATGGGTCGTAAAAACGAAGTGGTGGAAAAAAGCTTTACAAGCCCAGATGGTAAAACAAAAAAAGTAAAGGTTGAGTTGTTTACCTGGGAAAAACTAGACTATGTGGCCAAAGTAAAAAAAGCTTTCGGTCTTAAGTAAACTATACTGACTTATCCGCAAAAGACCATAAGTTGACAAACAGCTTATGGTCTTTTACTTTAAAGCAATTGATAATAAAAATTGTATCTTAACCAATCACAATCAATCATCAATCCCGGCAGGGAATACAGGGTATGAAAAATTTTAGAAACCGACCACAACAGCGACCCAAAAAAAGTACGCTGGTTATTGGCAAACAGCCTGTAATAAGTGCACTGCAAGCTGGCAAACAATTGGAGCGTATTTATATGCAAAACACCCTGCATGGCGATGAGGTAAACAGTATACGTACCCTGGCCGAAAAACTGCAGGTACCCATTAATAAAGTACCGGTTGAAAAACTAAATGGTTTTAACATCAGTAACCACGAGGGGGTAGTGGCGGTGATTAGTAAAATTCAATATCAAAACCTGCAAGACGTAATATCCTGGGTGGTAGAAAAAGGCGAAACCCCGCTAATCATTATACTAGATGGCGTTACCGATATCCGTAATATAGGAGCCATTGCCCGTAGTGCTTATGCTTTTGGGGTACACGCTATTGTAATACCCGATAAAGGAGTGGGCGCACTCAATGAAGATGCCATACTAACCTCGGCAGGGGCGCTTGAAAAAATAGCCATTTGCAGGGTAAATAGTTTAATGAAAACGGTAGATGAACTGCACCTGAATGGCATAAAAGTATTTGCCAGCGAAATGACAGCTACCAAAAAAATATTTGATTTAGATTTTAAAGAACCTTGTGCCATTGTGTTGGGTGGAGAAGAAAACGGCATTTACCCGGCATTGTTAAAAATATGTGACGAGCAATTTCAGATACCGATGCCCGGTAATTTTGAATCGCTGAATGTATCGGTGGCCAATGGAGTAATATTATACGAAGCAGTAAAACAACGTACCAACTAATTTT
>JBDKJT010000054.1:0-5703 GCA_039796475.1 Bacteroidota bacterium | reverse complement strand
GTTGTTATCAAGATAATCGGTAACTAAGGCAGAAAAAGCATTGGTGGTATGGCCATCTAAATAAGCAGACTTACTTTCCATTTACAGTTTTTTAATCCGGTGAGATACGCTTAACAAACTTACGGTAATAGTTGATGATTTAAAGCCCGGTTGTTGTTAAAGAAGTGTTGAGTATGCAGCCACCTGCAAGCATTATGCAAGGCTGCGTTAATTAATTAAAATCGCTTTCGTTTAACTCATCATCTGTAAAAGACTGATTACCGAGGTTAAACATGCTGCCCATTAAATCGTTAAAAGATATTTTACCATCCAGTATTTTTTTACTGATAAGAGAGTGGGCTGCCAGGCCATGTAATACAAACTCCATCAGCAGGGCTGTTTCATTTTCTGGCAAAGCAGGGTAATGTTTTTTTACCAGTGCATACAACCCATCCACTGTGTACAGTAATTGTATTTTATCACTGTCATTACTTTCCAGCAATACATCCAGTCCATTGCCATTATCAAACCACCGGGTGATAGAGCGGTAAGGGTTTTCTGCTGCCGGGTTTTCTTTACCCCTTTTCTTTTTCAGGCTGTCGGGGTTGGGAAAGTATTGGGCAAATAAAGTGCGTATGGCTTTTTCGAGCAGGTTAATGGCTACCTGGTAGGGCCCCTCCTGCTCACCTTCGTACACCAGCTCTATCTTACCAGTAATGGAAGGAATGATACCAGCCAAATCGCTTATCCATACTTGCGTTTGGGCTTGGTTGCTAATAATGGCCCTGCGCTCGGCAGCGCTTACTGCGTTTTCGTAAGCGGCAATGGTAAGCCGGGCGCTTACACCGCTTTTTTTATCTACCAGCTCACTGCTCCTTGCTTCAAAAGCAACTTGTTCTATCAACTGTTTTACCAGGTTGCTGATGTTTACCCTGCTTAGCTGCTCGGGATAGATAGCTGCTTCTTGTTCGGTAATGGCCAGTGAGGTGTGGATAGATTTTGGGTAATGGGTAAGTATCTGGCTTTGTATCCTGTCTTTTAATGGCGTTACGATGCTACCCCGGTTGGTATAATCTTCGGGATTGGCAGTAAACACAAACATCACATCCAGGGGTAGCCGCAATTTAAATCCCCGTATCTGCAAATCGCCTTCCTCTAAAATATTAAACAACGATACCTGTATCCTTGCCTGTAAATCGGGCAACTCGTTTATAACAAAAATACAGCGATTGCTACGGGGTATAATACCATAATGCAGTACCTGTTCATCTGCAAAACTTAGTTTTAGGTTGGCAGCTTTAATGGGGTCTATATCGCCAATAAGGTCGGCTACACTTACATCCGGTGTGGCCAATTTTTCGCCATACCGCTGGCTGCGGTGCAGCCAAGCAATGGGTGTATTATCGCCATGTTCTGCCAATTGGCGCACTGCATAGGCAGATACCGGGTTTAGCGGATCGTCGTTGATTTCGCTACCGGCTACCACGGGTATATATTCATCCAGCAGCTCCGTCATTTGCCGGGCCATCCTTGTTTTGGCCTGCCCCCGCAAGCCTAAAAACAAAATATTGTGCCGGGATAGCAAGGCTCTTTCGGTGTCTGGTATTACCGTGTCTTCGTACCCTAATATGCCCGGAAAAGGATTTTGCTTATTGCGTATTTTATCGATAAGATTGTTTCGTATCTCATCTTTAATGCTTTTACTAACGTATCCACTTTTCTTTAATTCGCCTACTGTTTTAATGTTGTTTATCATCATTACTTAATCTTAAAATAATTATGCAATTTGGTACAGGTGCTAATGCCTGTAGCTTAATACACTGTTTTGCGTTTACCGCTTTCAAAGTCTTTAAAGATAAAAGCACCCAGCCTGTCCAGCGATGCAAAAAAGGCTTTGCCATTATTGGTTTCTGTAAACTCCTGTACAAATTTTTGCAGGTAGGGATCGCTGGCTATCATAAAAGTGGTAATGGGTATTTTTAATTTTTTGCATTGCGTAGCCAGGCTCATGCATCGGTTTAAAATTTTACGATCTACCCCAAAACTATTTTTGTAATATTTATTACCAATTTTTAAGCAAGTGGGTTTGCCATCGGTAATCATAAATATTTGCTTATTGGGGTTACGCCTGCGGCGCAAAATATCCATTGCCAGCTGCAGCCCGGCAACGGTATTGGTATGGTATGGGCCTACCTGCAAGTAAGGCAGGTCTTTTACTTCAATGGGCCAGGCATCGTTGCCAAACACTACAATATCCAGTGTGTCTTTTGGGTATTTTGTTTTAATTAATTCACTTAAAGCCATGGCTACTTTTTTAGCCGGCGTTATGCGGTCTTCGCCATAAAGTATCATCGAGTGGCTGATATCAATCATCAATACGGTAGAGGTTTGCGATTTAAAATCGGTTTCCCTTATCTCCAGGTCATCTTCTTGTAATCTAAAACTCTCTGCACCATGATTGATTTGTGCATTGCGGATGGAGGCGGTAAAATCTATTTGCTCCAGCGTATCGCCAAATTGAAATGGCCTTGTTTCTGGATTAATCTCATCGCCCTGGCCTGGCTTAAAAGTGCGGTGGTCGCCCGATTTTGTTTTTTTAAGCTTGCCAAATATTTCTTCCAAACTTTTTTGCCGTATGCCCTGCTCCGTTTTAGGAGTAATTTTTATTTCACCCGATTGTTTGTTTTCGTCCAGGTATCCTTTTTGTTTCAGCTCCTCTAAAAAATCACCCATGCCATACGCTTCTCCGGTTAGTTTATATTCTTTATCCAGCTCGTTCATCCATTGCATTGCTTCTGCCACATCGCCATTGGTGTAGGTAAGTAACTGCATAAAAATATCCAGCAGTTGCTCAAATGTTGTTTTGCCTTGTGCATTGGCATCAAACCCTGAAAAATGATAGCCTTTCATATTAACATTAAAATAAAGTGGAGGTACTGCAAGGTATGAAACATTTAAATATTTCGATGTGTTGTATAGATATTATATACCGCTTGTGGTAAAAGCAACGTTATTGTTACTAGCCACTGATAAATGATAGCATTATGTTATTACGCATCATCAACAGATATACAACCAAATTGTTGAGCAGGCGTTGCGGCATATAAATACAGTTTTGCAGCGGCCGATAATTTTACAGCAGATTAATGAACGGCTGTGCTTATTTTTGAATTTTTTTAAACCAGTAAATGAATAAATTACTTACCTGCTGTTTAACCCTGTGTACCCAAATGGCCGCTGCCCAAATAGTAGCGGATGCCGGATGGGAAAAAGGCGACTTATACCAAAATGTTTTTTCGCCGTTTAGTGTTTGTACACCACATGGTGCTACTATCAGTAACGAACATGCCCGTAAGGGTAAGCATGCAGTACGCTTTGAGCTTAGGGCTACTGATACAATTTGTGGCTATTCTAAAAGATCGGAGTTATACATCCACACATCAGCCAGCCAGGAGCTGCGGTGGTATGCCTGGAGTGAGTATATACCTGCCGACTACCAAACTGACAAATTAAACGAAGTACATTTTCAATTACACCATACCTCCGCTGCTGGCGGCCCGCCCGTTATTGGCCTTTGGCTAAGTGCTGATAAATGGAAGCTGGTGCAAACATTTGACACCATCAATGTTTTTAATAAAAACCGCATAATAAAACAGCATGAGCTGGGCCCGGTAGCCAAGGGCCGGTGGACCGATTGGGTACTGTATACCAATTTTTCGCTGGATCAAAAAGGACGTATCAAACTTTGGAAAAATGGCAAGCTGGTACTGGATATAAAAGGTGCCAATTTTAACAGGGAAAACGGGGTAGTACAAAAAAACCCTTACATGAAGTTTGGTATTTATAAATGGCAATGGCTTAGTACGCCGGGGCCTTTTAACCCTGCTAAACGGGTGGTATTTTTTGATGAGATAAAAGTGGGCAAAGAGGGTTGTACACTACAAGAGATGCAACCCGGTGCTAAACCTAAAAAAGCAAAAAACACTGCTACAAAAAAATAGTTTTGTATGTATACAATTTAAAATAATTAACCCCCTGCGCTGGCAGGGGGTTAATTATTTATATCAACCAGGCAGGTTATTTTTTACCACTGTCTTTAGATACGATTGGTTTGTTGCTGATTGTGGCAGGTGTTTCTACCGGGCCAGCTGCTTTTTCTTTATACCCTTCTTCCATTGCATCCATAGCCCTTAAAAACTGGAAGGCTCTTTCTGCATCGTCGTATACCGGCCTTAATTTGTTGGTAAGGTTGGCTAAAAAATTATTACGCTCCTGCTGGTACCTAAACTGCATGCTGGTGTTAAGGGCATTTTGCAACTCTGCAGTGCTTAAATCACCTAAGGATGCATAGTACTTCATTTGCTGTTCTAAATCTTTACGTACAGCTTTACCAACCTTATTGGCCAGTGTTGTATCGCCGGCTTTTAGGCAGGCTTCAAAAAACTGGATTGAGATATAGTTATGCTGCTGAAAGCGGGATACCATACCATAGCCAAAATTTTCTTCAAGCATGTTTTGATCGCATTTTTGCAACAGCTTTTTAGCCTCATCTTTTTTATCATGATCGGCCAGGTTTGCTGCGGCGCTGGCATAAGCCAGGCGAATACTGTTTAAGTGGCGGCGATTTTCTTCGTCGAAATATACACCTGGCTTGTTAGCATTGCCAAATACAAATTTGTTCATCATTACATCCACCACTCGCTTGCGGTTAACCTCCGGATTTTCTACCGGTACCAACCGATAGGTTAACCCATCCTGGCGGATGTATTTATCAAAGCCAAGCTGTGCCCTTTCTGAAGTAAAGTAAATGGGGCGTTTCCATTTGTTGGCAGCTATTATATTTAAAATAGCTGCATCATTTTTTTGCAACACATTTTTGGGTATGTCAAAACGTAGTTCGCTTACCACGCTATCATCGTCGTTTACGGTGCCGTTTGTTTTTACCAGTTGTACATCTACAGGCACTGTTACTGCTTTGGTAGGATAGGTATTGAGCGTAATACCATCGCCAATGGGGCGTACTTTATCAGGGGCGTCGCTACCGGCATAGTCTTTCATCATACTGTACAAGTCCATTGGTTTGGCAGGGTCTACAGCCGGGTTTTGTACAAAGTAGATACCATCCCTTTTGGCACCTTCAATTTGTTCTTTTGTCCAGATAGGATCTATCGGGTCGCTTTGGTTTATTTTATATCTCAGCTGGTTAATATACCAATCGATACCCAACAGGCTTGAGTTAATAACCCTTACATCTCTTCTCACCCCTTCTACCTCTTGAGCATACCACAATGGGTAAGTATCGTTATCGCCAAAAGAAATTACAATGGCATTGGGGGCACAACTTTCCAGGTAATTAATTGCCAGGTCTCTTGCCAGCGTTTTGTTACCACGGTCGTGGTCATCCCACTCCTGCACACCCATCCATACGGGTACAGCCAGGGTACATACGGCTGCAGCTGCATAGTTGGCGGCACTGCCAGGCAACCATTTACCCAACAACTCCCTGATGTATAATACACCTAATCCTATCCAAATTGCAAAAGCATAAAAAGAGCCTACAAATGCATAATCTCTTTCCCTTGGCATATTGCCCGGCATATTTAAATAGATAACAATGGCAAGGCCGGTGAAGAAGAATAACAGCCCCACCACCAATGCATCTCTTTTATCTTTTTTATATTGAAAAAACAACCCCAGCAAACCGAGTATAAAGGGCAGGGCATA
>JBDKJT010000053.1:0-3700 GCA_039796475.1 Bacteroidota bacterium | reverse complement strand
TGAGTTTAGAAAATTTTAAAAATGTTTTTGAGCCAAAACTATTACAGGAAATACAGCAGTTTGGCATTTGGCAAAATTTTAAAGAAGGAGATCTTATCATGGACTATGGTAAGTACATCCGCATGATGCCCATTATACTAAAAGGCACTGTAAAAGTATACCGGCTGGATGATGAAGGGCATGAAATATTATTGTATTATTTAAGCAGCAACGAAAGTTGCTCCATGGCGTATAGCTGCTGTGTAGAGGCAAAAAAAAGTGAGGTAAAAGCCATTGCAGATGATGATGTAGAGCTGGTAGCGATACCACATTTAAAATTAGATGAATGGTTGTGCAGCTATCCCAGTTGGAAAAACTATATCATGCGTAGCTTTAATGAGCGCTTTATAGAACTGCTAAAATCTATTGAAAGCATTGCATTTCATAAACTAGACGATCGGCTGGTGGCTTATTTAAAAGAAAAACAACGCCTCACCGGTAGCAGTGTTATCAAAGCATCGCATTATTTAATTGCTGATGAGTTGGCCACATCAAGAGTAGTGATATCACGATTGCTGAAACAACTGGAAAATAGCAAACGCATTATTCTTTACCGAAACGAAATAAAATTGCTGCCGGCTTTATAAAGCGATTGCATCGTTACTGCGTACTAATTTTTTACAGCGCTAATGATTTTACAATACAGCAGCAAACTGCATAAATGGCTTGAATTGATTTATAGTTACGATCAATTATTTTGCGCCTGCTGTACGCCCCAATAAATATTTACGATGGAAAAGCAATACTTTAATGATCAAACATTTGATAATTGCACACTGGCCAGCATTACGGTGGGGGTGGCTGAGTTTGAAAACTGTTGTTTTAATAATTGCGATTTTTCTAACGCCAGCCTTAATCATTTTCTTTTAAGCGATTGTACTTTTAACGGTTGCAACCTCAGTAGTGCGACACTCATCAAAACTGCTGTACATAACGTACATTTTAACCAATGTAAGATGATGGGCCTTCATTGGAGCCAATGCAACCCTTTATTATTTAAAGCCAACTTTACAGATTGCATGTTACAATATTGCTCGTTTTACGGGGCTAAATTATGTGGCACTCAATTTACGGGATGCACTTTAACAGAGGCAGATTTTACGGAAGCAGATTGCAGCCTAGCCAACTTTAGCGGTGCCGGCCTTGCTGGTGCACTGTTTGACAACAGCAATCTTGAAAAAGCAAATTTTACATATGCCACTCACTACAGCATCAATCCCAATCTTAACAAAATTAAAAATGCCCGCTTTTCGCTGCAAGGCATTGCAGGCCTGCTGCACCAGTATCAATTACAAATAGTACAGTAAAAAATTACGAATAACTAATGGTAACGTAATTCATAATTACCTGCCTGTACTGGCAAGATTTATTCAATAATTTTTTCTTCACGGGTAAATAACCCCTGCTCATTTATACCCTCCACTACTATCCGGATACGCTTACAATGATCGCTGTTGTAAAATGGAATAATTACCCTTCGGTTAGATTTTTCGAGGTATATATGTGGATTCCAGTAAAGTGTGGTACGCAGGTCTTTACTGTCTGCCTCATCGGTATTGGCATAATCGGGTGCATAAAATTCCCTGATGGCGCTGTAGCCACTAATAGCCGCAGAGGGCAAGCCTTTAAAGGCAGGGTTGTCGCTGGCACCTTTACGGGTGTACACAGCAATAGCACCACCACTACCGCCACCGGCTGCCCCAAAAAATGGCGGCCGAAAAACTTTTACATAAGCAACATCCGCCATGCTGATGGATTGGATAGTGCCAAGATCAACCGTTGTTTCGTTAAGAAAAAAACTGGTAGCACTACCCCGCCAGCTGGCACTACCACCGCCGGCTGTATTAATCTGCAAGCCCGCCACCCTGCCTTGCAGGTATTGCAACAAGCTTTGAGACGACCTGGCCAGGGGATCATCTTCCAATGCAAAATTGTATGCATCGCTGCCACTAAAAAAACCAGAAGTATACTTTTCATCCAGTTTTTGCGCCGGCGATTTTTGTCGTGTTACTACTTTTACTTCCTGCAGTGTTTGCGTTTTACCTAATACAGGTTGCAGGCTGCGCCTTTGTGCTGCCATGCTATTGGTTTTTCGTACCGCCGCACTATCAGCCGAAAAACTGGTAGCCATCATGTCGGCAAATGCCTTGCTTACAGCGGGCGCTTTAATGGCATTGCTGGTAAAACTAAACGATGCTGCGCTGGTTAGGTTTTTGTCTTTATCGTTACTTAACTGGTAATACAAGCGTGCCGTATCAAAAAAGAATAATCCATCTTGTTCAAAATCGCCTTTATCGCTTAAGGGGATATTTATAAAAGCTGGCTGATCTGTTTTTGTTTTAAAAATACCGGATACGTACCGGTCGTGCAGTAAGGTTTTAGACAACCCAATTACCTTGCCCTGTATGCCCAAAAAATTTTCGGGTGAGTATTGCAATACAGGCCATTTGCCGGCCATTAACTCCTGCCACTTAAAACGACGCCATCCATTGGTAAGCATCACCAGGTCGGCATGTGCTTTTATTGAATCAGCATCGCCAGAAAAATAATAAGCAGGGTTATACACCCGCCCTTTTAAATCGCTGGTAAGTAAAAAATGAGCGTAGATATTATCTTCATCTGGAGTAACCGGGTTAGCCTCGGCATCAGTAATGGCAACAGACAGGTTAGAAAGAATTTTGCCACCCACATCCAGCTGTAAACTATTAAAGCCACGCCGGGCAAGGTTTTTTTCATTAAGGTGTACATCGGTAATAAAAGCGTAATTGCCATTATTTACAAACAATAAACGCTCTGCCACAGGCAGCATATCGCCATTAAAAACGGTAATTTGTAAAACGCCATCGGGTAAACTATCGGCTGCTATCGGTGCAGTAACGGTGGTTTTACGAGACAGGTTAATACGGGCACTATACATCATGCGCTGGTGCATTTGTGCTACAACTACAAAATGGGTAAATGCTTCTGCCGCAGTATCAGGCCGGGTAAGTGTGTAAAAAATACTGTTACTGGCAAATGCTGCACTAAGCGCTACGCCCTGCTTTTTTACCTGGGGCAGGGCTGTTTCTTGTTTAAGCCCGGCTTTATCTTTCCATACGGCTTTATATTGCATGCCGGGTAATGGCTTTATAAGCACTGTACCCATGCCGTTATGTACTGTGGCAAAGCTGGCAGCCACTTTATTATCACTTCCTACAATATCACCTTTTACCATTACTGGCTTACCCTGTTTGTTAACGGCTTTAAAAGCTACTATACCTTCTATATTTTCCAACCAGTCTCCGCCTTCCGGAAAAAACTGCAGTGTTACCAATTCTGCCTCTGCTTTGCTTTTTTGCACCGATGCTTTTGCCGGTAGTACCTGCAGTTGCTTATAGGTGAGCAAAGTAGAGTCGAAGTTGAGCATCCACTTGGTATAGGCTCTTATAAAAACCCGGCGGGCAGGCAACGAATCGGGTATTAAAAAATCGCCGGAAGCCCCTGCCAGCAATACCGGCATTACCTTGCGCTGCAACACCTGCCCTTCTTCGGTAAGCAACTCTGCATACATTGTTTTGCTGATGGGTGCAGCAAGATTATCTGCTGCCAGGTAGGCTTTAAACCAAATGGTTTCGCCGCTGCTGTAAATCGCCTTATCCGTGTGCAGGTAAATTTTTTCCTG
>JBDKJT010000052.1:0-11158 GCA_039796475.1 Bacteroidota bacterium | reverse complement strand
AACAAGCCTAGGCTATTTCAAATATACCTGTTGCAATTTGCGGTTACATATCCGTATGATAAAAGGTAATACTGGCTTTTTGAAGGAAGTAGGATGTAAGCAGTATGATAATTGCTGGAATGCATAGATACATCTTTTAACCAGTTTAACAAAATAGAATGTTTAAACATTTTTTTCGTGTATACTTATTTGAGAGGCACCTGTATATAGTCAATCATTGTGGTGAAAACGGCAAATTACCATGCAGCAATGTGGGCTTTAGAATAAGCTGCCGTACTTGCCAGGTAGTTTTTTGCAGTAACCCAAAAATAATATAGTCATTTGCCTGATTGCTGCAGGCAAAATATGGTAAACCAGTAGTGTATGGATACAATCATTTAGTACACTGCTAAGCATTACTTATAATGAGCTGTGCTGCTTTTTCTGCTATCATAATGGTGGGGGCATTGGTGTTGCCAGAAGTTATTTCGGGCATAATAGAGGCATCTATTACCCTCAACCCGTTAATGCCATGCACCTGCAGATTATTGTTTACTACCGCCAGCCCATCATTACCCATTTTGCAGGTGCCTACGGGGTGGTATAATGTTTCAAGGCTTTTTTGGATGTGCAGCATCAAAGATGCATCCGTTTTAAAATCCATGGGAAAATAGGCACCCTTTTTTGCAAGAGCATTGTATGCAGGTGCATTGATAATTTCAATGGATTTTTTTAAACCCTGCAGTAAAGTATCACGGTCTTTACTGCTGGATAAAAAATTGGGGTTGATAACGGGTACGGCACCGGGCTTTTTACTGTTTATATATACCGTACCACGGCTTTCGGGGTGCAGCAATATGGTAAGTAACGAAAAGCCACTTGTAGTGGGAATTTTTTTTATGCTGTAAAGGTCGTGCTGGTAATCGTTGCCCAATTGCAGGGCGGCAGTATGTATTTGTATGTCGGGCCTGTTGCCGGTACCGGCACTATTTATAAAAGCATTGCTTTCGATGGGTGCGTTGCAAAAAGGCCCTTTTTTGTACAGCAGGTAATTTAACAAAGCTGCCGCCATATTTAAGGGCTTAAGGGCGTGGTTGGCTGTTTTTACTGTAGAAAGCCTGCTAACTGGGGCCCATACATGATCTTGCAGGTTTTTGCCCACACCGGGTAAGTGATGTGCCGTGGGCACGCCTGCATTTTTTAAAATAGCATCATCGCCAATACCAGAGTATTGTAAGATGGCTGGCGATTGTATGGCTCCTGCACACAACAACAGCTCCTGCGTACAATAAATTTGTTCAACAGTACCAGCACCTGTTACCAGCTCTACACCTGTAGCCCTGTTTTTATTCAGCAAAATTTTATTTACATGGCAGCCTGTGCGTACTACCAGGTTTTTTCTTTGCATCACTGGTAATAAAAAGCAGCTGGCTGTACTTTGTCGTTTTTTATTTTTTATCGTAAACTGCAGCATGCTGGCGCCTAGCTGGTTTTCGCCATTATAATCGTCGTTGGCTGCTATGCCGCATTGCTGGCAGGCATCTATAAATGTTTTACTGGTAATATTGGGTGCATCTAAAAAACTAATATTTATTTCGCCACCGGTACCATGGTAGGCTGTTTTAAAAACTTCATGATTTTCTGAGCGTTTAAAATAGGGTAATACCTCCCTGTACGACCAGCCCTCGTTTCCCAGTTGGCTCCATCGATTATAATCTTCTTTATTACCTCGTACATAGGCCATGGCATTGGTGCTGCTGCATCCACCCAGCACTTTACCTCTTGGAATGTACAGTTGACGGTTGTTTATGTGTGGCTGGGGTTCGGTCCAAAACCCCCAGTCGATTTTGCTTTTATGTAAAGTGGCATAAGCGCCCGGTATGGCTACCAATGGCCCGGCCCGGCCACCAGCTTCTATCAAAAGTACATTGCAGGTTTCATCTTCACTAAGGCGATTGGCAAGTACGCAACCTGCTGAACCAGCCCCAATGATAATGTAGTGATAATGCATGGGCATAAAATAAATGATTAAAATACAATTAAATAATTGCCTGCAATAAGCTGTTCTTTTTTAGGGCTAAAATAAATTATCCAACGGTTGATATGGCTTAGTAAATGGCAGGAGGTTAAGATAACAATTCAACTGCTCTTTTAAAAAGTTGGCTTGATAAGCTATTTTTAAAAAGTAAATTCAGTACGTTATTATTAGTAAATTGATTATTAAAACACTGCTTCATGAAACATATTTGCTTATTTCTTTTGCTTTTTACCGCTATGCTGGTTACCGCTCAAAAAAAGCCTTCCAGTAAAAATAACACTACTGCGGTTTTTGATGAATACATACAAAAGTCAATTCCGTTATGGCAAACAACAGGCATGGCTGTTGGGGTGGTAAAAGATGGAGTTACTATTTTTAAAAAGGGATATGGTGTAACAGAAATTGGCAGCAGCCAGCCTTTTACTACCAGTACCATTGCATTTTGTGCCAGTACTACAAAGGCTATGACAGCGGCTTGTATTGCCATGCTGGTAGACGAGGGGAAACTTAATTGGGATGACAAACTAAAAAAAATATTACCCTCCTTCAGGTTGTATGATGCCTATGTAAGTGATGAGATAACAGTAAAAGATTTGCTTACGCATAACACCGGGCTTGGCAATGGCGATTTGCTGTGGCTGTTTGGTTATCCTGCTGATGAAATTTTGCGGCGTATGCAGTTTATGCAGCCAGCCTATTCGCTCAGGTCGTCTTTTATTTATCAAAACCTGATGTATGTAGTAGCTGGCGAAGTAATAAAAAAAGTAAGTGGCTTAGCGTGGAACCAGTTTATAAAAGAGCGTATTTTTAAGCCCCTCGGTATGCAGCATACCTATACTCTTTTTACCGATGCGGTGGCCGAGCCAAGCCGTATGACACCTCATTTTTTTTATGGCGATACGCTTGTTAAAGCAATACCCGTGCTTGATTTTGGTGAGTACGATCCTGCTGGCAGTGTGGTAAGTAATATAGATGATATTACCCGTTGGATGAAATTTTTGCAGGATAGTGCTGTAGTAAATGGGCAGCGGCTGATTAGTGCCCAAAATTTTGAAATGCTGTTTAAGCCACATGCCATTATACCTGCCAACGAATTTTATCCAACCGCCTCTATCACCAATCCTCATTGGATTACTTACGGGCTGGGCTGGTTTCAGCAAGATTACAGGGGCAAGATGATACAGTTTCATACCGGCAGCCTGGATGGGTCTGTAGCTATTTTTGGATTTGTGCCCGAAGATAAATTATCGTTTTATTTTTTTGGCAACCTCGATCATACCGAAATAAGGCATGCACTAATGTGGAAGGCTATTGACCTTTGGGCTTTTAATGATAATAGCCGGGATTGGAGTACTACACTGCACACTATGTATAAATCTTTTAAAGATTCTGCTCAAAGCCGCCAGCAGCAAATGGAAGCCAAACGCATATTAAATACCAGCCCTAGCTTAGCGCTGCAGCAATATGCTGGTAAATACAGTAATCCCATTTATGGAGATGCAACCATTGAATTACAAGATGGAAAACTAAACATTCGTTTTCCTAATAACATATACCTGTACCTGCAGCACTGGCAGCATAATACTTTTAGAGGTATGTACAATTATGAGTGGTTTGGAAAATCGTATATAAACTTTTTACTGGCTACCAGCGGTGAGATAGAGTCTTTTGACTTTGATGGTATTGTATACAGCAAGCAGTAATACAGTTGTTTCATAAAAAAGCTGCCATTTTGTTGATGGCAGCTTTTTTTACTATCAGGCATTTACCATTTCGGCATCCGGTTTAGATTCGTCTGTTAGTTTAACCTTACCCCGATCGTTGCGTACAATACGGGAGTACAGTGATATTTCTTTATCAAATAAAAATCTAAAAAAAAGTTTTGTCCACGAAGTGTGGTAATACAGCGTATTGTAAAACGAAGGGGCGCCTGACCTTATTTGTGGCAGCCTGTTCCAGGGGATAGAAGGAAAATCGTGGTGCTCATTATGATACCCCACATTAAAAGCCACATTGTTTAAAGGGCCATAATAACTGTAGGTTTCCTGGTCGCCATGGGTTAGGTAATGCTCTTGAATCCAGCGGGCACCCAACGGGTGCAGCCCCACCGAAAAGAAAAAACTCAGCAACAAATATACGATGGCTTTTGGCCCCCACACGATGCTTACAAAAGCAATAAAGGCAATTTGTACGCCCCAGTTTAAAGCCACCCAGCCATCAAAAGGTTTTATTTCTTTTAAGCGGCTGATTCTGAAAACCTGGAATAGTGGGTAAAATAACAACCACAGTACTTTTCCAATAAAATAATTATCAATAAGCTTTGCCTCCCAGTGATTGGGTAAATCGGCATCCAGCTCATGCACCCCCTGAAAAGAGTGGTGTTTAATATGATATCTTTCAAACGAAACTGAGCTGGGAAAAAGTTGTGGCACATTGGCCAATATGCCCGCCAACCGGTTAGCGGCAGGTTTTTTAAACAATAATTTATGGGCACATTCATGTATCATTACAAACAGGGCATGATCTGCAAATGCACCGATAATATAGGCAGCAACAATTACCAGCCACCAGGGTTTGTCGGCCAGCAGCCAGGCGCCAGCCACTTGCAAACCTACCAGCCCAAGTATTGCAAAAAATGTTGCAGGGTTTTTGCCAATCAGCTGCCTTATTTCGGGATGCTGTTTTAGTATCTCCTTAGTACGAATGCGGTGCGGTTCTGATGCATTGGAAAATTTAAAGCCGGTTTCTTTTTTCATGTCGTCAAGATAAAGATATTTTTTAAAGAACCGCAGGCTTGCGTAGCTAAAACAATATTCTTTTATAATTGCATTTAACATTTGCTCTATATCAGCTACTTTTATTTAAACAAATTAAACCATACATACATGAAAGATTTGCGGCATGCTACCATCATAATCACCGGTGCATCAAAAGGCATCGGCAGGGCTTTGGCATTGGCTTTTAGTGAAAGCCAACCCGTTAACCTTGCTTTAATGGCCCGGAGCCGGGCCGAGCTGGAAACATTAAAACAAGCCGTAGAAGAAAAGGGCAGCAATTGTGCTGTGTACGCAGGTGATATTGCCGACGAACTTTTTGTACAGCAATCGGTGGCTGCTGTGGTTGATAAATTTGGCAAAATTGACATTGTGATTAATAATGCCGGCTTTGGAATTTTTAAACCCTCCGACGAAATATCTGCCGCAGAGTGGGATAGTGTTTTTGCCACCAATGTAAAAGGTACCTTTTTGGTAACCAACGCTGTAATGCCTTTTATGAAAGCTGCTAAAAATGGGCATATCATTAATATTGCAAGTGATGTGGCCAAAAGAGTGTTTGCAGGCGGCTCTTTATACTGTGCCAGCAAATACGCACAAGATGCGTACAGTATGGCTATACGCAAAGAGTTAAGGCCCTATCAAATAAAAGTAAGTGTGGTGTACAGTGGCCTGGTAGATTCTGCATTTCACAGCGATCCGCAGGGGCATGGCAGCCATAGCTGGTGGTTAAAAAATGAGGATATGGCCAATGCCATCATGTATATTGCTGCACAACCAGCACACGTGGTAATTGATGAGTTAATGATACATCCCCTGCAACAAGATTATTGATGATTGGTGCCGGCGGCATATAACATGGCTCCCCGTACAATACAAAATTGGGCAGCGCAATAAGTAAGCATAATGCTGGCGCCATCCATCCAAAAGGGGGCATAAAATTTACTGATGGCTAATAAGCTGTCTGATATTACAAATAGTACGGCCCCCATCAAAAAATAAATATTTACAGGGCGCCATGTTTTGTAAAAGATATGCAGGCTGCAAAGCAACATACTGCAAATAATAGCAGCATAAAGTATTACAGGTATTTTTAAATTGCCCAGGCCCGGGTATAAAAATAATACCAGGCTTACGCCATACCCGGCTACGAGGGCTGCCAGCCAGGGTTGATGCCTTAATAAAGATTGATTGGCCGAACGTATACTCAAAAAATAAACGATGTAGCAAATATGAGTAATCAAAAAAGCTGCAAGCCCGATAATAAAAAACAGTGGATTTTTATATTCATACAACAATGCCACATCTCCCACAAACGAAAAAAACAAACCTGCCATCACCCATTTTTTTAATGTAATACCACCCTTACTAAAATAAAGCATGGCCGCTAAAATGGGCATTAGCAATGGTTTGGCAATAAAGTGTGCAGTGCTATTGCCGGTAATAATGCCTAATATGTCCACCGCAGTAACAAGGCTAAATACAATTGCCAAAAAAGAGCTGCTTTTTTTCATTGATGCTGCCGTTATTGCGCTATTTTAATAAAAGGATTACCACCAAAAAATTTTCTTAGCGAATCTTTTGCACGGGTAGTATCTGCCAATGCTGTGGTAAAAGGCATTGCCAGCTGGTAGGTAAATGAGTCTATTTTAATCAACTCTACTTTGTGGCCGTAGTCGGTTAGTTTTTTAAAAGCCTTATTGGCAGCTGCCTCGGTAGGGTATTGTTTTAACACAATCCTAAAGTTATTGCTGTCTTTTTTTATTATTTCAGCTGCAACTACATGGTTAGTATCAGCTGGTAGTTTTGTGCTGTCTATAACAGTTGGGATGTTTGCTGCTGTATCTGTGGCAAGCTCTTGTTGCGGCTGTTCGGCTACGTTAGCAGCCGACTCTGTTGCATTTTTATGTTGCTGGGTAAAGTAATAAGCGGTAAGTGCGGCGCCCGCCAGTACCAAAATGGCCAGCAATGCAACTAACCATCTTTTATTGCTACGCCTGCCCGTACTTTCGTGTTCAAATGAAATGGGCTCTTCGGTTTTTTCTGTAACCTGCCGTGGTATATCATCAATTTTTGGTGAGATAAATGTGCCGGGTATAAACTCGTACAAACCCTCCTGGTTTTTTTGAATGGTGCCAATACCCGTAATCACCAATGGCTTGCCAATATTTAAAAATTGCTTAGCCAATATTGAGTACGATTCAAGATCAGAGGAAGCAAGTGGTTTGATTTTACGGGTTTGCTGAACAATAAAATCTATCAGCCCTGTATCTTCTGCAGCCTTTAAGTTATAATCAAACCAAAAAGCATTTTCGGGCATTACAAAATCTTTTTCATTACCGGTTGGCAAGGTTACAGAAGGGTCGAGATGTATCGTTCCTATTCCCTGAAGTGTTACACTTTTGTTATTGTACAGGTGCTGAACTATTAATTGTTCTATTTTCACTGCTATATTTTTGGGTTAAACAAACCTACCTAATATTGATCAATTTGCAAAACAGGCATTTATTATTGGTTAACTTTGCCGGATGCTGACAAAAAAGGAGGAGGAATTTTTACAATACTGGGAGGGCTGCAGAATAGCCGAAAGCAAACCAATGAGTAAAATTGCCCGTGGTTTTCCCATGGCGTTGCTTTTTAGTTTACCCATCGTTTTATCCGTGATTGTTGTACGTATTTTTTTGCCAGAGTGGTATACTAAAATATCTAAAACATCTCCCGGCATGTTTATTACCACTATTTTTGCGATGTTTTTAATTGCACTGTTTTATGCATTTTTTAGGATGCACTATAAATGGGAGATTAATGAGCAAGCATTTAAAGAGTTAAAACTAAAACAAGCTAACAATAATGCAGCACCAACTGCAACTGAAAAATCAACTAACAATGAAAATGATGTTTAAAACCGTGGCCTTGGCAATAGTGGCTGCCCTTTTGTTAACTGCATGTGGTAAAGATACCACCAACACTTTTGTTTGTACCTACAAGCCTCCTACCGACTCGGCGAGTATTGCAGAAATTGCCTCTTTACAAACCTATCTTGATATCAAAGGCATCACCAATGCCATACAGCATCCCAACGGCTTTTTTTATACAATAGAAGAACCCGGTACAGGTGCAAAACCTACTGTATGCTCAACGGTAACGGTAATTTACCGGGGCAAACTCACAGATGATACCCAATTTGACTCCAACACCAGCGGTACTAATTTTACACTCGGCGGCCTTATCAAGGGATGGCAGTTAGGCTTACCTTTAATAGGTGCCGGAGGTAAAATAAAACTTTATATTCCACCATCGCTTGGATACGGAGCTTCTGGCTCAGGCGTTATCCCACCCAATGCCAATTTAATATTTGAGATACAACAGCTGGGTGTATATAATTAAAAATTGTTTGTGGTGAAACACGAGGCCATCTCCATATTTGATATGTTTAAAATTGGCGTTGGCCCTTCCAGCAGCCATACACTTGGCCCGTGGAAGGCAGCCCTTTTGTTGCTTCAATCTTTGCAACGTCAACACCTGTTGCAACAAGTACAATTAGTAGAAGTATTGTTGTATGGTTCGTTGGCTAAAACGGGTGTTGGCCATGGTACGGATGTGGCTGTTCAATTGGGGCTTTGTGGAGAAGATCCTCAAACATTTAATGTACACAATATTACTGCCCGTATCAATGATATACGTACCATGAAAAAATTGGTATTGGCAGGTATACATGAGGTAGATTTTGATCCTAAAGAGGATATAGAATTTCTGTCAACAGAATCGTTGCCTTTTCATCCCAATGCATTAACGTTTTTAGTTCGCCTGCGTAATGGAGATACCATTGCCGAAACCTATTACTCGGTAGGGGGTGGCTTTGTAGTAAAAGAAGGGCAGGCAGATGATGCCGCTGCACTGGTGCAATTGCCTTTTCCGGTTAACACAGCTGCCGAACTATTGCACTGGTGCATGAAAACGGGTATGAGCATTAGCGAGGTAGTGCTTGAAAATGAAAATAGCTGGCGTACCGAAGTGCAAACAAAGCAGCAGGTACTCCGTATCTGGCAGGTGATGAAGGATTGTATTTACCAGGGTTGCCATGCACAAGGCAATTTGCCTGGCGGGCTGCATGTAAAGCGCCGTGCCAGCGATTTAAATAAAAAATTACTGGCAGATTGCCAATACAACGATTACGATGGCTGGCTAAAATGTATAGTTGCCGGTGGCCAACACTTTACTTATATATTAGACTGGGTGAGTTGTTTTGCCCTTGCAGTTAACGAACAAAATGCCTCTTTTGGCAGGGTGGTAACGGCACCTACCAATGGAGCTGCAGGGGTAATACCCGCCGTGTTGCAATACTATACTTGTTTTTGTAATGGCAATAGCGAGGAAAAAATTATCCAGTTTTTAGCTACTGCCAGCGAGGTAGGTAGTATTTTTAAAAAGGGTGCAACAATATCTGCCGCTATGGGTGGATGCCAGGCAGAAATTGGTGTAAGCAGTGCCATGGCAGCAGCAGCCCTTACCGAATGCCTGGGTGGTACACAGCGGCAGGCTTTAATGGCTGCCGAAATTGCAATGGAACATCACCTTGGGTTAACCTGCGACCCCATTGCCGGGTTGGTGCAAATACCCTGTATTGAGCGTAATACAATGGGCGCTATAAAGGCCATTACTGCCAGCCAGCTTGCATTGCAAAGCAAACCTGATTTTGCTAAAGTAAGCTTGGATGCTGTAATAAAAACCATGTGGGATACCGCTATGGATATGAGCAGTAAGTACAAAGAAACGGCCGATGGTGGCCTTGCTGTAAATATTCCAATTAGCTTAAGTGAGTGCTAAATGCCGTATTTGCGTTTAACATCCCGGTCCATTTCCCTTTCTTTAATCGTTTCTCTTTTATCGTAATTTTTTTTGCCCTTACCCAGGCCAATTTCCAGTTTAAAAAAACCCTTGTCGGTTAAAAATATTTTTAAGGGAATAATGGAGTAGCCCTTTTCTTTGATTTTTGATTCCAGCTTTTTTAGTTCCTTTTTATTCAGTAGCAGTTTGCGCTCTTGTAATGGCTCATGATTATTATAAGTGCCATATCCATACTCCGAAATGTGTAAACTTTTTACATATAGTTCGCCCTTATCAAAATAACAATAGCTATCTACAAAACTGGCTTTGCCGCTACGCAGGCTTTTTACTTCGGTGCCGCTTAAAGCAATGCCAGCAATATATTTTGCCTCAAAAAAATAATCGTGGTATGCCTTGCGGTTACTTATTTCCATACTGTAAAAATAAAGGATGCAAAGGTAACGGCATTGTTTGTATTTACCAGCTGTGCAGGTAGGCAGGTAGTGAGTATATAAAAAGAACCGGGCATTTTTGATGCCCGGTTCTTTTATGAGAATTTAATTTTTAAACAGTGTTAATAAACTGCTGATTTTTTCTTTTAGGTTATTTCTGGGGATGATAAAATCAAGAAAACCATGTTCAAGCAAAAATTCGCTGCGCTGAAACCCTTCGGGTAAATCCTTCCGGATGGTTTCTTTAATCACCCTTGGCCCTGCAAAACCGATTAGAGCGCCGGGTTCGCCACATATAATATCACCCAGCATTGCAAAGGATGCGGTAGTGCCGCCAAATGTAGGGTCGGTGCACAATGATATATAGGGTATGCCGGCATCTGCCAATTGCGATAGCTTACCCGATGTTTTGGCCAGCTGCATCAGCGAAAAGGCACTTTCCATCATACGGGCACCACCACTTTTATTTATAATCATAAAGGGCACTTTGTGCTGTATGCAATAATCGCAGGCACGGCTTATTTTTTCGCCCATTACACTACCCAGGCTACCACCAATAAATTCAAAGTCCATGCAAGCAACTACCAGGTGGTTGTTATTTACCTTGCCATGTGCTACGGTTATCGAGTCGTGTATATCTGTTTTGGCATAGGTTTCTTCCAGCCTTTTGTAATAAGGCTTAAGATCTACAAAGCCTAACAAATCTTTAGATACTACATTGGCAAATAGTTCCTGGTATTGGCTTTCGTCAAATAAGATGGTAAAATATTCTTCGCTGCCAATACGGTGGTGGTATTGGCACTTGGGACAAACGTACAAATGCTCTTTTAATTCGGATATGGTACAAGTGTATTTACATTCCGGGCACTTACTCCATAATCCTTCGGGAGCATCTGCCTTATCCTTGGTTTCGGTGAGGATACCCTTTTTTTTGCGTTTAAACCAGCCACTGCTGCTGGCTTTTGCGGCAGCCTCTGGTAAAGAGTTTTCTTGTACACCATCGCCCAGGTACACCTCAAAATCTTCTTCATTTGCCATACTAAGTCTTTTTATCTGCCGGTAACTACTATTACCAAGCAAACCAGTTT
>JBDKJT010000051.1:0-13148 GCA_039796475.1 Bacteroidota bacterium | reverse complement strand
TGCTTGATTTATAAAATTGTTACCCCTTTTGTACTACTTACAACAGTTTTTTTATTACGATCTTTTTAAAAAGTATCCCGGTAAAATAAATGCAACCGTTGCAAATGCATGGTAATTGATTAAACTGTTTACCAATTGTTAGCCAGCAAATTTCATCATCGCCAAAAATAAAAATCAACGTAAATTGCAGGAATTTCAATTTTCAGAAAAGTATGAATACAACAGAACAGGTATTACAGGATGTAGTAATAAAATTTGCAGGCGATAGTGGCGATGGCATGCAGCTTACCGGAAGCCAGTTTACCAATAACACCGCCCTGCTGGGTTTAGACCTGGCCACTTTTCCCGATTTTCCGGCAGAGATAAGAGCCCCACAAGGCACCCTGCCCGGCGTAAGTGGCTACCAGTTGCGCTTTAGCAGCGACGAAATATTTACCCCCGGCGATGCCTGTGATGTATTGGTGGCCATGAATGCGGCTGCCCTTAAGGTAAACCTTACCTCGTTAAAAAAAGGCGGTATCATTATAGCCAATACTGATGGCTTTGACAGTAAAAACCTTCGCCTGGCCAATTATCCCGAAGGCGAACACCCGCTTGAAAACGATAGCCTGGGTAATTACCTGCTTATTAAAATGGATGTTACCAAAATGACCCGTGAGGCCTTAAAGGACATTACCATGGGCATGAAGGAAAAAGACAGGGCAAAAAACATGTTTGTACTGGGCTTTTTGTACTGGATGTATAACCGGGAAATGGCAAATACCATTGGCTTTTTAACCGATAAATTTGGCAAAAAACCCGAAATACTCGAAAGCAATATAAAAGCATTGCAGGCAGGTTACAACTATGGCGAAACTACCGAAACCTTCCGCAACCGCTATACCGTGGCAAAAGCTAAAATGACGCCGGGCAATTACCGCTCCATCATGGGTAACCAGGCACTTAGCTACGGCCTTATTGCTGCCTCCCAAAAAAGTGGATTACCGTTATTTTTAGGCAGCTACCCTATTACACCGGCTAGTGATATTTTACATGAACTAAGCAAGTATAAAAATTTTGGCATCAAAACATTCCAGGCTGAGGATGAAATAGCAGCCATTACCTCGGCCATTGGTGCCAGCTATGGTGGCGCATTGGGTTTAACTACCACCAGCGGCCCCGGCATGGCGCTAAAAGCAGAGGCAATGGGCTTAGCGGTAATGCTGGAAATTCCGTTAGTAATTGTAAACGTACAGCGTGGTGGCCCCAGCACCGGCTTACCTACTAAAACAGAGCAAAGCGATTTACTACAGGCTTACTACGGCCGTAATGGCGAGTGCCCTATGCCAATAGTATCTGCCAGTACACCCAGCGATTGCTTTGATGCTGCTTACGAGGCCGTACGCATTAGTGTACAACACATGACACCCGTTATTTTATTAAGTGATGGCTATATTGCCAATGGTGCCGAGCCATGGAAATATCCTACCAGTGCCGATTTACAACCCATTAAAGTAAGCTTTGCCACTGCCGATATGCTGGAAGAAAATGGCAAGTTTATGCCCTATAAAAGAGACGAAAAACTGGTGAGGCCATGGGCTATACCTGGTACTGCAGGGCTCGAACACCGGGTGGGCGGGCTTGAAAAACAAGACATTACCGGCAACGTAAGTTACGATAACGACAACCACCAGCATATGGTAAAAGTAAGGCAGGCAAAAGTTGATAACATAGCCGACTTTATACCTGAGCAAACGTTAGACAGTGGCCCAGCTACTGGTAAAGTACTGGTACTCGGCTGGGGCAGCACCTATGGGGCTATTAAAAGTGCAGTAAAAGAATTACAGGCCCAAGGCCATGCTGTAGCCCATGCCCACCTGCGGTATGTTAGGCCTTTCCCAAAAAACCTGGGCGACTTGTTAAAAAACTACGAGCAAGTGCTGATACCAGAAATTAATAATGGTCAACTTATCAAAATCATCAGGGATGTATACTTTACAGATGCTAAAGGTTACAATAAAATAAAAGGCACCCCTATTACAAAAGGAGAGTTGGTGGAAGCCATCAAAAACCTGTTGTAATTATCAGTTTAAAAAACTATTTTCAAAAAACGAAGTGGTAGCCCGGCTTCGTTTTTTGTCTTTTTGACAGAAAACAAAACTGGCTTGTGCTTTGTAAAAAATAAATAAAATTTACAACTATGACATTTGGAATTATGGCTGTATCAATCATTTTTATGGTAATAGGCATGATTGTGCAATTCAGGCTTAAAAGCAAGTTTAAGGCTTACAGCCAGGTACCCACCTCCTCTGGCCTCAGCGGTAAAGAAGTAGCAGAAAAAATGTTGAGGGATAATGGTATTTACGATGTACAGGTGGTATCGGTACCGGGGTTTTTATCCGATCATTACGATCCTACAAAAAAAACGGTAAACCTTAGCCCGGATGTGTATGAAGGCAGAACGGTATCTGCAGCTGCAGTGGCCTCACACGAGTGTGGCCACGCCGTACAGCATGCTACCGCTTATAGTATGCTAATGCTGCGTAGCAAGCTGGTACCCATTACACAAATTAGTACCACCCTTTCGCAATGGGTAATCATTGCAGGTATTGGCATGATTGGTTTTGGAGGCGGTAATCAAACTTTATTACTAGCAGGTATCGTATTGTTTGCCGTATCCACATTATTTTCGGTAGTAACCTTACCCGTAGAATTTGATGCATCTAACCGGGCGCTTAAATGGCTGGATACTGCCAATATTACCCGTGGGCAAGAGCATGAAAAAGCAAAAGATGCGTTAAAGTGGGCCGCCCTTACTTATGTAGTAGCAGCCTTGGCATCTATAGCCATGCTGGTACAATATATATTGATTTACCAGAGCAGGGATAACGATTAAGAGAACAACCTCTCCAATAAAAAGAGCTGGCCCTTTTATAAAGCCAGCTCTTTTTATTTTATTAAAAAACGTAACGTTTGTACTTAGTGAATTAGCTACCAGAAAATAGTTATTAAGCAGCGCTATCCTTACAACTTAATCTCCTCATCACTCTCGTCATAAAACCTAAATTCGGTAAGATGATAGGCAGAGTTGGCCACTATTTTAATTTTTTGCTTGTATTTCCAGCTCCAACGGCGGCGCTTGGATATAAAACCACTGGTGAGGTAAGTATAAATAATTGGATGAACCATAATGGTTAGCCCTTTATGCTTTTGCATAATAAGGTAACTTAGGTTTTTTTCAATTTCATCTTCCAGTATCAGTGTAGAAGCAATTTTTCCGGTACCATTACAGCTTGGGCAAATTTCGGAGGTGTTAATATTCATCTCCGGTTTCATCCGCTGGCGGGTTATTTGCATTAGCCCAAACTTACTGATGGGCAATACCGCATGCTTGGCCCTGTCTGTTTGCATAAACTGCTCCATGGCATCTACCAGCTTCTTTTTATTTTCGGCCAGTTTCATGTCAATAAAGTCTACTACAATAATACCGCCCAAGTCTCTCAGCCTTAGCTGCCGGGCAATTTCTTCGGCTGCTTCCAGGTTAGTTTCCAGCGCATTTTGCTCCTGGTTATTACTTACGCTTTTGTAGCCGCTGTTTACATCTATTACATGCAATGCTTCGGTATGCTCAATAATAAGGTATGCACCGCTGGGCAGGTTAACTGTTTTGCCAAACGAGGCTTTTACTTGCTTGGTAATACCAAAACTGTCAAAAATAGGCGAGCCATTATTGTAATAGGTAACAATATCCAGTTTTTCGGGAGCTATGCGTTGTATATAGGCCCTTGTATCGGCGTAAATATTTTTATCGTTTACTACAATGCGGTTAAAATCTGCATTTAGTAAATCCCTTAGCATACTGGTGGTTTTGCCCTGCTCACTCAATATTTTGGATGGAGGGGTAGCACCCTGCAAATTATTTTGGATGGTTTTCCAGGTAGCAACTAATGATAAAAGATCATCATGCAGTTCGGATGTTTGCTTTCCCTCAGCGGCCGTTCTTACAATTACACCAAAATTTTTGGGTTTTACGGCTTCAATAATTTTTTGCAGTCGCTTACGTTCGTCGCTGGAGTGAATTTTACGGGAAACAGCCACTACATCATTAAAAGGAGTTATCACCACAAACCGGCCAGGCAAAGATAATTCACAACTAAGCCGTGGCCCCTTGGCTGCTATCGGCTCTTTGAGTATTTGCACCAATACATTTGGGCGGCCGCTTAACACTTCGGCTATTTTACCGGTTTTTACTATTTCAGGTTCTACGGAAAATTTACCAAAATCAAAGCCACCTTCTGTTTTGTCATTGATGCAAACATTGGTAAACTTGAGGATAGAGCGGATATAAGGGCTAAGATCGGTGTAATGAAGAAATGCATCTTTCTCAAACCCCACATCTACAAAAGCGGCGTTTAACCCGGGGATTAGTTTTTTAACCTTACCCAGGTACAAATCGCCCACAGCAAAGCTGGCATCTGCTTTTTCGTTGTGCAGCTCTACCAGCTTTTTATCCTCCATCAAGGCTATTTCAACACCCTGTGGCGCAGCATTTATAATTAATTCCTTTGTCAAAAGAAAAACGCATTTAAATAAAATCAGTACTACACGGTGGTATAGCACAATGCATTTATTACAGTAACATACGTTCACTGTAATAAATGCCGCTAACACACTGCTTAGGGCTGTAATGCCCCAATCCTATCTTGCTAAAAAGAATTACTTCTTTTTATGACGGTTCTTTCTTAAACGCTTTTTACGTTTGTGTGTTGCGATTTTATGACGTTTTCTTTTCTTACCACAAGGCATAACTAATAATTTTGTTTTTTAATATTCAGATGGAGTAAAAGAGTGTTCTCTTTTACAATTTCTTATTTTAATGCTTTTATTCGTTCGTCAACCTCTTTGCTAAAAACCGGCTTGTTTACCAGCCTTTTAAGCACTTCGTACCATTTTATGGCATTGGCTTTATCTCCCTTTGCGGCGTAGGCATCTGCCAACCACGACATAGCCTCAAAATTGCCCGGTTCGTTTTTTAACACTGTTTGCAAACGGGTAATGGCTTTATCGTATTGGGTGGAAACCACCCCGCCAATACCCAGCACCAGTTGCGCCTGCATATTCATCGAGTCTCTCTTCACCACTTGCAGCAGCTGCTGTATACCCGCCATTGTTTGCTGTGGGTCGCCAGCCATTCCCTTTCCAAATACGTAACAACTAGCCATCTCTACCTTTAGCGAATCGTTGTCAGGCGCAAGATTGATAGCTGCATTGTATAACTCAATTGCCTGCTCCGCTTTCCATCCTCTTAATTCCGCTTCTTCCTCTCTTCTTAACTCCTCCAATATTTGGCGGGCGGCAAAGGTGAGGTTTTTTTCAGAATTTACCAACTTAGATGCTTTGGAAAGATAAAAAACGTACAGTTCATGGTTATGTACCGAATCCCGCCAAAATTGGGCGAGCTGCTGGTAAGCTTTAACTTGCTGATCTTTAACGGCTCCACGGGATACACTGTTTTCGATGGCAGCTACCAAGGCGCTTTGGGTGGGGCTAAGCTTTTGTTTTGAGCTTGTTTCGTATGCTGTAATGCTAAATGGAGGTTCGTCATCATGCCCTGCATGCTCCGTAGCAGCTACCGGCGCTTGTTTTTGTGTATCAATTTTACCAAATACCAGTAACAGTGTAAGCAGTAATAAGCCTGAGGCCACCAAAATGGATTGTTGTTTTTTCACAAAATTCAGTTGAGCCGCAAAATTAGTTGATACAAACCATAGCTAGGCAGAAATAGCTGTTAATTATAACCACCAACTATTTTGCCTTAAGGGCATTTGTACTGAAAATAAAAATAAGAAGCCACCACTGCCGTTTGCAGCAATGTTATATTGAGTTAAATGGAAGGGAGGGAAAATGGTCAAGCCGGGCTCGTTATACCACGGTAATTAAAATCAGCATCATTAAGCATCCAGCGAAGGCGCTGCGTTTTCGTCTAGCTTTTTATTTTTTACCTCTTGTACAAACTCCTTAGCAGGCTTAAATGCAGGAATATAGTGCTCGGGTATTTCCACAGCTATATTCTTTTTAATATTACGGCCAATTTTAGCAGCTCGCTTTTTGGTAATAAAGCTACCAAAGCCACGGATGTAAATATTTTCGCCATTGATTAAAGACTTTTTAATTTCTTTAAACATGGTTTCAAGGGTTACCATTACATCTACTTTTGGTATCCCTGTTTTGTCAGAAATTTCTGCAATAAGGTCTGCTTTTCTCATGATAGTAAATTTTGTTTAATTACCGAATTGAAAATTAATACATTAATTTGTAAAATGCAACATTAGCGGCTGATTATCAGCTAAATAATATTTAGGCCCTTTTTGCTTGCCAACAACAGCACCCAAATATTGTTATTAACAGCTTACTTTACCAGATGGCAAGCCCATAATACATGCAAAAAAATACTCAAAAACAATACTTTACCCGGGCCCTGCTTAGCTGGAATACGAATTGTAATAACCGGCAAATGCCGTGGAAGGGTGAAAAAGATCCGTACCGTATTTGGCTAAGCGAAATCATTTTGCAGCAAACACGGGTTGATCAAGGCCTGGAGTATTATAATCGATTTATAAAAACATACCCCAGCATACAGCAACTGGCTGCGGCGCCAGACGAAAAGGTATTTAAACTATGGGAAGGGCTTGGCTATTACTCCCGTTGCAAAAATTTGCTGGCTACCGCCAGGCATATTGCCAACAACCTGCAAGGGCATTTTCCGGATAAATACCAGGATATTTTGCAGCTGAAAGGTGTAGGGCCATATACAGCGGCCGCTATTGGCTCCTTTGCATTTAACTTACCGCATGCGGTAGTAGATGGCAATGTTTTTAGGGTTTTATCCAGGTATTTTGGTATTACCACTCCTATTGACAGTACCGAAGGCAAAAAAATATTTACCCAGCTTGCCGGTGAATTATTACACCTGCCATCGCCGGGATTATACAACCAGGCATTAATGGATTTTGGTGCCACCGTATGTAAGCCGCAGCTACCCGAATGCAGTACATGTATACTAAATAAGCAATGCAAGGCTTTTGTAAATAATGCCGTAAGCCAATACCCGGTAAAGGAAAAATCAATAGTAAAAAAAACAAGGTGGTTGTACTACATACTGGCATGGCATAACAATACAGTGTATGTAAGAAAAAGAACCAGCAAAGACATTTGGCAAAACCTGTACGAATTTATGTTGATAGAGCAAACGGAAGCTGCTGATGTGATGGACATACTACCCGATGCGTTGGCTAAGCAGATAAATACCAATCATTGCCAGGTACTTCACTTATCAAACCTGTACAAGCAAGTACTCACCCACCAAACTATTTATGGGCAGTTTATCAGCCTGCAATGCACAAAAGCACCCGGCATTACAGGGTACGAAAAAGTTACAAAAGCCGCTTTACAACAGCTTCCTTTTCCAAAATTTATCAGCAATTATTTAAAAGATAATACTGTATCTTTAAATTTGTTTTAGTACCAAATGATTCAATCATAAAGCATTAATACTATGAGAGGCGTAAACAGGGTGATGCTGATAGGCAACCTGGGCAAAGACCCGGATATGCAATTTTTGGAAGGCAATATTGCCGTGGCTAAATTTTCGTTAGCCACTACAGAAACCTATAAAGACAGGAGTGGTAAATTAATTTCTCAAACAGAATGGCACACCGTAGTATTGTGGAGGGGGTTGGCTGAGCTGGCACAAAAATACTTGCATAAAGGAAGCCTTGTGTATATTGAAGGACGCTTAAAAACCCGTAGTTGGGAGGATAAAGAGGGTAACAAAAAATTTGCTACCGAAATTGTGGGAGATAACCTGATTATGCTGGACAAACGCAATGAAGGGGGCAGCGGCATGGATTTGCCAGACGATTTGAGCGACCACTCCCACCCTTCGGCAGATGGCTCAGAAAGATTGCCTTTTTAGCCATTGGCCCTACATAAATTTGTTTACTAAAACTACATTCCTTGCACTATCATTCGGTTATCTCTTATATTAAATACCTGCCCCTGCAATTGCTGGCCATTACACCGGCAGCATCTGCGGTACTTATTTTTTTAGCCCTCATTCTTTTTACTATTTCGTTTTTGATAGCCGGCTCCGAAGTTGCTTTTTTTTCGCTCACTTTTAAGGATATTAATATGCTTAAAACAAAGCAGCAACCTGCATTCAGGCGTATTGTTACCCTGCTGGAGCAGCCTAAAACTTTACTGGCCGGTATGTTGATAGCCAATAGTTTTGTAAACATCGGCATCATCCTTATCTCTAATATTTTAATTGATGGCTGGTTAGAGGTTTTTCAACTAAGTTTTTGGCTAAATTTTTTGATTAAAGTACTAATTGTAACTTTTTTACTGGTACTATTTGGCGAAGTATTACCCAAAGTATGGGCCACCAATCATAAAATATGGTTTGCCTCTACCTCCTCGCTGCTAATAGAAGTATTCAACAGTATTTTTTTCCGCCTCAGCAGAAGGCTTGTAAATTTCAGCGACCGTATCGAGCAAAAATTTTCGCCACATAATTCAGCCATGCTTGATAACCGTCAACTGGATTATGCCATTGACCTGTTGCCCGACCATGAAGCAACCATGGAAGAAAAGCAGATACTAAAAGGCATCCGAAAATTTAGCGATACCACTGTAAAACAGGTAATGCGTACCCGGCTAGACGTTAACGGTATTAATTACGAAAGTAGTTTTGATGATGTTGTAAAACGGGTAGAAGAGTTGCACTACTCCCGCCTGCCGGTTTACAAAAACAACCTCGACGAAGTAGAAGGGCTGCTGCACACCAAAGACCTGCTGCCCTTTACCGGTAACGAAAAAGTAGAAGAATTTGATTGGCGTACGCTGATGAGGCCAGCATATTTTGTACATGAACAAAAGCTGATAGAAGACCTGCTGCAGGAGTTTAGAAACAAACGTATACATTTTGCAGTAGTAGTGGATGAATTTGGTGGCACTTCTGGCATTGTTACGCTTGAAGATATTATGGAAGAGATTATTGGAGATATAAATGACGAGTTTGATGATGAGGTTAACAGCAATAAAAAAATAGACGACTCTACGTATTTGTTTGAAGGCAAAACCATGATAAACGATGTGTGCAAAGCCATGAGCCTGCAGCCCGACACTTTTGAAACTGTAAGAGGCGACAGCGATTCACTTGCCGGCCTCGTACTGGAAATTGCTGGTGAGTTTCCGCAAATAAATGAAGAAGTAGTGAGTGGAGATTTTATATTTGTGCCGCTGGAAATAAGCAAAAACAGGATAGACAAAGTGAAAGTGATAATTAAACCTTCCGAAAAAGAAGCATAATGGCGGCAGTAAAACATCAACAACCACATACAACGTTTTTTAATCATCGCAACAGGGGCTTAATTTTTTTATCGGTAATGGCCGTTACCTGCCTGCTCCTTGCCTGCAACGGCCCATATGTATCCAAAAAAAGAGGGTATTTTAATATTGCTTTTCCGCAACGGGCCTACCAGGCATTTAACCAAGATGGGTTCCCTTATAGTTTTGAGTACCCCGTATATGCAAAAATTGTTAAAGACAGTACCTACTTTGATACCACTCCCGAAAACCCCTATTGGATAAATATAGATTTCCCACAATTCAGGGGCCGGGTATTTTTAAGCTACAAGCAAGTAGGTGGCAAAGCCATATATAAAGTAAAACAACCCGATGGCACTTACAAAGACTCCTCCGGCATTAATGTGTTTGACAGGATGGTATCCGACGCATTTACACTTACCAATAAAAACAATGTAGTATCCAATTCTATCAAAGACAGCCTTATACAAACTACTAACGGCATACATGGCGTATTTTTTAAGGTAGGTGGCAATGCTGCCACTGCTATGCAGTTTTTTTTAACCGACACCAGCCATCACTTTTTAAGGGGCGCCCTTTATTTTGATGCAACCCCTAATGCAGATTCGTTAAAACCCGTACACAACTTTATACAAGCCGACCTGCAACACATGATAAACACTTTTAGGTGGAAATAATTTTGCCCGGCGGCAGTTGCCCCTAATCTCTTTACGTTTAGCCCCATGTTTGTATTATTTTTGCAGCAGTTATGATAGCAATAGATAACATACTGGTAAGCGATGAGCTAATTGACGAACAATTTGTATGCGACCTCACTAAATGCAAAGGCGGTTGCTGTGTAGATGGTGATGCTGGCGCTCCGCTCACCCTTGATGAGTTAGACAATATAAATGAAGTGTACGATGCAGTACTCCCCTACCTGCCTGCAGAAAGCCGGGCAGAGCTGGCCAAACAAGGCCGCTATGTGTACGATAAAGAGTTTGGTTGGGTTACCCCTACTATTAAGGGCAAAATTTGTGTGTACGGCATTACCGATGCTAATGGCGTTGTAAAATGCGGTATCGAACAGGCCTATAATGATGGAAAAGTACAATGGAAAAAACCCATAAGCTGTCACCTTTTTCCTATACGAATCAGCAAAAGTAAAAATGGCCTTACAGAATTTGTGAATTATGAGCCAAGGCAAGATTTGTGCAAAGCTGCCTGTAAGCTGGGCACAAAATTAAAAGTGCCGGTATATGTTTTTTTAAAAGACGCCATCATCCGCAAGTACGGCAATAGTTTTTACGAAGCCCTGCAAGCCACCGCCCAACACATTAACCAGGTAAAGAAATAATCACCAAGGCAAATACAATTTATTTCATGATTAAGCAAATAGCACAGCCGCTGATACTTATATGCAGCGCTTTTTTATTAAACGCCTGCTCGGTAAACAAAGCAACAATCGACAATAGCCTAAAAAAACATTTTGATGATAATAAGGTGGATGGCTGCTTTACATTGTTTGACAATGCCAATGGTAAAGTAACCGTATACAACCTTGCAATGGATACCACCCGGTATACGCCTGCATCTACCTTTAAAATAATAAACTCGTTAATTGGTTTAGAAACAGGCCGTATTACCGATGAAAAAATGCTGATTAAATGGGATGGCATCAAAAGATGGAATGAAGACTGGAATAAAGATCTTACCATGGAGCAAGCATTTAAAGTAAGCGCTGTACCCTATTACCAGGAGGTTGCCCGCCGTATTGGTAAAGATACCATGCAACACTGGCTGGATAGCCTGCACTACGGCAACCAAACCATTGGCAAACGGTTAGATAGTTTTTGGCTGGATAACAGTTTAAAAATTTCGCCAGATGAGCAATTAGGCCTCGTAAAAAGACTGTATTTTGATCAACTGCCCTTTCAAAAAAGAACCCAACAAATTGTAAGGGATGTAATGCTGCAAGAAGATAACACCTTGTACAAACTCAGCTACAAAACAGGCTGGGGCTTTGATGAACAAAATAACAATATCGGCTGGCTGGCCGGCTGGATAGAAGAAAACAAGCATCCCTATTTTTTTGTAACATTGGTAAAATCGGCTGATAAAAATATCGACATGCGTAAAGTGCGTCTTAATATTACCAAGGGCATCTTATCGCAATTGGGTTTTTTAAAAGGCAATATGTAGCATTGCTACCAGCCAACTATTTTTAACAGCTCACCCAACTAACTATTAGTTAATTTGCTTTTCTACAATTTCTGTTAAAAAATTGATGCAGCTACAACACCCACAATTATTGCTGGCCTTACTGGGCCTTGTGCTAATGGTAGCGCTTTACTTACTATTACTGCAATGGAAAAAAAACACCTATAAAAAAATAGGTGATGCTGCCTTGGTACAGCAGCTAACTGCTGATTACAGCAAAACAAAGTTTTTAATTAAATTTTTACTCGTTGCCGCAGCATTTACTCTAATGGCCTTTGCATTGGCCAGCCCACGCAAGCCCAATGGCAGCAGCGCTATACATCGCAAAGGCATTGATGTGATGATTGCACTAGATGTTAGCCGCAGTATGCTGGCGCAAGACCTTAAACCCGACCGCCTCAGCCGGGCCAAACAATTCATTAGCCGCCTTATTGACAAATTGCCCGACGACCGTATTGGCATCGTATTATTTGCCGGCAAAGCCTACCTGCAAATGCCCCTTACCACCGACCATGCTGCAGCAAAAATGTACCTCTCCTCGGCTAGTACAGATGTAGTACCTACCCAGGGTACGGTATTGGGCGACGCACTAAAAATGTGCTACACTGCCTTTAACAACAACGAAAAAAAATACCGGTCGGTAGTACTCATTACAGACGGAGAAGACCACGATGACAATGCCATTAGTATCGCCAAAGCAATGGCTGATGAAGGAGTGATGATTAATACTATTGGGGTAGGCTCTGTTTCCGGCAGCACCATCATCGACCCTGTTACCAATGATGTAAAAAAAGATGCCGAAGGCAATGCCGTTATTACCCGCCTAAACGAATCCGTTTTAAAACAAATAGCAGCGGCCGCCAATGGTATATACCAACCACTTGCCAGCGCCGATGCTGCTGCTACTGCCATTAGCAGCCAATTAAAAACATTGGGTAGCAGAGCAGTTAAAGACACTACCTCGCTGGTGTACACCTATTATTTTCAATGGCTGCTAGCCCTTGCATTGGCATGCATCGTCATCGAGTTTTTTTTATCAGAAAAAATTACTGCCCGCCGAAAAACTTTAAAGCCTGCAGCCTCAACCTTAAGCATTGCAGTGATTATTTTATCATTGCTGCCATCCACAAACAGCTTTGCACAAAAAGCAGAAGCGTTGGTAAAAAAGGGCAATCATGCGTATGCTGCCGGGCAATATGCTGCCGCGGCTGATAGCTACAAAAAAGCTGCTGCCATCAATCCAAAAAATACAAAGGCATTGTTTAACCTCGGCAATGCCTTGTATAAAAATGGCAAAAAAGACGAAGCCCTGCAAGCCTACGACGAAGCGATAGCCAATGCCAGGCAACCAATCGACCAATCTGATACCTGGTACAATAAGGGAGTGATATATCAACATAACAACAAGCTGCCTGAGTGTATAGATGCTTATAAAAAAGCCCTGCGAATAAATCCTGCCGACGAAGATGCCAGGCTTAACCTGCAAAAAGCATTGCTAAAACAACAGCAGCAAAACAATAACAACAAACAAAAACAACAGCAGCAACAACAAAACCAACAGCAAAAAAAAGACAACCCCAAAC
>JBDKJT010000050.1:0-25006 GCA_039796475.1 Bacteroidota bacterium | reverse complement strand
GCACAATCAGTATCTTTGCGCCACAACAATTTGGTTTGCCCTGCAAGCATCCAATCTTATTAAAAGGTTTTCCGGCTTTGCCGGGATCAAATTAAAACTTTATGGCAGTACTACACAACAGAGTTTCCCAGGCGGAACTTAAACAGCGTTTGTACCAGGAAACAATCAAACGCATCACCATTTCCTTTTACCAGTATTTTCCCATTACCAATCCCCAGCAGTTTAGAGATGAGCTGTACAAGGCTTTGGATGTGTTAAAAGTGTTTGGCCGTATTTATGTGGCCAATGAGGGTATTAATGCACAAATAAGTGTACCCGAAAATAACTTTGAGGCATTTAAGGCACAGCTTTACGCCATCGGGCCCCTTAATGGGTTGCGTTTAAATATTGCGGTAGATGATGATGGCAAATCGTTTTGGGTGTTAAAAATAAAAGTAAGAGAAAAAATTGTGGCAGATGGCATCAGCGATACTTCCTTTAGCATGCAAAATAAAGGGCGTTATGTAAATGCACAACAGATGAACCATTTGCTGGATGATAAAGATACTGTGGTGATAGACATGCGTAATCATTACGAATATGAAGTGGGGCATTTTACCAATGCAATAGAAATACCCAGTGATACTTTTAGAGAGCAACTACCTATGGCAGTGGATATGATGAAGGATAGTAAAGAAAAAAACATCATCATGTATTGCACCGGCGGTATCCGTTGCGAAAAAGCCAGTGCCTACATGCTGCACCAGGGTTTTAAAAATGTATTTCACCTGGAAGGTGGCATTATCAATTATGCCAAGCAAGTAAACGATGCCGGTTTGCAAAGCAAATTTATCGGCAAAAATTTTGTGTTTGACGATCGGTTGGGCGAGCGGATTACTCCGGATATTATTGCCAAATGTCACCAGTGCGGCAAGCCTGCTGATACCCACACCAATTGTAAAAACGATGGGTGCCACCTGTTGTTTATACAATGTGCAGATTGTGCTGCTTTGTATGAAAACTGCTGTAGCAGGGATTGCCAGCAGGTAACGCACTTATCTGCAGAAGAGCAGGCACTATTGCGTAAGGGCATCGATAAGGGCCAGCATATCTTTAACAAGGCAAAAGCCAGGCTAAGGCCGGCAATAAAAAATAAAGTAGAGTAAATAACCCGATCGTTTGCTGGTATAAACCATCCTGTATGAAAAAACTAACATCTTTTTGTATTGCTACGCTATTGGTATGTGCACTACAGGCTCAGCAAAAGCAGCCGGCAAATAATCAGCCGATTGGCGTTTTTGATTCTGGTACAGGTGGGCTTACTGTTTTAAATGCACTGCTTACGCTTGATTATTTTAATAATACTACCGGCGAGCCTTTACCCGATGGCAAATCCGACTTTGAAAAGGAGTACTTTCAATACCTGGCCGACCAGGCCAATATGCCCTATGGTAATTATGCTGCCGAAAATAAAACCGATTTGCTACAGGAGCATATCTTAAAAAATGTTGATTTTTTAACCGGTACTTACTATTCCCTGCAAAAAAATAATCAATGGAAAACAAACAATAAACCCAATGTAAAGATGATAGTGGTGGCTTGTAATACTGCTACAGCTTATGCACTGCCACAAATAAAAGCTTACTTACAAAAAAGGCCCGGCGATATACCTTGCATCGGCGTAATAGATGCAGGTGCTAAAGCTGCATTGCAATGGCAGCAAAAAAATAATCAGCCGGGTGCAATAGCTGTATTTGCTACGGCAGGTACCGTAGCCTCTGATGGATATCCAAAAACCATCCGGGGCTTTGCAGCACAAATGGGTATTGCAGCACCTGCAATTATTAGCCAGGGTGGGGTAGGCCTTGCCGAAAGTATCGACCGGGATTGGGCTTATTTTGTAGATACACTCAACACATTGCGTACTACTGGTTACAAAGGTCCGGCTGTATCTAGTAAAGAGCTTCCTATTGATACCAGTTTGTTTAGCATCTACAATTTTAACCGTAGTGGTAATAAATTACTGTGTGAGTATGATGATAAAGGGGCTTGCCTGGATATGCAATTAAACGATCCCGGCAATTATGTACGATATCATTTGGTGGGCTTGCTCGAAAAGATGCTTCGCCATCCATCATCCCAAAAAATGAACACCCTTATTTTAGGGTGTACCCACTACCCATTTATGAAAGATACCATTCGGGTAGTGCTAAACGAGTTATACCAGTATGCTGCTAATGGCGAATATCGCTACCGGTCGGTATTGGCACCCTATGTAGAGTTGATAGACCCTGCCGTGGAAACTGCAAAAGAAGCCTGGCTGGCATTACGCCGGCAACACCTGCAAAACCAATCTAAAAAACGGGCTACTTCATTTTACATCAGCGTACCCAATACTACATTGCCCGAAGTACAGCTACAAGCAGATGGTTGGTTCAGCTACCAATACAAATACGGCCGGATGGCGGGTGCTAATAAAACCTATGTAAAAATGGTTCCCTTTGATAACAATAATATTTCTGCAGCCACCTATCAGCGCTTTAAGCAAACTATACCCGTAGTGTACGATGCCATTGTAAACAACTTTGGCCAGGCGTTACCCCGGCCAAAGCCTGTAAAAAATATTCAGCTGGTAAATTAATTTAGATTATTGTACAATCCATTTAATACACACAGGTTTGGGCACCTCAATCCGTTTGCCGGTATCTGTTAGCAGGCCCGTGGTATTATCAACAGCAAATATTACAATATTGTTACTCTCCTGGTTGGCAGCAAGCAGAAAATTGCCCGTAGGATCAAAATTAAAATTACGTGGTTTTAGGCCCATGGTAGATTGATGCCCTTGCAGGGTAAGCATGCCCGTTGCCTGGTTGATGCTGTAAATAGCCAGGTCGTTGGCATCGCCCCGGTTAGAGGCGTACAAAAATTGCCCATTGGGCGAAACATGAATGTCTGCACTGCCAAGGCTGCCACTGTAGTTTTGACTAACCGAACTGATGGTTTGAAATAAAGTGGCTTTACCATCTGCAACCGAAAAATTAAAAGCGGCTACGGCTGCCGTTAGCTCCTGTACCACATATAAATATTTTTGAGAAGGATGCAGGGCAATGTGCCGTGGGCCGCTGCCACCGGGTAGCTGTATTGCCGGGTTGGGTGCTTCTGTTAGTTTGCCGCTGGTAGCATCCAGCTGGTACAGCATTACCTTATCAATACCAAGGTCGGGTACCAGCAGCAGGCTGTTATCATCGCTTAAAAAAGTGCCGTGTACATGGGGCGCCTCTTGCCTGTCTTTATTAGGGCCTTTGCCAAAATGCCGCACATTATTGGTAGCGGTACCCAATGCACCATCTGCCAATAAAGGAAATTGAGAAAAATTACCACTACTATAATTACCAGCAAACAACCACTTGCCCGTTTTATCTACCGTTACATAACACGGATGATTGCCTCCCGAAGGTTGCCGGTTGATAAGCGTAAGTGTGCCCTTTTTTTTATTAAAACGGTATGCAGTAACGCCACCACCATTGTTTAAAGTATCGGCATCTTCATTTACAGCATATACTGTTTTATTGCCGGGTGCCACTGCTAAAAAAGATGGATTAGATGCTGCCGTACTGCTTAGCAATTGGTGTTGCTGTGTTTTGTTGTTCCACTTAAAAACATAAATGCCCTGGCTGCTGCTATTATCCGTATAAGTGCCCACCAACAGGTACGCTTTTTTTTGTGCCATACAAAAGCTGCAGAGCAATACAGCCATAAAACTTAACAGTGATTTCATTACAGGTTGTTTAGTATTTGTTTTTTTGATTGGTTTATTTATTTACAGCAAATTTCTTTTTTAGGATATCTTGTACAGGTGTTTTTTCCAGCTTGCTTTCAATCCACGAAATAATGTCAAGATAAATAAAAGCCCTTGTTTCAAACCGGTTATTTTGAAGGGCTTTTAATTTTATCAATAATTTTTCCAGCTCGGGTGCCACGTTTTTTACACTCAGGTGAAACGACTTTCGGATAAATTTAAAAATCTCTTCCTCCACCACACTCAGGTGCTGCATTTTAGCCATAAAGCGGTACACCGATTTTATCAAATGATCCAGTATCTGCTCATTACCCAGCTCAAAATGAGCAATCAAATGCAGCAAGCGGCTATAGCATTGTAAATCGGTACGCAGGTTTACCTTCCAGTTAATAATTTTATTGAGGTACTCAATGGTATTGTTGTAATCTGCACTGCCAAAATACAGGCAGGCAATTTTGTAATAAAATACCAGTACCCGGTGTTTATCTATGTACAACTCGTATTCTTTTAGGTGTGCCTCAATAGCCGGTATCATTTGCAAACCTTCTGTAAAGCTGCCTTGTAAAAAATGCAGGTTAAATTGAGAGATGGTGTTGTATACAAAACACTGCACCCTGTTATTGATATTATTTTGCACCAGGTTGCTGTTGCAAAAAATATCAAAATCTTGTAACGATACTGCCAGCCGTTGTGGGTTGATGAGGTTAAACTGAGCACCCATCAGGTTATGCATGCCTTTTATATAGTGGCCTGTTTCAATAGCCACCATCTGCGGATCTTTTGTAAACAAGTCAACCCATTTTTGGGTATAGCGGTAATATTGCAAAAAATCTTGCCTGATAAAAGCATTCCACGAGTAGCTTTGGTACAGGTAAAGTTTTTCGTAAAATGATTGGCACAATGCGGCTTTATTGCCCAAGCCTTGTAAAAAAAAAGCTTGTACGGCTGCAGCTTCCTTTTCGTTTCGGCTAAGGCCGTTTTTAATATACCAGCTGTACAACTGCAAGGCAAGGTTAGATAATTGCGATACCAGGGCCAGGCTGCCGCTCACCTCGTTGGCCTCCCGGCACAGCCGGTCGGCTCTGTCGTGCATGCTACGGGTAATAAAAAGGGCTTCAATTTTTTTCTCAAAAAAAAGGGCTTGTTGCAGGTAGGTAAACTGGTTGGTGCCTGTTGCCAGTTCCTTCATTTTATCCAGCACTTTAAGGCTTTGCAGGTACAAGCCTTTGTTGTACAAAATACGGGCATAATCCATTTGCTCATGCAGTTGCATGTCTATGCCAGAGTCGTCGTTAATAAGTCTTAAGCTATTCAGCAATTGCTTGTAAAGATGGGCTTTCAGGTTGCTGAGTTGTTGTTTTTTTATACTGCTGTTTTTTTTCAGCAGCTGTGCCTCATCGTAGTAATCCATCTTATCCAACGCATCAAATAATTGCACCACTTTAAGCTCTTCGCTGCTGGTATTTCGGTTGGCATAAAGCTTAAAATTGCGCTTTTCACCCTTTTCAAGCGATTTTATTAGCTGAAATAATGTATCGGTACTGCGGTTAGGCATCGTAATTTAAAATCTTTAAAATCCTTACTGGTATTGAATTTGGGTGTAAAAATGGCGGTTTATTAAGCGTAAAATCAAGCCGAATATGATCTGGATAACCCACATTGTCATGTTAAATTCGTCTTTAAGGTTTTTTACTGATTGCTTAATAATTAAAGGATTATAACAAAGTTAATCACCCACGCCATAAAAACTGAATAAATCTATGTCGGCAAACAAAATACAAATATTTGATACCACCCTCCGGGATGGAGAGCAGGTGCCCGGTTGTAAACTCAACAAAAAAGAAAAGATTGAGCTGGCTTTAAAGCTGGAGGAATTGGGTGTAGATATAATCGAAGCAGGTTTCCCTATTTCTTCTCCCGGCGATTTTGAGTCAGTAAGCGAAATTGCATCGCTGATAAAAAATGCCACGGTGTGTGGTTTAAGCCGTGCCGTACAAAAAGATATTGAGTCGGCTGCCGCTGCTTTAAAGCATGCAGTAAGGCCCCGTATCCATACGGGTATCGGTACCTCCGATTTGCATATCAAATCAAAATTTAATGCTACGCAGGATGAAATACTGCAAAGGGCTGTGCAAGCTGTAAAATGGGCCCGAAATTTTGTAGACGATGTTGAGTTTTATGCAGAAGATGCCGGCCGTACCGATAACGAATACCTTGCTCGGGTAGTAGAGGCAGTTATTAAAGCCGGCGCTACCGTAGTGAATATACCCGATACCACGGGCTATTGCCTGCCTCACCAATATGGCGAAAAAATAGCCTACCTCGTAAATAATGTGCCTAATGTTGATAAAGCAATTTTATCCTGCCACTGCCACAACGATTTGGGCTTGGCCACGGCCAATTCAATAGCTGGTATCATTGCAGGTGCCAGGCAAATTGAATGTACCATCAATGGCTTGGGCGAAAGGGCCGGTAACACATCGCTGGAAGAAGTGGTAATGATTATCAAACAACACAGCCAGCTGGGTTTTTATACAGGTGTAAATAGCAAAATGCTCAACCCCATGAGCCAGCTGGTGGCAGATACCATGCGTATGCCGGTACAATGCAATAAAGCCATTGTGGGTAGCAACGCTTTCTCTCATTCATCGGGTATTCACCAGGATGGGTTTTTAAAAAATGCGCAGACTTACGAAATTATTGAACCCTCTGAAGTGGGTGCCGATGGCTCTAAAATTGTACTAACGGCACGCAGTGGCCGCAGTGCACTGGCACATCGCCTGCGCAAACTGGGATACGAGTTTAACAGGGACGAGGTAGACAACTTATATATAAACTTTTTGCAGGTGGCCGATACTAAAAAAGAAGTAGATGATGAAGACCTGCATACAATGGCAAAACAATTACAGCCCTCAGCTACTACCATAGCATAACATGACAGCAGCAGCAAAAATACCAGCACATAGTTTCAAGTATAGCTTGTGTATGCATGTGTTGTTAAATGCTAAAGGGCTTACCCCATCACAACTTTTATTATTTGATACCCATGAATAAAAAAATTGCCTTATTAAACGGAGATGGTATTGGCCCGGAAGTTACCGCCCAATCGGTAAAAGTACTCAATGCCATAGCACACGAATTTGCACACCAATTTGAATTTAGAGAAGCACTCATAGGCGCTGTGGCAATTGATGCTACTGGTACTGCTTTACCTGCAGCAACTATAGATATATGTTTGGATAGTGATGCAGTTTTATTTGGCGCCGTGGGTCATCCTGATTATGATAACAATCCCGCTGCTACCGTACGGCCCGAGCAGGGAATATTGGGCATACGCAAAGCATTGCAATTGTTTGCAAACATCCGCCCGGTTACGGCCTATCCATCTTTGCAGCACTTATCACCTTTTAAACCAAAGCAGGTAGAAGGGGTGGATATTGTAATATTAAGAGAGTTAACTGGCGGTATTTATTTTGGAAAAAAATATACCAGTGAAGATGGTACAACAGCCAGCGACGAATGTATATATACCCGTGCAGAAATTGAGCGAATTACCCACCTGGCTTTTAACTATGCACAAAAACCGGGCAGAAGAAAAAAACTTACACTGGTAGATAAAGCCAATGTGCTTGAAACCAGCCGGCTTTGGCGAAAAGTAGTAAAGGAAATAGCTACGCAATACAGTGAGGTAACGGTAGATTATATGTTTGTAGACAATGCCGCCATGCAGCTGATATTAAATCCCAAACAATTTGATGTAATACTTACCGAGAACATGTTTGGCGATATTATCAGTGACGAAGCCAGTGTATTGTCTGGCTCACTGGGTATGCTGCCTTCTGCTTCGGTGGGCAATGGCCCCGTGCTGTTTGAGCCCATTCATGGCTCTTATCCGCAGGCTGCCGGTAAAGATATTGCCAACCCTATCGGATCAATTTTATCAACTGCAATGATGCTGGAGCATTTTGGTATGCCACAAGAAGCAGCATTGATAAAAGAAGCCGTGGAGTGGACGCTGCAAAACAATTTTGTTACCAAAGATATCGACCCGGTTAATTTTTATTTCACCAGCACCATCGGCGACCTGGTGGCAGATTATGTAAGCGGAAAAATTCCGGGATCAGTAAAAAAAGAAAATATTGAGTTACGTAAGTCTACCATTATTTAGTACAAATAGTAATGGCAGAAAATATCCACCGGGTGGATAGCTAACATCGGTTAAAAAAAGTTCTTTGTTTATAAAATAGTAAGGCGGTATATTCGCACTACAACAAAACGCTATGTTGATCAACAGGTCATATACTAACATTTACAGCATACTCACCATTATTGTGTTAGTCATTATTATTCCTGCCATCAACGAGGTGTATGTTGTATAATACAAGTTTAATAACTGAATATATCAACCGCCTCCCGTAAAGAGGCGGTTTTTTTATAAACATAATAGCCCGGTAAAAAAATAATTATTAAGCAACAACAGCCCAATAAAAACCATTATGGCAGCATTAAATAAATACTCAAAAATATTAACTCAAGATGAAACACAGCCTGCAGCGCAAGCCATGCTGTATGGCATTGGATTAACAGAACAGGATTTGCAAAAAGCACAGGTTGGTATTGCCAGCATGGGCTACGATGGTAATACCTGTAACATGCACCTGAACGATTTAGCCAAAGTGGTAAAGGAAGCTGTATGGAACAATGATTTGGTGGGCTTAATATTCAATACCATCGGTATTAGTGATGGTATTAGCAATGGTACCGATGGTATGCGTTATAGCCTGGTAAGCCGGGATTTAATTGCTGATAGCATTGAGAGTGTTTGTGGCGGTTTTTATTACGATGCATTAATAGCCCTGCCGGGTTGTGATAAAAATATGCCCGGAGCCATTATGGCCATGGGGCGCTTAAACCGTCCTGCTATTATGGTATATGGTGGCACCATTGCACCGGGCCATCACAAAGGCGAAGAGCTAAACATCATCTCATCGTTTGAAGCATTAGGCAAAAAATTAGCTGGTACCATTACACCGGAAGATTTTAAAGAAGTGGTTAAACACAGCTGCCCCGGTGCTGGTGCTTGTGGTGGTATGTACACCGCTAATACTATGGCAAGCGCCATTGAAGCATTGGGTATGAGCTTGCCTTATTCTTCCAGCAACCCTGCCACCAGCGATGATAAAAAGCTGGAGTGCTTAGATGCTGGCCATGCCATAAAAGTATTATTGGAAAAAGATATAAAGCCAAAAGATATCATGACAAAAAAGGCATTTGAAAATGCTATTACTACGGTTATGATTTTTGGCGGCAGCACCAATGCTGTACTGCATCTTATAGCAATGGCAAAAAGTGTGGAGGTAGATTTAACACAAGACGATTTTCAACGCATTAGTGATACAACGCCGGTGTTGGCCGATTTTAAGCCAAGCGGAAAATATTTAATGCAAGAATTACATGCACATGGCGGCGTACCAGCTGTAATGAAATATTTATTACAAAAAGGATTGCTCCATGGCGATTGCCTGACCGTAACCGGTAAAACGGTAGCAGAGAATTTAGCAGGTGTTCCGGATTTGGATTTTGAAAAGCAAAAGATCATTTATCCGTTAGAGCAGCCGTTGAAAAAAACGGGGCACCTGCAAATCCTGTATGGAAACCTGGCAGCTAAAGGCAGTGTAGCAAAAATTAGTGGTAAAGAAGGCGAACGCTTTGAAGGGCCGGCAAGAGTATTTGAAGGTGAGAAAGACCTGGTGGCAGGTATAGCCAATGGACGTGTAAAAAAAGGCGATGTAGTGGTGATACGATACGAAGGGCCCAAGGGAGCACCGGGTATGCCCGAAATGCTTAAGCCTACATCTGCCATTATGGGCGCAGGTTTGGGTAAAGAGGTAGCCTTAGTTACAGACGGAAGATTTAGTGGTGGCTCTCATGGTTTTGTCGTCGGTCATATCACTCCCGAAGCATTTGAAGGCGGGGTAATTGCACTGGTGCAGGATAATGATATAATTGAGCTGGATGCAGTTAACAAAACCATCAACCTTAAAGTGCCGGATGAAGTGATTGCAGCAAGAAAAGCCAATTGGAAGCAGCCTGCATTAAAAGAAACAAAAGGCGTACTATATAAATATGCCCGCTGTGTAAAAGATGCTTCTGAGGGGTGCGTAACAGACGAAGCCTAACCAATCTTTTTACCAAAGCCAGCAGCGCTTTAAAAAAGATTACTCGATTAAACACTAAACTTATTAAGAATGGAAATTCTTGAAAAAATAGCAGCACCAGCTGCCGAAACAACAAAAAAAGCTTTATTAAAAAATACAGAAATATCTGGCAGCGAAGCGGTGCTGGATGCATTTTTGGCAGAAGGAGTAACCACCATATTTGGATATCCGGGTGGCGCCATTATGCCTATTTATGATGCATTGTATGATTACAACGACCGGTTGCAACATATACTGGTAAGGCACGAGCAAGGAGCCATACATGCAGCCCAGGGCTTTGCCAGGGCCAGTGGCAAAACCGGGGTGGTATTTGCTACCAGTGGCCCCGGCGCCACCAACCTGGTTACCGGGCTGGCAGATGCAATGATTGATAGTACACCCGTGGTATGCGTTACCGGCCAGGTATTTGCCCACCTGCTGGGTACAGATGCTTTTCAAGAAACAGATGTAATAAATATTACCACACCGGTTACTAAATGGAATTACCAGGTAACCGATGCTACCGAAATACCGGCCGTACTAGCCAAAGCATTTTACATAGCCGGCAGTGGCAGGCCGGGCCCGGTATTAATTGATATTACCAAAAATGCTCAGCTGCAAAAATTTAATTACGAAGGATATAAAAAGTGCGATCATATCCGCAGCTACCGCCCAAAACCAATTGTACGCAAAAGTTATGTAGAAGCCGCTGCTCAATTGATTAATGAGGCCAAAAAACCATTTGTGATTTTTGGCCAGGGTGTAATACTGGGCAAGGCCGAAAAGGAGTTTAAAGCCTTTATAGAAAAAGCAGGCCTGCCCGCCGCATGGACCATCATGGGTATGAGTGCCATACCTACCAATCATCCGCTGGCAGTGGGTATGCTGGGCATGCATGGTAACTACGGCCCCAATGTACTCACCAATGAGTGCGATGTATTAATTGCTGTAGGCATGCGTTTTGACGATCGGGTTACGGGCAGGCTGGATAAATATGCCAAACAAGCCAAAGTAATTCACCTGGATATTGACCCTGCCGAAATTGATAAAAATGTAAAAACTACCGTGCCTGTTTGGGGCGATTGTAAAGAAACACTGGTACAGCTCACCAACCTGCTGCAACCCAAAACACATACTGCCTGGCTCAATAAATTTCAGGAGTATATGCAAAAGGAAACAGAAAAATGTATTGAGCCAGAAATGAATCCGGCCAGTGATGTAATGTCGATGGGTGAGGTAATTAAAACATTAAACGAGTTAACAAAAGGCGAGGCCATTATTGTTACTGATGTGGGCCAACACCAAATGGTGGCCTGCCGCTATGCCGCTATGCAGCATAGTAAAAGCAACATCACCAGTGGCGGGTTGGGTACAATGGGCTATGCGTTGCCGGCAGCAATTGGTGCAGCTTATGGCGATAGCAGCCGAACCACCGTGGCTATTATTGGAGATGGTGGCTTTCAGATGACGCTTCAGGAGCTGGGTACCATCATGCAGTTTAAACCCAATGTAAAAATCCTGATTTTAAATAACGAGTTTTTAGGAATGGTGCGCCAGTGGCAACAACTGTTTCATGAAAAACGATACTCTTTTGTAAATATTACCAGTCCTGATTTTGTGCAGGTGGCCAAAGGTTATTATATAGATGGCCAGCGCATTAGCCAGAGAAGCCAGCTTAAAGAAGCTTTGCAAACCATGCTCAACCACAATGGCAGCTACCTGCTGGAAGTAATGGTGGGTAAAGAAAACAATGTTTTTCCGATGGTGCCACAAGGACGAGGGGTAGCCGAAATTGTGCTGGGGGCAGATGAGATATAAACTCAACCCCGGCAAACAAAAACCATTGGCTTGGCTGCTTTAATTTATTAACAATTGAATGATTTAAAATGCAAAAACAGGAATATACCATCACCGTTTATACCGAAAACCAAATCGGGTTGTTAAACAGGATTGCCATTATTTTTTCAAGGCGAAAAATTAATGTAGAAAGTTTAAACACCTCCCCATCCGAGGTGGATAGTGTACATCGCTTTACCATTGTTATTAACGAAACAGAAGATGTGGTAAAAAAATTATGCCGCCAGATAGAAAAACAGGTAGAAGTGTTAAAAGCCTATTACAATACCAATGAAGAAATTATTTGGCAAGAGCTGGCTTTGTATAAAGTACCCACCGAAATAATTGCAGAAGAGGTAAAGGTAGAAAGGCTGTTGAGCCAGTTTGGCGCAAAAGCAGTAGTGATACGGAAAGATTACACCGTTTTTGAAGTAAGCGGCCAGCGGGACGAAACCGATAAGTTTATAAAAATACTGGAGCCTTATGGGCTGATAGAATTTGTACGCAGCGCCAGGGTAGCCATTATTAAAGACAGCGATGGGTTTCATAAAAAACTGAAAGAGTTTGAATATCGGGAGCCGGGAGAAGAAGTGCTGGAAAACGAGTACCTCGATAAAGGGGCGCAAGTATTTACTATGTAATACCTGCTGCCTGTATACCGGCTAAGCTTACCGGTAAAATGAGTTACTGGAAAAAGTACAAGTGAGTGACACAACGATGCTGGGCTATGCATGGCAGTTGGTAAACAACAACAACAATTAAACAACAAATAAAAAAATGAGTAAAGCATCTTTAGTTTTTGCTTAACTCCTACAAATCTCAAACAATGGCAAACTATTTCAATTCATTATCGCTGAGAGAGCAACTAAGGCAATTAGGTACTTGCGAATTTATGGACCGCAGTGCATTTGCGGATGGTGTAAATGTTTTAAAAGGTAAAAAAATCGTAATTGTTGGATGTGGCGCCCAGGGCTTAAACCAGGGCTTAAATATGAGAGACTCTGGCCTGGATATTTCCTACACCCTGCGTGCCGAGGCCATTGCCGAAAAAAGAGCATCTTGGAAAAATGCTACCGAAAACGGCTTTGTAGTGGGCACTTATGAAGAGCTGGTGCCCAATGCAGATTTAGTATTAAACCTTACGCCTGATAAACAGCATACTGCCGTAATTAAAGCCATTATGCCATTGATGAAACAAGGTGCTACACTGTCTTACTCACATGGTTTTAATATAGTAGAAGAGGGTACGCAAATTCGTAAAGATATTACGGTGATAATGGTGGCGCCCAAATGCCCCGGTACCGAGGTAAGAGAAGAGTATAAAAGAGGGTTTGGTGTGCCTACGCTTATTGCAGTGCATCCAGAAAATGATCCGGAAGGTAAAGGTCTGGCACAAGCAAAAGCTTATGCAGCTGCTACCGGCGGGCACAGGGCTGGCGTATTGCGTTCGTCGTTTGTGGCCGAGGTAAAAAGCGATTTGATGGGAGAGCAAACTATTTTATGTGGTGTGCTGCAAACAGGCTCTATTTTATGTTTTGATAAAATGGTGGAAAAAGGCATTGAGCCAGGCTACGCCGCCCGTTTGATACAATATGGTTGGGAGGTAATTACCGAGGCGCTAAAGCATGGCGGTGTTACTGCTATGATGGATCGTTTATCAAATCCCGCCAAGCTAAAAGCATTTGAACTGTCGGCAGAATTAAAAAATATTTTGCGCCCATTGTTTCAAAAGCACCAGGATGATATTATGAGTGGTGTGTTTTCATCTACCATGATGGCCGATTGGGCAAATGATGATATTAACCTGCTAACCTGGAGAAAAGCAACCGGCGAAACTGCTTTTGAAAAAACCAGCCCAACTTCGGCTGAAATAAAAGAACAGGAATTTTTTGATAATGGTTTGCTAATGGTAGCCTTTGTAAGAGCAGGCGTAGAGCTGGCTTTTGAAACCATGGTAGAAGCTGGTATAAAAGAAGAATCGGCTTATTACGAGTCGCTGCATGAAACACCGCTGATTGCCAACACCATTGCCCGTAAAAAATTGTTTGAAATGAACCGGGTAATTTCTGATACGGCAGAGTATGGTTGTTACCTGTTTGATCATGCCGCCAAACCCATGCTTACAGCGTTTATGAAAACAATTGATACAGATGTAATAGGTACTAACTATAATGCCGGTAAAGATAACGGGGTAGATAACAGGGCTATTATTGAGGTAAATAAAATAGTACGCAACCACCCGGTAGAAAAAATTGGCGCTGTATTAAGGCAGGCAATGACGGATATGAAAGTAATACAAACTGTAGGTTCCTAAAACGGGCCGCAACCTTATTATAAATGGGCTAAGCTGTCCCGTTACAAGTAAAAAACAACAACCCCGATGGTTAAAAATAATGATACCTATACTGAGGCCGAAAAGCTCTCCCTCCGGGGTGGGGGAGCTGGTCTTGACTTTAATGCAGCTGCTCTCCGGTTAAAAAAACTGGTAACAAAAACACCTTTACAACTCAATCGTAACCTCTCCAAAAAATACCAGTGCAATGTGTATTTAAAAAGAGAAGACCTGCAAGTGGTAAGAAGTTACAAACTAAGGGGTGCATATAATTTAATGAGCAGCCTGCCCCTGCAGCAGTTACAAAAAGGTGTGGTATGCGCCAGCGCTGGCAACCATGCACAAGGCTTTGCCTACAGCTGCAAAAAAATGCAGGTGAATGGCGTGGTATTTATGCCTGTTATAACGCCTAACCAAAAAATAAATCAAACCAAAATGTTTGGCGAAGATTTTATAGAAGTGAGGTTAACAGGAGATACTTATGATGATTGCGCCGCAGCAGCAAAAAAATACACCGAAGAAAATGAATTAACCTTTATCCCGCCATTTGATGATTATAAAATTATTGAAGGGCAGGGCACAGTAGGTGTGGAGATACTGGAGCAATTTAACAGCCAGGCTTTTCAACCATCTGCTTCATTTACCAGCTTGTTGTTAGATACAGATGCTGTTATTGATTATTTGTTTATGCCGGTAGGTGGTGGAGGCTTAAGCGCCGGTGTTGGAGCATATTTTAAAAATGCTTCTGCCGGTACTACTTTAATTGGTGTTGAGCCAGCCGGAGCCCCCTCCATGCAGGAGGCTTTAAAAGCAGGCAAGCCGGTAACCTTGCAAAACATCGATCGGTTTGTAGATGGTGCAGCCGTTAAAACGGTGGGCAATATCCCATTTTCAATTTGTAAAGCAGTGCTGGATAAAATGCACCTGGTGCCAGAGGGTAAGGTATGCAGTACCATTTTAAAATTATACAACGAAGATGCAATAGTGGCAGAGCCGGCCGGGGCCCTCAGTATTGCCGCCCTGGACGATTATGCTGCGGTGATAAAAGGAAAAAATGTAGTGTGTATCGTTAGCGGCAGCAACAACGATATCGACCGTATGCAGGAAATTAAAGAACGCAGCCTGCAGTACGAGGGATTAAAGCATTATTTTTTAATCAGCTTTGCCCAACGCCCGGGTGCATTAAAGGAATTTGTAAACGATGTGTTGGGGCCTACGGATGATATCACCCGTTTTGAATATATGCAAAAGCATAATAAAGAGGCTGGTCCTGCGCTGGTGGGTATTGAGCTAAGGGCAAGGGAAGATTATAAAAAACTACTGCACAATTTGCAGCATTACCAGGTAAACTATACCGAGCTAAATAAAGATAATACCTTGTTTAGCTACCTGGTGTAAATATACCTGCCAATAAATAGTGCACTGCTTGGGCAACAAAGTAGTACTCTGTTAAAAAGGTAGACTAAATAAAAAACTGTATAGTTTTTTTCAGTAATTTTAGGCGATTGCCTGCTATACAGAAAATGCTTATTTGAAAAAGTATTATTCATCCAAAACTTGCGTAAACAATGGCAGGCAATTCAGGTTTGTACAACCCGGCTTTTGAACATGATGCATGCGGCATTGGCTTTGTAGCCAGCATCAAAGGTTATAAATCTCACCAGCATATCAGCGATGCTTTAACAGTGCTAGAAAATATGGAGCACCGGGGCGCATGTGGTTGCGAAAGCAATACCGGCGATGGTGCTGGTTTAATGATACAGGTACCACACGAATTCTTTTTTGATGAGTGTGTAAAACTGGGTGTTCATTTACCCGCTTTTGGTAAATATGGGGTGGGGGTTATATTTTTTCCTAAAGAAATAAAACTACGTGAAGAGTGCAGGGATATTTTTAACCGGGCAGCCGAAAAGCTTGGTCTCGAAATTCTTACTTACCGCAGTGTTCCTGTTAATACAAGCGGCATTGGTCCTACAGCCCTATCGGTAGAGCCTGTAATGGAGCAGGTGTTTATAGCCTGCCCCGATCATATCACCAACCCGGTAGATTTTGAAAGAAAATTATTTGTGCTGCGTAATTATGCCAGCCATACTATTAATAATACGGTACGTAAAGATGCCATTGGTTTTTACATAGCTTCACTCTCTTACAAAACAGTGGTGTACAAAGGCCAGTTAACCAGTGGCCAAGTAAGGCATTATTTTCCTGACCTAACCAATAAAAGAGTCGTATCTGCCTTTGGCCTGGTACACTCAAGGTTTGCTACCAATACCTTTCCATCCTGGAAACTGGCTCAGCCATTTAGATACATTGCACACAATGGAGAGATAAACACCCTGCAAGGCAATCTTAACTGGCTTAAGGCAAACGAAAAAGGTTTTGAATCATCTTTTTTTAGTAAAGAAGAAATGGAAATGCTGTTGCCAATTGTAACAGTGGCCCAATCCGACTCTGCCTGCCTGGATAACATGATTGAAATACTTACTATGACAGGCCGAAGCCTGCCTCATGTAATGATGATGCTGATACCAGAAGCATGGGATGAAGATGATAAAATGGATCCTGTAAAAAAAGCATTTTACGAGTACCATGCATCACTAATGGAACCATGGGATGGCCCGGCCTCAATATCTTTTACCGATGGAAAAATGATTGGCGCCACACTGGATAGAAACGGTCTTCGTCCATCCCGTTACTGCGTAACCACCGACGACAGGGTGATAATGGCATCCGAAAGCGGTGCATTACCGGTAGATCCTGCCATTATTAAAGAAAATGGCCGCCTGCAACCGGGCAAAATGTTTGTAGTGGATATGGAGCAAGGGCGTATTATCAGCGATACTGAATTAAAAAATACCATTTGCTCACAAAAGCCATACAGCGACTGGTTAAATAAATACAAAATCCGTTTAGAAGAATTGCCTGAGCCAAGGGTAATGTTTACCCATCTTGAAACAGAGCAGGTTTTTAAATATCAAAAAGCATTTGGCTATACCACCGAAGATCTTGATACCATCATTGCACCAATGGCGCTTGATGGCAAAGAGCCTATTGGCTCGATGGGTACCGATGTACCACTGGCAGTATTAAGCGACCAGCCCCAGCATCTGAGCGCTTATTTTAAACAATTATTTGCACAGGTAACCAATCCGCCTATCGATCCTATACGGGAGCGGTTGGTAATGTCGCTCTCAACTTTTGTGGGCAACAATGGCAATCTTTTGTTTGAAGATCCACTCAGCTGCCATACCGTGGCATTAAAACACCCGGTGTTATCTAATTACGAGCTCGAAAAAATAAGAAGTATCGATACCGGTATTTTTCAGGCTAAAACATTACAAACCTATTACCGGGCTGATGGTAAGCCCGGCTCATTGCAAAAAGCACTCGACAGGCTTTGTCGTTATGCCGTGGATGCCGTGGAGGATGGTTTTGAAGTTTTAATATTAACCGACAGGGCCATCGATTCTGACCATGCGCCCATCCCATCTTTACTAGCTACAGCAGCGGTACATCACCACCTTATTCGCAAGGGCTTGCGTGGCCAGGTGGGTATAGTAGTAGAGGCCGGCGATGTATGGGAAGTGCATCATTTTGCCTGCCTGCTAGGCTTTGGTGCTACCGCCATTAACCCCTACCTGGCTTTATCCAGCATAAGAGATATGAAATTGAGTGGCCGGATAGAAACAGAGTTGGATGCAGATTATCTTAAAAAGAATTACACCAAGGCCGTAAATGAAGGGCTGCTGAAAGTGTTTTCTAAAATGGGTATCTCTACTTTACAATCTTACCAGGGTGCCCAAATTTTTGAAATTGTGGGTTTAAATAAATCTGTGGTTGATAAATATTTTACAGGTGCCGTTTCTCGTATTGAGGGCATGGGGCTGGATGAAATTGCCCGTGAAAACCTTGCCAAACATGGGTTTGCCTTTAGCCATAAAGATAAACCTGTAAACAGGTTGTCGGTAGGTGGCTTGTACCAGTGGAAACGTAAAGGGGAGTTTCACCTCTTTAATCCACAAACCATTCACCTGCTGCAGTACTCCACCCGGATGAATGATTACCCAACTTTTAAAAAGTACTCAAAGCTGGTAAACGATCAAAGCGAAAAAGCGTGTACACTACGCAGTTTGTTTCAGTTTAATTTTCATCGTCCATCGGTTCCGTTAGAAGAAGTGGAATCTGCAGAAGCTATTTGGAAGCGTTTTGCTACTGGCGCCATGAGCTTTGGATCAATCTCTCATGAGGCACACAGCACCCTTGCAATTGCCATGAACCGCCTGGGCGGAAAGAGCAATACCGGCGAAGGTGGAGAAGATGAAATGCGTTACCAGCCATTACCCAATGGCGATAGCATGCGTAGTGCCATTAAGCAGGTAGCTTCTGCCCGTTTTGGTGTTACCAGTTATTATTTAACCGAAGCAGACGAACTGCAGATAAAAATGGCACAGGGTGCCAAGCCGGGCGAAGGTGGCCAGCTGCCCGGGCATAAGGTAGATGACTGGATTGGTAAAACAAGGCACGCCACGCCGGGTGTAGGCCTTATCTCTCCACCACCACACCACGATATTTATTCTATCGAAGATCTTGCTCAATTGATATTTGATCTTAAAAATGCCAACAGGGCAGCCCGTATTAATGTAAAGCTGGTATCAAAAGCTGGCGTGGGTACCATTGCCGCCGGCGTAGCTAAGGCCAAGGCAGATGTGGTACTGATTGCTGGTAACGATGGTGGTACCGGCGCATCACCCATTAGCTCCATCAAGCATGCCGGCCTGCCCTGGGAGCTTGGCTTGGCAGAGGCTCACCAAACACTGGTGCGTAACAAACTCCGCAGCCGGGTGGTATTACAAACCGATGGACAGTTAAAAACAGGCAAGGATATTGCCATTGCCACCTTGCTGGGTGCCGAGGAGTGGGGAGTTGCTACTGCTGCACTGGTTACCGAAGGTTGTATTATGATGCGTAAGTGTCATCTTAATACCTGCCCCGTAGGTGTAGCCACTCAAGACCCTGAGTTGCGTAATCGGTTTACAGGTAATGCAGATCATGTTGTAAACCTGTTTAAGTTTTTAACAGAAGAGTTAAGAGAGATTATGGCGCAACTCGGTTTTCGTACCATCAACGAAATGGTGGGCCAGGCAGATTGCCTGGAAATGCGCCAGGATATCAATCACTGGAAATACAGTAAACTAGATCTTTCCCCCATCTTGTATAAAGAGCCGGCCAGCGTATATACAGGCTTATATAATATGGAAAGCCAGGATCATGAAATGGACAATGTGCTCGACTGGAAACTATTAGCTGCAGCAAAACCTGCGTTGGAAAACCAGCAAAAAGTATCTGCCTCTTTTGATATCATCAATATTAATAGAACGGTAGGCACCATCCTGTCAAACGAAATTTCTAAAATTTATAAAGGAGAGGGGCTGCCAGATGATACCATCCACTTTAAATTTAAAGGAACGGCCGGGCAAAGCTTTGGCGCCTTTAATACAAAAGGTGTAACGCTGGAGCTGGAAGGCGATGCCAACGATTATTTTGGAAAAGGCCTTAGCGGTGCAAAGCTGGTGGTATATCCATCAGCCAAAGCAAGCTTTGTGCCCGAAGACAATATTATTATTGGTAACGTAGCATTTTACGGCGCTACCTCTGGCGAAGCATATATAAGAGGGATGGCCGGCGAACGCTTTGGCGTACGAAACTCAGGTGCTACTGCTGTAGTAGAGGGGGTTGGTGATCACGGATGTGAGTATATGACCGGCGGAAAAGTGGTGATACTGGGTAATACTGGGCGCAATTTTGCTGCCGGTATGAGTGGCGGTATCGCTTATGTATATGACGTTAAAGGTGTATTTGCCTCTTTATGTAATACCGAAATGGTAGATCTTGACCCCGTAGGGGAAGAAGACAAAGTAGAGCTGCTGCAATTAATTACGCAGCATTATAACTATACCAAAAGCTCGGTAGCCAAATTTGTTATGGATGATTTTGATAACCAACTCAAAAACTTTATCAAAGTATTTCCAAGAGACTATAAAAAAGTATTGGCAAAAAGAAAAGAAACAGCACTGGTGGGTAAATAAACCAGCAAGCCTGCAACAACTAAACTAACAACAAACTACTAATTTCTGAAACATGGGTAAACCAACCGGCTTTTTAGAATTTACAAGAGAATTACCATCTAAGCGCCCTGCAAAAGATAGGGTAACTGATTATAAAGAATTTGTTGAACGTTTTTCGGATGAAAAATTAAACCAACAAAGTGCACGCTGTATGAATTGTGGTGTGCCATTTTGCCACAGCGGCTGCCCCTTGGGCAATGTGATACCCGAATTTAACGATGCGGTTTATCATAAAAACTGGAAAGAGGCCTATGATATCCTGTCATCTACCAACAATTTTCCAGAATTTACTGGCCGCATTTGCCCTGCCCCTTGCGAAACAGCTTGTGTATTGGGTATTAACCAGCCCGCCATTACCATCGAAGAAATTGAAAAGCATATTATAGAAATAGCTTTTGAAAAGGGCTTTGTACAAGCCGGTAAAAACATCACCCGTACGGGTAAAAAAGTAGCCGTGGTGGGTAGTGGGCCAGCAGGGTTAGCTGCTGCCACCCAATTAAACCTTGCCGGGCATGCCGTAACTGTTTTTGAAAGAGATGATAAACCCGGAGGATTACTCAGGTATGGTATACCCGATTTTAAACTAGAAAAATGGGTGATTGATCGCAGGGTTAAATTAATGGAAGAAGAGGGTGTGGTATTTAAATGCAATGCCAATGTAGGCGTAAATGTAAGCATCAGCGATTTACTGCGTGAGTATCATGCCATCGTACTGGCTGGTGGCTCTACCATACCCCGTAACCTCAATATACCCGGCAGAGAACTTAAAGGGGTGCATTTTGCGATGGAATTTTTAAAACAGCAAAATAAACGGGTAGCTGGCATTACTGTATCCGAAACCGAAATAATGGCCACTGGAAAAAATGTAGTAGTAATTGGTGGCGGCGATACCGGCAGCGATTGTGTTGGTACCAGCAACCGCCACAAGGCCGAATCGGTTACACAGTTTGAGCTATTGCCCAAGCCACCCGAAACCAGAAACGAGGCTATGCCATGGCCAACATACCCCATGCTGCTTAAAACCACCTCATCGCATGAAGAAGGTTGCAACCGAAAGTGGGCCATTGCCACCAAGCAATTTATTGGCGACGAAAATGGTCACTTAAAGGCTTTGATAACGGTAGACCTGGAGTGGAAGGTGGTAGATAACAGGCCTGCCCAGTTTGTAGAAGTAAAAGGAAGTGAGAAAAAAATACCCTGTGAGCTGGCTTTATTGGCAATGGGCTTTGTAAACCCACAGCATGATGGAATGATACAGGAGCTGGAACTGGAGCTGGATGAAAGGGGTAATGTGAGGGCCAGCGATAAAAAATATCAAACCAATATACCTAAAATATTTACCGCAGGTGATATGCGCCGCGGCCAATCATTAGTAGTATGGGCTATCAGGGAGGGCCGGGATTGTGCAGCCAAAGTAGATGAATTTTTGATAGGCCAGTCGCAACTGGAAACCGCAGATGATAATTCAATAGCCCGTTACGTTTAGTAACGGGTTTTTTATTTTCTATTTGTTTCTGTGCATATTTCTTTTCCACACCTATTTATTTGCCGTTTCTTTAACATTATCAAGTAATTGATAGAAAAATATCAAACGTTTTCTGGGTATGCTTTCATGTATTATACACATTATATAAATAAATATGTAAAATTATATTTAAATCTCTTGCTCAAAAATGTTAATTTAGCTGTATAAATACATAGATATTTTATTATTAATATGTATTTCATAATTTAAACTAAAACAAAATACAGCATGAGAAAATTAACGTTCAAATCAGCTATTCCCTTTGTAGCCCTGGTCGTCTTCGCAATTATTGCAGCTTTTGTAAAACCAGAAGCGGATTATGTACCTGGCCCTAACGATCCGCAATACAGCGCTCCTGATATTGCCTGGGTGCTGGTTTCTACCGCACTGGTGTTTTTGATGACACCCGGTTTGGCATTTTTTTACGGAGGTATGGTAAACCGTAAAAATGTAATATCTACCATGATTAAAAGTGTAGTGGCTGCAGGTATTGTGGGGGTTCTTTGGATTGTGGTTGGTTTTAGTTTAAGTTTTGGAGATTCTATCGGGGGCTTTATTGGTAACCCTGGCACTTTTGCCTTTTTTAAAGGTGTAAAATCTCATGCTGCCTGGCCGCTTGCTAACACTATTCCTTTAACGTTGTTCTCTTTATTTCAGTTAATGTTTGCCATTATTACTCCTGGCCTGGTGGTAGGTGCGGTGGCAGAGCGTATCCGTTTTACGGCTTATGTTTTATTTATTGTGCTGTTTAGCTTGCTGGTATATGCCCCGGTAGCTCACTGGAGCTGGCATCCAGAAGGCTTTTTGGCTAAAATGGGTGTATGGGATTTTGCTGGTGGTACCGTGGTGCATATTACCGCTGGTTGTGCTGCATTGGCGGGCGCATTGGTTTTAAAGCGTCGTAAATCTCACGAAATGAAGGCCGAAATTCCTCCTGCCAATGTACCGTATGTATTAATTGGTACTGGTTTGTTGTGGTTTGGATGGTTTGGCTTTAATGCTGGTTCAGCTGTAGGTGCTTCTCCTTTGGCCGTAGGTGCTTTTGGAACTACTAATACTGCTGCTGCTGCTGGCGGTTTGGCCTGGATGTTTTTTGATGTAATTAAAGGAAAAAAACCATCTGTACTAGGCTTTTGTATCGGTGCGGTTGTTGGCTTGGTGGCTATTACCCCTGCTGCTGGTTACGTAGGTATTCCTCAAAGTATCATCATCGGTGTAATTGGTGCAATTATCTCCAATATTGCTGTAGGCATCAAACAAAAATCTAAACTGGATGACACATTAGATGTATTTCCTTGCCATGGTTTAGGTGGTATGGTGGGTATGCTGTTAACGGGTGTATTTGCCAGCCAGGTGGTACATGGTATTAAAGATGGTCCTAATGGTTTAGCATATGGTAATGCCAGCTTCTTCTTTACGCAATTAAAAGCGATGCTGATTGTAGTGGTGTACAGCTTTACCGTTTCGTTTATCATCTTTAAGTTCATCAACTTTATTCTGCCAATTCGTGTAAGTGCTGAGGAAGAAGAAGAAGGGCTGGATGCTTCACAACACGACGAAAAATATATCCAGGGCACGCTGCTGGTTAAAAACGGCGGAAGTGTGGAAGAAAAACCTGCTTATTAATCAATACAATAATTACCATCAATATACTGGTATTGCTGCCGGTATATTGATGGGTGTTTTACCTTTTTTCGATTGCTGCTTGTCAAATAAGTGCTTTGTACAAACTATTATTAAACTAAAACTAAACGCAATGAAAATTAAAGTAACCCTAGCAGCAATCGCTTTGTCGCTTACCTCTGTTGTATCGTTTGCTCAGGATTCTACAAAATCTTTAGCTATCTCTGGTGGTGTTGATGCCTACTATCGTCATAATTTTAACGGAGGTGGTAATGCCAACAATTTTACAAGTTTTACCAACTCTACCAATTCGTTTGAAGTAGGTATGGCTAGTATTAGGGCAGATGCTTCTGCATTGTCTGGTAAAGTAACAGCTACTATTGATCTTGGTTTTGGCCGCAGGGCAGAAGAGTTTTCTTATAATGATGGAGAATCTAACACAGGAAAAAACGGGTTTGTATCGCTGTCTAATCTTAAGCAGATGTATGTAACCTATGCGCCTTCCAGTAAAGTAAAATTTACCTTGGGTAAGTTTACTACCCATGTTGGTTACGAGTTGCTGGATGCCCAGTTAAACAGAAACTACAGCATGTCTTACATGTTTACCAATGGCCCGTTTTTTCATACTGGTGTTAAAACAGATATTACCGCAGGGCCCGTTGGTTTTATGATTGGCGTTACAAATTACACCGATCAGTCTAGCTCAACCAACAGCGTAAAAAGCTTAATTGGTCAAATTAGCGCAGGATCTGCCAATGGCAAGTTTAAAGCATTTTTAAACTATGTAGGTTCTTATGGCTCTAAATCGTTAGAAATACCCGGCCAACTGGAATCGCTTACACAGTTTGACCTGGTGGTAAATGCCATCCTTAGCAGTAAGTTTAATATCGGCTTTAATGCTACCACTCAAAGCCGTGATATTGGCCCAACAAGTGGCAGCTGGAAAGGCGCAGCACTTTACCTGAATGTTGATCCCAGCGATAAAGTGGGTCTTACTTTAAGAAGTGAGTATATCAGCGACAGCAAGAAAATTTACTTTGGTACCAAAAACATTTTCGCCAATACACTTTCTTTAAACTACAAAATAGGGCCACTTACTTTTATTCCTGAGCTAAGGTTTGAAAGTGCCCAAAGCGAAATATTTACTAAAGGCGATGGCGCCGGCAGTAAATCAACCGCCTCTGCTTTAATGGCTGTTGTATATAAGTTTTAAGTAGCATAGCTGGTGGCTGTAGCTTGCACAGTACATTTTTTCGGCCGGTTAGTAAATAAATAGGTATTTGGCCGCACCAGCAAAAGATATATAGCTTTTTTTATGGCAAGCAATCGTTTAAGACCCCTCATTTTTATGAGGGGTCTATTTTTTGCCAGGTGTAGTTAGCAATTTGTTACCGCAGCTTTTTTGCCAAATGCAAAATAGCAGCAGGCTTTATGATTGATTAGACGTTTTGCAAAGTTGATATACAAAAGCTGGCAGCAATACTGTTTAAGCAGGTGGTGCTTTATAAAAAATACCCGCCCATTTTATGGGCGGGTATTTTTGTATCATTAAAATGTAAGGTTAATCCTTATTCATTCTCCAGCGAAATG
>JBDKJT010000049.1:0-7952 GCA_039796475.1 Bacteroidota bacterium | reverse complement strand
TAGATGCTGGTAAATTTTACGAAACCTTATTGCCCAGCGAAAGTTACAACAGCATTATAGCCAGTAAGCCAGTATTGGTAGGCCAGTATTCCCGTAGCAGCCAGGCCGACAATACGCTATCCGATCCATTTTTTGTACTGGTATCGCCCACTGAGCAATACCAGCAAAACTTTGTAATATCAGCGGGTACCGACCATATCAGCAATAATTTTATCAATATCACCTCTACCGGCGATAACCTGCAAAATATCCGTGTAGACGATCAGCCACTAAATACTGCTGGCTGGCATGCTGTAGCCGGTACAAATTATTTTGGTATACAAGTGCCAGTTAGCACCGGTATGCATGTTATTACCAGTAGCCAGCCTGTAGGTCTGCTGGTATATGGTTTTGGTAAATACGATTCATACGGGTACCTCGGCGGCCAGGCGATGCAGCCCCTCACAATTAATAATGGGGTGGTGTTAACGCCAGATGTATGCAGCCAAACGATTACCCAGCAGCAATGTTTTACCGCCACGGTTAAAAATGCCAGTGGAGCTTTGGTGCAGGGGCAAAAGGTAGATTTTACAGTATCAGGCGCCAATAATGCCATTAAGGGCAGTGCCTTTACAGATAGCAATGGGGTGGCTGAATTTTGCTATACAGGCCTGCGCCCGGGTAACGATAAAATAACCGCAGCTACCGCCGAAAGTAATGATGCCAGTATTTTATTATGGAAAGATACCTGCAGGCTTGCCATTAGCGCCACAGCAACCGACCCGGTTTGTAATGCGGCAGCCGACGGCAGCATTCAGCTAGCGGTAAGTAATGCAGCAGCGCCGGTAAGGTACCTGTGGTCTACAGGTAGTACAACTAAAGATATCAGCGGCCTTAAAGCAGGCACCTACACCGTAAGGGCAACCGATCGTAATGGCTGTAGCGATAGCAGCAGCATTGTTTTAAAAGATCCGCCCCCCATACGAACTTTTGCGGTGATAACGCCCAACCCTACAGTAGCCGAGCATGCCAGGAGTACCATATACCTCGGCTACGGCGCCCAAAAAGTAGATTTAACCCTACGTGTATTTGGTGGCGTACCACCTTATACTTTTAACTGGGGCAGCAATGGCACTACACAAACTATCAGTGTAAGCCCCAAAGTTAGCAGCACTTATAATTGTATCATAAAAGACTCAAGGGGATGTACCAAGCTGGTAGCCTTTAAAATAAATGTAATAGATGTAAGGTGTGGCAGTAATAACGAAAAAGTATTGTTGTGTAACAAATTGGCCAATGGCGCCGGAACCGAAACTATTTGTGTTGATTCGTCGGCAGTGGCAGGCTATTTGGCTGGTGGGGCCGTATTGGGTGGTTGCGAATTAATGTCGGCACCGGTATACAATGCTGGCAATGCAAATAGCCGGCTGGGCAGGGGGCAGGTGGGGGTTTTTCCCAATCCTGCCGGGCATTACCTGGATGTAAGCTGGAAACTGCCTGCCAATAATACACAAGTACAGCTGAATATTTTAGACACCCGTGGCAACCTCGTAATGAGCGTGCCTTCAGCCAACATTTTCAGGCGTCGGATAGATATCAGCAGGCTTGGCAATGGCTTGTATCTTTTACAGGTAGTGGGCAACCAGCAAGCCAGCTCCAGCACCCGATTTGTAATCATTAAGTAATATTTAACTGGTAAAAAAAACTCCGCAACTGCGGAGTTTTTTTTTAATGTACCCGGTCGCCTCTCAGCTCCAGTTGGTTCATCAATGCGCTTTCGTATTCAAGCCATTGTTGCCAGCGTTGGCGCACTTTTTCTTTTGGTAAGTAATGCTCGGCCAGGGTAATAAATAAAGTGTAATGCCCGGCTTCGCTTTCCATAAATTTTCTATAAAAATTTCGCATGTAATCATCATCCAGGCCTTCGCTTAATCTTTTAAAACGCTCACAACTGCGGGCTTCTATCAGCGCCATGGTAAGCAGGCGATCTAAAAACCGGTCTTCTACACTGCCATCTTTTTTTTGAAATTCCAGTAGCTTATTTACATATTCATCTTTACGCTGTTTGCCCAGTTGCAGGTTGCGTTTTTTTAATTCTGCCAGTACCATTCTAAAATGACCCCACTCTTCGGTAACAATCGGGGCTAGTTCTTCCACCATTTCCACCCTGTCGGGGTAGCGCTGTATCAGCGATATGCAGGTGGTAGCGGCCTTTTGTTCGCAATAAGCATGGTCGGTTAATATCTCTTCCAGCTGCATTTCGGCAAGGTTTACCCAACGGGGGTCGGTGGGTAATTTTAAACCCAGTATATTCTTTACATCAATATTCTCTGTATCCATCTTGCAAAATTAAATAATCGGGTAGTTTTGTCAGCAAGCTTTTTACTAAATTACGCTCACAATTATTATTATGAGAATCTTGCCATTGCTGATAACCGCTGCTGTTACAATTGCATTAGCAGTCATCCTTAATTCCACTTTAGTGCTGCCGGCTCCGCTGGGTAAATTGTTAAGTCCCCAGCATGGTATTTGGCAAAATGCAGAGGATGTAAATGCCGATTTTAATGCGGCGCTTTCTTTTCCTCAACTTACAGGCAAAACAGAAGTGTATTTTGATGACAGATTGGTGCCGCATATTTTTGCCGAGCAAGAAAACGATGCCTATTTTGTACAGGGCTATCTGCATGCCAAGTTCAGGCTATGGCAAATGGAGCTGCAAACCCATGCCGCCGCAGGCCGGGCCAGCGAAATTATTGGAGCCAAAGCATTGGCACACGACCGGGAGTTTAGGCGCTTAGGCATGGGATATGCCGCCGAAAAATCGCTAAAAGAAATGGAGGCAGACCCCGAAATAAAAGCAGCCTGCGATGCTTATACTGCGGGTGTAAATGCTTACATCACGGCATTAACCAGTGCTCAGTTGCCTATTGAGTACAAGCTCATTGGCTACCAGCCAGAGCTATGGACCAATTTAAAAACTGCGTTGTTTTTAAAGTATATGAGTTACGATTTGGCTGGCCATGATGATGATTTTGAAATGACCAATGCCAGGAACTTTTTTAATAAACAAGATTTTGATCTTTTGTATCCATTGCGGCAAGATTCGCTGGACCCTATCATTCCTAAAGGAACAATTTACGCCGAGCCAAAAGTAAAAGTTGCTGCTCCAATGGTGGCAGATTCGCTTTATTTTAATGCAGGCCAACCAGTAGCACTTACACAGCAAAAACCAGATAGGGATAATGGTAGCAATAATTGGGCAGTAAGTGGCGCCCGTACCAAAAGCGGTGCTCCTATTTTATGTAACGATCCGCATTTGGGCCTCAACCTGCCATCGCTTTGGTACGAAATACAAATAAGTACGCCCGGTTTTAATGCCTATGGTGTTTCTTTTCCGGGGGCACCCAGTGTAATTATTGGATTTAATGATTCCTGTGCTTTTGGTTTTACCAATGGCGGCAGGGATGTAAAAGATTATTATGCCATCCAATTTAAAGACGACAGCCGAAAAGAATACTGGTTTAACAACGAGTGGAAACAAACCGAATTTAGAATCGAAAAAATAAAAGTAAAAGACAGTGCGGATTATATAGATACAGTTGCTTACACCATTTTTGGGCCAGTAATGTATGATAAACAGTTTAGCGGAAGTGTACAATCCAACAACAAATATTATGCACTCCGGTGGACAGCACATGAGGCAGGTAATGAATTGCGCCTTTTTTACCAGCTAAACCGGGCAAAAAATTACAGTGATTACCAGCAGGCAGTGGTATACCTGCGTACACCAGGGCAAAACTGTGTATTTGCTTGTAAAAATGGCGATATCGCTTTGCGTACCCAGGGCAATTGGCCCGCCAAATGGAAAGGCCAGGGCGATTTTTTAATGCCCGGTACCGATAGTAGTTTTATGTGGCAGGGTTTTATCCCTATGGACGAAACGCCTTACCAATACAATCCCGAGCGTGGTTTTGTAAGCAGTGCCAACCAAAAGCCTGCCGACGACAGTACTTATCCGTATTATTTGGGTAGGGATTACCCTTTGTACAGGGGCATCATTGCCAATAATAAATTGGACACAATGGTAGATATAAGCCCCGAAAAAATGATGGCCCTGCAAACCGATAATTACAATGTATTTGCCCAAATGGCCTTACCGGTTTTTATTAAAAATATCAATACCAGTATGCTGGATGATGCAGCTAAAAAATACCATACCCAGTTGGCACAATGGAATTTGGTAAACGATGCCCGGTCTGCCGGCGCCACCATCTTTAAATTATTATGGGATTATTTTGATAAAGCGGTATATACCGATGAATTTAAAAATGCTCCGGATATAATCATGCATCCTTTTGAAAGCACCTTGCTGGAAGCTGTACTTAAAGACAGTGCTTATAAATTTGTAGATGATATTAGCACGCCGGCAAAAGAATCTTTGCAGGATATAACCACCCTTGCTTTTACTAATGCTGTGGCAGAGTTAAAACAGCTGGAGGCACAGGATAAATTAGAGTGGGCCAAATACAAGGGCACCCACATTACACACCTGGCAAAACTGGCACCATTTAATAGTGCTGCATTGTCTATTGGTGGAGGAACCCATTGCTTAAATGCTGCCAAAGAAACCCACGGGCCCAGCTGGCGAATGGTTATTCACCTAAATGCCGAAACTGAGGCTTATGGTGTATATCCTGGCGGGCAAAGTGGTAACCCCGGCAGCCGCTATTACGATAATTTTATTACCAAGTGGGCAGGCAGCAATTATTATACTTTATGGATGATGAAAAAAGAAGAAGCCAAAAGCAAAAAGGTAAAATGGCAAATGAGTTTTAAAAAAGCATAAGTAAAATATCTAACCACTCTTACAAATACGTTGTATGAAATTTTTTATATCCATATTATTGATTGCTTTGTTAAGTTTAGCAGCCTGTTTTTACCTTCCCTGGTACAGCATTGCCATTGTGGCGTTTATTGTTTCGGTGGCCATACCGCTTAAGCCAGGCAAAGCTTTTTTAGCAGGCTTTGCTGCATTATTTATTTTATGGGGTGGCTTATCGTGGTATATTAGTTTAGCCAACAAGCATATACTGGCAAAAAAAATGTCGTTGCTTATTTTACAAAGCAACAGCCCTGTAGCACTTATTGTGGTAACGGCCCTTATAGGCGCCCTGGTAGCAGGCCTTGCGGCTTTGTCGGGTAGTTTTGTGCGTAAAGCTGCTTAGCAAAATTTTACTTTTTACAGCAACAATATCCCTGTTATTAAAGCCGCATTTTACAATAGATGATGAGAAAAATATTTTTTGCAGTACTTACTTTTTGTACAACAGCCTGCTCCGCACAAAAAATATTTGGAATTGTATTTAATGAAAAGGGCGACTTACTGCCTTACTCTTCAGTTACCATAAAGGGCACCACCATGGGTGCCAGTGCCAATAACCGGGGCAAATATGCTTTTTTTGTTAAGCCGGGTACTTATACACTGGTATGCCAGCATATTGGCTATGCTACACAGGAAAAAAGCGTAACCATAACAGATACGGATGAAGAACTGGCTTTTTTTTTACAACAACAAAAGCTGGAGCTAAAAGAAGTAGTGGTAAAAAGCGGTGCCGAAGATCCGGCCTATGCCATTATCCGTAAGGCTATAAAAATGCGGCCACAGTATAACCAGCAGGTAAATGCCTTTACTTGTAACCTGTACACCAAAGACATGATTAAACTGCGGCGGTTGCCCAAAAAAATATTGGGACAAAAAATACCCGAAACCGACCGTAACGATATGGGCCTTGATACCACCGGTGCTGGTATTGTTTACCTGGCAGAATCCGTGGCATCTATAGCCTCCCAAAAACCCAATAAGTTTAAGCTGGAGATAAAAAGCAGCAGGGTAAGTGGCAGCGATGGATTTGGTTTTACATTTCCAACCTTTATAAGTTTTTACCAAAATAACGTTAGCATATTTACGCAAAAGCTAAATCCACGGGGCTTTATTTCTCCCATTGCCGATGGAGCATTAAACTTTTACCGGTACAAGTACCTGGGTAGTTTTTGGGAGGATGGAAAAGAAGTAAATAGCATACAGGTAATACCCAAGCGCAATTACGAGCCTTTGTTTGCAGGTGTTATAAATATTACCGAAAACGATTGGCGTATACACAGCACCGATCTTTTACTTACCAAATTATCGCAGCTTGAAATTATTGACAGCTTACAAATAATCCAATTTCATGTACCTGTAAACAATGATACCTGGCAAATAAAAAATCAACTGTTGCATTTTAGCTTTAGCCAGTTTGGTATAGATGCTACCGGCAATTTTGTTTCTGCTTATTCCGATTACAACCTGCAACCCAACCTGCACAAGGGCTTTTTTGATAATGTGGTAATTAAGTACGATTCCGGGGTTAGCAACAGGCCCAAGGCCTACTGGGATACTATAAGGCCAATACCATTAGAAAAAGAAGAAATAAGAGATTATATCATTAAAGACAGTATGCTGGAGGTACACAAAGATTCTGCTAAAAGCCAACTGGCGGCAGACATATTAAATGCACAGCAAGGCCGTATAAACCCAATCAAATTTTTTTGGGGAGGTGTTAACCGTACCCATTACACTCAAAACAGTTCGTTGCAATGGTCGTTTAGTCCACTTATTCGTAATATAGAATACAACCCGGCAGAGGGATTGGTATTAAATGCCGAAGGCTCATTTAGTAAATACATCCGGCAGGCTCGTACCAATTTTTCTATCCGGCCATCTCTGCGATACGGTTTTAATAACCAGCATTTAAATGGTGCGATAGAAGTGGTGCTGCGTACAAGGGATACCGAACCCATGGGAAAAATAAAACGGGAAACTTGGACTTTTGCCGGGGGCAGAAGGGTAACACAGTTTAACAGGGAAAGCCCTATCAGTCCGCTTATTAATACTTTTAGCACCCTGTTGTATGGCGATAATTTTATGAAAACCTACGAAAATGTTTTTGGCATGGCAGGCTTTAGTAAGCGTTTTGAAAGCGGCTTGCGGTTAAGTATAAACGCCTTATACGAAAACCGAACGCCACTAAACAATACCAGCAATTTTACTTTGTTTAAAAAAGACAGTGTAAAAATAACGCCCAATTATCCTTACGAAAAAATCGACCAGCAGTTTACCCCACACAAGGCGGTTTTGTTAAGCGTGGATATTAGCTATAAACCAGGCCAACGTTACATACAGTTCCCCAATAGTAAAGTGCCTTTGGGATCAAAATACCCCACATTTAGCGCTCATTACACCAAGGGCTTAAATGGCGTTTTAGGCAGCGGAGTAGATTTTGATGAATGGAAATTAGCCGTACAAGACAACCTTAATTTAAAAATTGGCGGATTACTAAAATACAAACTTAGTATTGGCGGCTTTTTTAATAACCGCAAAGTATTTATACAAGATTACCAGCATTTTAATGGCAACCTTACCATAGCAGCCAGTGAGTATGTAAACAGTTTTCAGCTGGTAAGTTATTATGCCTTTAGCACCATCACCGATTTTTATGGGCTGGCCCATTTAGAGCATCATTTTAATGGCCTGCTTACCAACAAAATTCCGTTGTTTAAAAAATTAAACTGGCACTTGGTGGCAGGTACTAACACTTTTTTTATCAACGATCGAAACAATCATGTGGAGCTATTTGCCGGCTTTGAAAATATCCTGAAAATTTTTAGGGTAGATATTGTGGCTGGTTATGATAATGGTAAGTATACCGGCACGGGCCTGCGTATCGGTTTTGGCGGCCTCATAGGCGGTAATATGAATATTAACAGAAAAGCCGGCACCGTATCTTTTAGTTTTTAGCCATAGTATATACTGGCACAATCAGTATCTTTGCGCCACAACAATTTGGTTTGCCCTGCAAGCATCCAATCTTATTAAAAGGTTTTCCGGCTTTGCCGGGATCAAATTAAAACTTTATGGCAGTACTACACAACAG
>JBDKJT010000048.1:0-2880 GCA_039796475.1 Bacteroidota bacterium | reverse complement strand
AACCGTAGTAGCGTTGGTATTTATTGGGGTGCTTTTAATTTGTATGGCTGTACGGTGCCCTGATAGTAACAAAGATGCTGCAGCAGCATGCAATTGTTGCTGCTGATAAATGATTTTTTTGCCAGCCAATTGTTGTACTTGCGTATTTACATGCAGGGCCGTTTGATTGTTGTGTAAAACAATATTGCTATTGGCCAGTTGCACAGTATCTGCGGTAAATTGTAATGCAAAGCTGCTGGTATCTGTTGTGGGTGCTGATGCGGTGGGTGCCGTAGGCTGTGTACCGCCCATTAAATTGATAGAGGTGTTAATGCTATCTGTGTACAAGTAGCTGGCCCTTATTTGCATCGTGGCCATATCAAAATAGCTGATAAAGGTTTTAAAACTTTTAACTCTTACAGCGTATTCTCCACCTGCATAGGCATCATTCATTATAAATTGCAAATTGCCGATGTGTAATTTACCAAGGGTTAGGTTAAATGGTTTGGAGGCTGTCGTTGGTTCAGTGTCGCCGGTGGTAAAGGCATTGGCAATAAACTGAAAATTAAAATCGGGATTATTTTTTTTTCGGTTTAAATTCAGCTGAATATTATCAAGGGTTATTTCAGCAATGCTCAGCTTGTTGTCAAAAATATTACTTACATCATAACGGGTTTCTAGCAGGCCAATGGATGCCAGCAGTTTTTTCTCCCGATCTTCAATATATACACCGGTAAGCTTTAGCCGGGTAAGCCAATCTACTTCAATAGCATCAATGGCTACACGGGTGCCTAGTTTTTTTTGGAGGTAGTTAACGGCTTGTTTTTTTACAAAATTTTTACCGGTTTGTGTTTGTATAAAAACAATAGCAAGCAACAGCAATAATAATAGTGCAATTATTATTCGCAGCAGCCATTTACCTATTTGTTTTGATACACTCGCCAGGTTCATTAAACGTGTCAGTTTCAATGCTGTAAGTTAACTCATTTGGCACAAACTTTACCCCAGCCCGTTACTGGTTGTATGCTTGCTTTTTATCTGCACTGTTTAATCAAGTGGCCGTATAGGTGGTAGCTGGTGTTGCTTTAAAGCTTTGCGGTATTGTCTCAACGCTTTTTTGTTGCTTTTGGCACCTGCGCTACTGGCAGCGCCGCTTAAAAACATTTTGGCCATATAGTTAAAAATGGCCTGGTCTCTTAGCCGGGGAAAATAGATGACGCCCTTGCGGTGACGGTTATTTGTTTTTATTACAAAAGTGTTAGCTGCAAAAGTGATTAAGCCGCTTAAAACATCGTTGGTATTTTTATTACCCTTTTTTAAAAATTTTACTTTTAGCTGATGATAGGGTAAATACATAGTGCCAAGGGATAAATATTCCCTTGCTATGGCATGCAGGTACATCGTATCTACATAACCTGATTTTACCTGTACAGATGCGGCTGCTTCGGTAATATTGTTGAGTATATCCAGGTTGGTGGGGGCTAGGCTCGCCGTAAATAAAAATCCTGCCAGCGAATCGGCATAGCTTTCATCAATCCTCACCTTCACCAGTGCTTTGTTCATAAATAAAGCGCTGGCCCTTAATCGAAGGCTGTCTGTTTGAGTATAACCAGTGCTTTTGATATTGGTGATCCGGGCTTTTAATTCATTAAATTCTACTTTGCCTGTTAGTTGTGTTATTTCGCTTTTTTCGTTGTACAGTACATGGCCTTGTATAATCTCTGCCGTATCCAGCCTAAATTTAAAAGGCGCATTTTTAAAAGAGGTTACCGGCAAAGGTTTATATACATTTTGCTCATCAGGTTTGTTTTTATCCCTATAAATACTAAAGTCTGGCTCATGTACAGCAATATGATTCACCTGCAGCAGGTTGCTATCCAGCAAGGCATTGCTGTGCCAATTGTTTATAAATACCTTAGTCACTTTAAACCGGATGTCGTCAGTTTCCCAAGGGCTTGCTGCTATAAATTCAAGGCGGTTTAATACGGGGCTTAGTGCTACATCACTTATTTGTATTTGCTGACTGATGTTTTTTGCGCTGATGCTGCCAATGCTGATTGCTTCGTTGTTTACAATTGTGTTTAAATTTTTTATATCAAGCCCGGCCGTATTATTATGCGTTGCCAGTAAATGTTTATTGCTTAGCATTTCGTCGTTTAGTATCCAGTTAAGCAAATGCAGTTGGCCTACAGTAATGGTTGTTTTTACACTGTCATTTTTTATTATTTGCAGGGTAGCATCATTAATACCAGCCCTGTTAGCCTGGTAGCTCCAATGGTTATTTTGCAATAATGCTTTATTGCCTTCCATTTGTAATGCACCGGTAAAAATGGTATTGCTGTCTTTTTTTACGGTTACTTTTTTGCTTAACATACTGCTGCTGGCGATTGCTACCGTGCCGTTGTTGGTGCTTAGTTTATTTAATAAAAGATCAAGCTTATTGATGTAAATATTTACCGGCTGCTGATTTTTTTGCTGGGTGGTAATATTACCAGCAGCATCCTGCACCTTTAGTTCTGCAATGTTAATAGCAGGTAATGTTTTTTTTGATGCAGGTTTTAATTGGCTGCTGTTGCCACTAGTGTTTAGCGTAATCACGGGTTTATACAACAGTACTTTATCAAAATTAAGTTTGCCTTGCAGCAGCTGGGCCGGTGCGGCATTCAACTGAATGCTTTGCAGGTTAATTACTGCCTGGCCGTTGGGCAAAGTGCTGTTTACGGCTATGCCCCGCAGTTGAATATTGGTACTATCGGTAATGCTTAATTGCTGTATGCCGGCCTGCAGATTACTGCTACGGTATTGGCTATTTTGTAAGTTAAGCGTAAGGTGGCCAATCGCTGGCTTTTGCCCGGGCAGCAGTGCCAGCTTGCTGGTGCTGGCATATTGTACCATGCTGCT
>JBDKJT010000047.1:0-4469 GCA_039796475.1 Bacteroidota bacterium | reverse complement strand
CATAGGCTCCTTGCACATCCCACCCCCGGCCCCTGCTGCTCACCTGGTCGGCAAGGTTAATATTGGTAGCATTGTTTAGGTTAGAGGAATAATAAGCAGCCAGCTTACTATCACCCTTATTGGCAAGTATGGGTACATTGTGCGCTGCCGGGCTGTACACATACCTGGGCGAATAACAGCTGGTAAGGATACTACAGGCCAAAATGCTTATTCCAATAACTAGTTTATTCATTAGGGTATATTCATTTTAAAACTAAGTGCGGCGTATTCTTGTACACTTAAGGTTTCGGCCCTGCGGTTAAATAGTTCATCTTGCAAATCTGCAGGCGTAAATAATCCTTTAACAGCATTGCGTAATGTTTTTCGGCGTTGGTTAAAAGCAGTTTTTACCAGCAGCTTAAAGGCTTTTTCGCTTTTCATGGGGTAGGTTTGTTGTTTGCGGCTTAGCCTGATTACTCCGCTCATTACCTTGGGTGGCGGGTTAAAACAGCCGGGCGCAACATCAAACAAATATTCTACCTCATAAAATGCCTGTACCAGCACACTTAATACACCATATACTTTACTACCCTCTTTGCTGGCAGCCCTTTCTGCTACTTCTTTTTGAAACATACCCACTACCACGGGCACCTGCGCTTTCCAATCGAGTATTTTAAAAAGTATTTGTGTGGATATATTATACGGAAAGTTGCCAATTACCGTAAAATCGTCAGTAAAAGGCGGGTTGATATCCAAAAAACTATCGGCAATAATTTTGTTTTGCAGTACAGGGTAGGTGGCTTTTAAAAAAGCCGTTTTATCATCATCCAGCTCAATAGCCATAAAATGTATACCAGGTAGTTGCAGCAGGTGTTTGGTAAGGGCGCCGCCACCCGGCCCCACTTCAAGCAGCTGTGTAAACGTATGTGCCTGCAGGGCATCTACAATTTTACGGATGATATTTTCATCTTTTAAAAAATGCTGGCCCAGTGATTTTTTTAGTTGCAAAACATAAACGTTTGATGAAGCCCTAAAATTAATGTATTTAAAACGCCTCCTCAAACTTATAACCGCCCCGGGGTAAGTGATAGCTTAAAAACAACTAAATGATGCCGGCAGGCTGCTGCATTTGCCAAACATTGTTGTACTTTTACCCCTAAACATTTTGCTGCTATGCATACTGAAAATAAACCTGTAATTGGCTTAACCTGTGGTGATATTAATGGCATTGGGATGGAGCTTATTATTAAAACAGTAGCCGATAGCCGGCTGCTGGAAATTTGTACGCCGGTTATTTTTGGTAATAATAAAGTGCTAAATTTTTACCGAAAGGCTATACCCGATGTAAATTTTAACTTTAGCAGTACAAGAGATCTTGCCCGTATTAATCACAAACAAATAAACCTGTACAACTGCTGGGAAGATGAAGTGGCCATAACGCCAGGTACTTTAAACGATGTGGGTGGCAAGTATGCTGTGCTAAGCCTGCAGGCTGCAGCCCAGGCATTAAAAGAAGGTAAAATTGATGGGCTGGTAACCGCACCAATACACAAAAAAAATACACAAAGCGCCGAGTTTGATTTTACAGGGCATACGCCTTACCTAAAAAATCTTTTTGGAGCAACAGATGTATTAATGTTTATGGTGGCCGAAAATATGAAGGTGGGATTGGTTACCGAACATGTGGCAGTTAAGGATGTGGATAAGGCAATTAGTAAAGAAGCCATACTGGGCAAACTGCGTTTGATGAACGAATCGCTTAAAAAAGATTTTGGTATTGATAAACCCAAAATTGCCGTACTTGGCTTAAACCCCCATGCCGGTGATGAAGGATTAATTGGTAAAGAAGACGAAGAAATTATACGCCCTGCGATAAAGGATGCCAAGCAAAAAGATATTTTTTGTTTTGGGCCTTACTCTTCAGATGCTTTTTTTGCAAGGGGTCAATACGAAAAATTTGATGGGGTATTGGCTATGTACCACGACCAGGGGCTGATACCTTTTAAATCGCTGGCCATTGGCGAAGGTGTTAATTATACTGCTGGTATTAATGCGGTACGTACTTCGCCCGATCATGGAGTAGCCTTTGATATTGCTGGTAAAGGCAAGGCCGATGAAGCTTCTTTTAGGGCAGCTATTTTTAAAGCAGTGGATATTTTTAATACCCGTAACAATTACTACGAGTATCGCAATAACCCCATGAAACGGATGAGTACGGCAGTAATGGGCCGGGCTGTAGATGAAAAAATTACCGAACTGCCTGAATAATAAAATGGGTGACGGCATTGTTAAATGCTGTCACCCGGATGTGGCTTTTTACTCCACTTCAAAACTGATTTTAACATTAACCCTAAACTCCGTAATAGTACCCTTTTTATCTGCCAGGGCACTCATATTACCCACATTTACACTGCGGATATTGCGGAGAGATTTTGCCGCATGCTTTACTGCGTTTTGCGTTGCATCCTCCCAGCTTTTTTTAGAGTTGGCCAGGATTTCGATTACTTTTAAAATTGCCATAAGTATATGTTTTTTATAAGATACAACTTATTGGCAGCCCGTCAAGGCCTTATTTAAAATAACTATCGGGTATCCCTTTGTTAATAATATAATTTGTAAAGATTATCTCAGCCCTGCCATGGTTATTTTTATCGGCCGGCTTACGATTGGTGGAGCCATCATCAAAATCAAAAGTTACGCCCTTGGGTAGTTTATAATCTTTGGTGTTAAAAGTAAATACAATTTTATCGGGCAGGCCATATGGCAGGTATTTACCAAAAGTCATATCCAATTGATAGCTGCCATTTTCACGAGTGGTGGTTTTAACTTTTAAAATTACCAGGTTTGTTTCATCAATGTATAAAGTAGATAATACTACCTCTGCATTATCATCGGTGGGCAGTAGCTTTACTACCCGGGTAACGGTATTGCCTACCTTGTCTTTTCCGGCATCTATAATGCTGTATTGATTGCCAGCAAGTAAATTGCTGAGGTTAATACTTACCGCACCTTTGGGTACAAAGGATAACCCTTTTTCGTTTTTTATTTTTAATTGGTTGGGTTTTTTGAAATAAATTTTTACCGTTGCTTCTGGCACTTTTAAAAAACTAACATTGGTTTTCATTGTTCCGTTGGCTTCGTAATTATTTACCAGGTCAATCTTTGCCTTAACCTTTTTTACCAACAAAGCCGCATCTTGTGCCGATGCAGCAATACTGCAACAGGCGAGCAACGTTACGATAACTAATTTCATTGTTTATTTTTTAAGATAAAATGTCTTTTTTTCTAAACACCCATACCGATGCTGATACAATTGCTACAATATGGCCTATTAGTATCCACAAACTTTTACGGATGGCGGGCCAGTTTTCGATACTGCCTTTAATGGGTATGCCTTCTGCATCGGTGCCAATATAAAAAAAGCCTTTCCAGCCTACCAGGTACGAGGTAAATAAAAATGGCTTTACATTTTTATCGATGATGGGTACATTAATATTAGAGATGATGGTACACACTATTACAATACACACCGTGGCAATGATGGGACCGATAGAATTTTCGGCAAATATGGATAAAAACAACGCCAGGGCTGCAATTACTGTTAGCGCTACGGTGGCATAGGCAAATGCTGCCATGTATCGCCACATGATATCATCTTTTGTAATTTGCAGTATCTGCGATTCGTCTCCCTTCACTCTAAAAATCAGCATATCATCTGCGCCAAATATCAGCAGGCTTAGCAGCAAGGCAGTGATGGCCATCCATAGCAGTAGTAATAAAGTAAAAATGGTGGCTGCGGCAAATTTTACCAAAATTAGCTGGCTGCGGCTGATGGGCTTTGATAATAATAGCCGTAGGGTACCCATATTGGCTTCGCCCGATATAGAGTCGGCAGCGATTAACGCTACCAGTATAGGTACTTGTATTAATAGTGTATTAAGAATGATGTAGCACATAAAGTAGCCATTAATGGCCTTGGTTTTTTCCAGCTCAAAACTGTCTTTAACACTTTGCAGCATAAGGTCCATATAACTTTGGCCATCGGCCTTAAAGGCAAATTGAAAAATGGCTACAATGGCGGCAATGGCGGCAAAAGCAATGTAGGTACGGGGGCGTTTGGATATTTTAAACAGTTCAATTTGCAAAAGATTCCACATGGCCGTTGCTGTTTGTAAGTGATAAAAAATAGTTCTCTAAAGAGTGGCTGGCATTTACAGATAGTAGCGGTATCTGCAGGGCCACCATATCCTGTACCAGCTGCGGCACCGCTGTTTTATCAATCATTAATTGCAATGGCTTGTGTGGCTGCAGGTAAGCAGCCCACTTGGTTTGCAGTAGTTGTTGTTTTGCCTGTTCGTTATTGGGGGTGTCAATTTCTACAAGGGTATGGGCGGGGTCGAGCAGTTCGTTTACTGGCCCTTCTACAATTTTTTCGCCCTTGTTTATAATAAGCATCCTGGTAGCAATTAGCTCAATTTCGCTCAGCAGGT
>JBDKJT010000046.1:0-5812 GCA_039796475.1 Bacteroidota bacterium | reverse complement strand
GGTGCCATTAATGGAACCTTACTAGGCTTACTGGGCCTGCTGCTTGCTTTTACATTTGGCATGGCCAGTAACAGGTTTGATGCCCGTAGGGAAGTAATTGTAAACGAAGCTAATAATATTGGTACGGTAATTTTAAGAGCCGATTTATATCCAGATACTATCCGGCAGCAACTACGCTATCAGCTGGCACGATATGTACAAACAAGGATAGATTTTTATGATGCCGGTATGAATGCTGCTAAGGTACTGAAGGCTTCTGCAGCTACAGACAGCATCTCAGCAATCATTTGGGCTACTGCTACCCGTTATGCCAGCCAGGAGCCCTCCAATGCTAAAACCACCCAGCTAATGATACCTGCCCTGGGCAGTATGATTGATATTACCACCACCCGGAGAGCTGCTGGCGAAGCCAATATACCCGACTCTATTATGTACTTTCTATTTATACTGTGCGCCAGTTCGGCATTTTTATTAGGTTACGATAACAAGCAAAAAATTGATTGGATAGTATTGGGAGGGCTTGCCATTATGCTATCTGCCACCGTGTTTACCATTACTGATCTTGACCGGCCCCGGACTGGCCTAATTAGCTTGCAAAAGTCGCATCAAAAAATACTTGAGCTAAAGCAAATGCTGCACATGCCTTAAGCAATGCTGCAAGGTATAATGGTTGTACAATTGCGGCTAAATACTATGCTGATAATAAGCTGGTGCCAGCTTCGGGCATGGTAATATACATTTTAAGGGCAGTGCCAGTGGCAGCAAGGTATTGTGTTGCAAAACGCTGGTAGATATCCTCCACGGCTGATTCTTTTATAAGATTAATGGTGCATCCGCCAAAGCCGCCACCCATCATTCTTGCACCTGCAATAGCAGGTTCGCTTTTAGCCCAGCCTGCCAGTAAATCTAACTCTGTACAACTTACCTCGTAAAGTTTGCTTAAGCCCTCATGCGATCCATACATTTGTTTGCCAAAGCCATTAATATCATGCTGTAACAATAACTGGCAGCCGGTTTGCAATCTTTGATTTTCTTCTACAATGTATTTACAGCGATGGTACACTACTTGTGGTGCATTGTTTTTTAAATAGTTTTCAATCATACCGCTGTCAGCATCTCTTAAGCTTTTTACGGCAGGGTAAACCTGTTGTAAAATTCGTACCCCCTCTTCGCACTGCTGCCTGCGTTGGTTGTACTCACCACCGGCCAGTGAATGTTTTACCTGTGTATCAAACAATACAATTTTGTATTCGCCCAATTGCAATGGAAAGTATTGATAGTGCAGGCTGCGGCAATCCAATTGTATCACCTGGTTTTTTTGGCCCATCATGCTGGCAAACATATCCATGATACCACACTTAACACCTACAAAATTATTTTCTGCCTGCTGTGCCAGTTTTACCATATCCAGCCGGCTTAGCCCTAATTGATTGATATGATTGAGTGCAAATATAGTGGCGCACTCTATAGCCGCTGATGACGACATACCAGCACCCACAGGTACCGTACTACTCAGCACAGCGTTAAATCCGCTGATGGTATGCCCTTGCTTTTGTAGTTCGTCTGCCACACCCAACAGGTAGGCAGCCCAGTGAAAGACCGGGGCATGCAATGCATCTAAGCTGCAAGTGTAGGTTTCATTTAGTTCGGCTGCATACAACTGCACCTGCCGGTCGTTTCTTGTACCCATGGCTATATAAGCCGCTTTATCTATTGCTGCCGGTAACACATAGCCCAAATTATAATCGGTATGTTCACCTATCAGGTTAATACGTCCTGGAGAGCGGGTAATAATTGCCTGATCCTGAAATTTACTGGAGTAGATTTTTTGTAATTCTTCTTGCTGCATTTGCCAAACTGTTAAGCGCTGATTTTTATTGGTTGGTTTTAATAAATTGCTCACTCAATTCATCATATTCAAGCAGCAAGTTATTGCTCTTTCCATCCGCTTCAAAAAACTTTTCCCAAGTACTTAGCGGCTCCCATATACAGGTTCCTTTTCCACGGCCACCATCTATCCCAAATGCAATTTTATTTACCTCTTTTTTTAATGCAGAATATTCTACTACTATTACATCCTTGGCATAACGGGCAGCCAGGTTTTGGAGGTTATAATCCAAATCGTCCAGCGTGCCGTGCCATTTGGGATAATAAGATTGGCCGATTACATCAAAATGTACCCCCCTTGCCAGCATATTATCTATAAAAAAAACCGACTCGTCATTTTGGCCACCCAGCGCCACATGCAACATCATTACCACTTTTTCGTCTACAGCTTTTACAGCTGCTGTACCAGCATTGATGAGTTGTGCTGTTTGATCGATATTGGCTACACTGCCCTCGGGCCATACAATACCATGATTGATTTCGTTGCCTATCTGTACCATATCGGGTGTGGTACCCTGTGCTTTTAATGCTTCCATTACCTGCCTGGTATAATCATACAGCGCCGCTTTTAATTGGGTAAATGGCAGGTTGCGCCAGGCGTAGGGCTTGTACTGCTTACCCGGATCGGCCCAGTAATCGCTGTAGTGAAAATCGAGGAGCAATTTTAAGCCCGCTGCCTTTACCCTTTTGGCCATGGCCAGTGTTTGCGGCAGGTTGCAAAAACCTTTACCGGGTGAGTAACCACTGTCACGGGCAGGATCGTTAAACAATCTAAGCCGAACATAATTAAAGCCGTGATCTTTTAATATTTCTATGGCATCCTTTGTTATGCCTTTATCGGAAAAACGGGTTCCATTTGCTTCCAGCTCTGGCAAAAAAGAAATATCAGCACCCAGCATTTTATCAACCGGCCGGGGCTGGGCCGCTTGTGCAGACAATTGGTATTGTTTGTCGATGGTAATGGTATTTACCTGCTGTGCTGCGATGGTTACTATATCGGTAGCACCATCCCATAAACCACTGGCTGTTGCAGTTATTTTTATTATGCCGGGGTTATGGCCGCTTTGTACTATCACCTGGCATTTGCCATTAAAGAGGCTTCGCTGCCAGGCTCCATCGGGGCATTTGTCTGGCTCATGGCTGCTGGGGTCGCCATTGCCTACACCAATTATCCGGGCATCGCCCTGTATGCTAAATCGTATCATATTATCAGCATCAGGCACTTCCCTGCCCTGCTTGTCTACTACTGTAATATTCATTACAGTAGCATCTTTTCCATCGGCCAGCATAGTGGTTTTGTAAGGCGTTAATACCACTTCGGCTGCAGGGCCTGTAGTTTCTACCACGGCCGCAAGGCGCCGGCCTTTTTTATAACCAATTGCTTGCAGTTTGCCAGGTTCAAAAGTTACATTCCAGTTAAGGTGGCCGTTACGGGGCATTATTTTTTTACCCAGTGTATGGCCGTTTAACAATAATTCCACTTCATCAGCATTGCTGTTTACCCATACCTCAATTTGCTTTTTAGGCTGTCCCCATTCGTTATGATGATTCCAATGGGGAGAGATATGCAATACATCTTTATCCGTCCACCAGCTTTTGTAGTAGTAATAAATATTTTTAGGAAAGCCACATACATCCATAATGCCAAAGTGGGCATTTATATTGGGCCATTTAAAAGGGGTAGGCTCTCCCCTGTAATCAAAACCCGTCCATACAAAACCACCCAACCAATAGTTGTTGGGTTGTGCCAGGCTCCACCAGGTTTCTGCACGGCTGGCCCACCAGGGCGCTGTAATATCCTGGTCGGGCAGGTAAGCCCGAATGCTGTCTGTTTTTAATACACCACGGGTAGTTACCGTACTGCCCATTTCGGTACCAATAATGGGTTGATAGGGATGATCGTGGTGATAATCGGCCACCGCAAACTGGCGATAGTTAAAACTCCGTACAGGTATTACCTCGTTAATGCCGTTAAATACATTGCCCATATCGGCGGCATAGGTGCAGGTACGGGTGGGATCGAGCTTACTAAGGTGATTGATATAGGTTTGCGCTATGCGTTTACCATAACTGTTGGCTTGTATCCACCCTTCTTCGTTACCAATGCTCCACATAAAAACACAGGCACGGCTGCGATCTCTTTTTACAAGCTTGTAAAATTGCTGCAAATACTCGGGGCTGCTGTTTAGCAACCGCTGCTCATCCATCACCAACATACCCAGGCTATCGCAGGCATCGAGCAACTCGGGGGTGGGTGCATGGTGGCTGGTACGATAAGCATTGCTACCCAATTTTTTTAACTGGCTTATGCGGTAATACTGCAGGTAATCGGGCAAAGCTGCACCAACGCCGGCATGATCCTGGTGGTTATTGGTGCCCGTTATTTTTATATATTTTCCGTTTAAAAATAAGCCATCGGGCCTTATCTCGATGGTACGAAAACCAAAACGGGTTACTTGCTCATCTACCAGTTGACCATTTAGCTTTAGCTGGGTGATTACCCGGTATAAGTATGGATCTTCCAGCGTCCACAAGCGTGGATTGTTAATGGCCATCACCTGTGTTAAGGTGCTGGTATTTTCATCGGTTGTTTTTATATTTTTTTTGGTGGCCGATGCTACCAGTTTTCCGTTACGGTCTACCAGTTGTGTGGTAAGCTCAATACCATTAGCCGGAAAATGATTGATGGTAGCCATTTCTGTTTGTACGGTTAGTTGCGCCTTGCTGCCATTGATATTGGCATAAGCAAATACCCCATCCTGTGCAATATGGGTATTGGCATAGCTGTTAAGCCATACATGGCGATAGATGCCTGCGCCTTCATAAAACCAGCCTTCGTATTGTGTGGCATCGGCCCTTACCACCAACACATTTTCTTTTTGATAGTTGATTACATCCGTAATATCGTAACTAACACCTGTGTACCCACTTTTATTATTACCCAGGTAAAAACCATTTAACCAAAAAGATGCATCCCGAAAAACGCCATCAAATTGTATTTGAAAACGCTGGCCAGAATCGGCGGCCTGTACTTTAAAATGCTTGCGATACCAGCCGATGCTGGTTTCTGGAAAAAGCCCACCCACCGGCTTGTACCCATGGCTTTCTACCTCAAAGCTGCTGCTGTTTACAAAGGGCAACTCTACCGCCCAATCGTGTGGCAGGTTGAGCGTACGCCAGGTACTGTCTTTAAATGCTGGATCGATGGCTGTACCTGCGGCACCACCCGATTTTGAAAATATTGTACGAAGCCCATAGTTAAAATCTTTTTCTGCACTGGCAGCATGGCCAAATGCAAACCTCCAGTTATCATCAAAATTTATATGGCGGCGCTGCGCCGCCACCGGAGCCCAACTGCTATAAAAAAATACTGCCAGCAGGGTAATTGATAATATTTTGTTCATACAATTTAATAGCCGCTTAATGGTGATGCAATGATGAGCCGGTGATTTGCAAAAGCTTGCAGGATGTAAATAGGCTTCAGCAATTTAAGTTATTGATTTTTTTATGCATTGGCAACGGGGTAAAACAATCAGTTGGCAAAAGCATCCATCGCAATAGTGGGCCGGCCACTGTTATCAAAAGCCCCCAGGGTGTATCCCTTCCAGCCACCATAGGATTGTGGCTCCCAATAAAATACTCCGATGCCCTTTGATGCATTTACTAATTTTACTTTAGTGATGATATCTGTAATAAAGGCTTTTGAGGCGCTGGCATTATCCCAGGGCATCCCTACTTCTACCACCATCACCTCTTTATTATAACGGCTTACCATATCATTCATATTTACCAGGCACTGGTTGTTAATGGCGGGCCAGTTGCCCGCCGCAGGATACACCGACAATCCAATTACATCAAACCGGGCACCGTTGCTTACAAGACCCCCAATATTCCATTTAAACAAATCATTATCCCAGCCGTTTGA
>JBDKJT010000045.1:0-22300 GCA_039796475.1 Bacteroidota bacterium | reverse complement strand
TCATCAAAAATAGCTTTTACTTTTTCATCCCATTGCTGTTGCAATAAGTTGAAATCAATGCCCATTTCTTTTTCATACCCGGCAGGCATAAACATTTCGCCGGTATACCGCCATAATTCATCAACGGCTTTTGTTATTCTTTGATGGCTTTCCTCAGTTCCATCACCCAGGCGTATTACCCACTCGCTGCTCCAGCGTACATGGTAAGTAATTTCTTTTAGCGCTTTTGTTACAATAGCAACCAATTGCTCATCGCTTGTTTTTTGGAGTTGCTGAAACAATAAATACTGAAACTGGCTAAATAAATATTGGCGCAATATTGTTTGGCCCCAATCGCCATTGGGCAGCTCAACCAGCAGCAGGTTTTTAAAAGCCCGTTCGTTTCTTAAATAAGCCAGGTTGTCTTCAGAAGCCACTCTTAAATCATCCTCCGTGGTGAGGGCTTTTACTCCCTTTAATGTTGCAGTGTTGTTTAATATTTTGGCAGCGTATTGATAAAAATTTCGGGCCTGCCCCAGCAGGTCAAGCGAAATATTGGTAATGGCAATATCCTGCTCCAGTATTGGCCCATGGCCGCACCACTCACTGTTACGATGAGAGAGTATGAGTGTGGTATCTGCTAAATGAAGTATGTAGTTAACCGGGGTATTCATTTTTTAATAATGCCGTTGGATTGTTTACATATGGTTTATTTCGGGAGGCAACTCGTAAAAGGTAGGATGCCGGTATATTTTATCTGCAGCCGGCTCGTATAGCTCGCCAGCTTCGGCCGGGTTAGAGGCTGTAATGTTTTTGCTTTGCACTACCCAAATGCTTACGCCTTCCATCCGGCGGGTATACACATCTCTTGCATTTTCTATCGCCATCGCAGCATCTGCAGCATGCAAGCTACCCACATGCTTATGGTCTAACCCTTGTTTGCTGCGGATAAACACTTCCCACAGAGGCCAGGAGGCAGCCCCCGAATCCTTTACCACAGGTGTGTGTTGGGTATTTTTAAATTCATTACCTCCTGCACTTTCTTCGGGTATATCGCCGTAATAAAATTTTGATATTATAAAACTCATTATTAATGTATTATTAATTATTCAATGATTGATTATTATACGCCTCCTGATTTAGCATCTTTTAAATATTTAATGTATCCATTAACCTCTTTAAGACAATCTTTATAATCTTTATTTATATCTGCCAATACTTCCTTAGTTATATATTTTTCATCAAAAGCTGTAATCATGTGTTCAAGCGTTTCTATTAATGAGCCTCTGCTTTGTCTGCAAAACTGGATATTTTCCTGATGATGAAACCTTCCAAAACCTTCAGCAATATTGGCTGTTATTGACCTTGAACAACGCAGCACTTGAGATTTTAAATTATAATCTTCAATTTTAGGTAATCGTTTTGATGCAATAGAAGATATTTTTTTTCGGAATGCCCTGCATAGTTTATAAACGGGCAAATCATAAAAGTGGTTGTAAGTTGCCATCGAATAATCAATAATTGAACAATTAATAATTATGCTGCTGTAGCTTTCATCTTCTTTTTATTACTATACGCCATTGCCGCCTCTCTTACCCACCGGCCCTCTTCATGCGCTTTTTTTCTTGCCTCCAGCCGTTGTTTGTTACAAGGGCCATTGCCTTTTACCACGGCCCAAAACTCCTCCCAGTTTATCTCTCCAAAATCATAATGCAATCGATCCTGGTTCCACACAAGCTGTTCATCCGGCAGCGTCATCCCTAATATTTTTACCTGTTCGGCAATCATATCTACAAACTGCTGGCGCAACTCGTCGTTGCTTTTTCTTTTAATTTTCCATTGTGTGCTTTGATCGCTATTGGTGCTTTCGCTGTCTATAGGGCCAAACATCATTAACGCAGGCCACCACCACCTGTTAATAGCATCCTGGCACATCTCCTTTTGTTCGGCCGATCCTCTACTAAGCACCAATAAACTTTCAAAACCCTGGCGCTGGTGAAAACTTTCTTCTTTACAAATACGCACCATTGCCCTTGCATAGGGCCCGTAAGAGGTACGGGTAAGCATTACCTGGTTTATAATAGCTGCGCCATCTACCAGCCAGCCAATAGCCCCTATATCTGCCCAGGTAAGGGTGGGGTAATTAAAAATGGAAGAGTATTTTGCTTTACCGCTGTGGAGGTCGTTAATCATTTCATCCCGGCTGGTACCCAGCGTTTCGGCGGCGCTATACAAGTACAGGCCGTGGCCAGCCTCATCCTGCACTTTGGCCAGCAAAACCGCTTTGCGCTTTAATGATGGCGCCCTGGTTATCCAGTTACCTTCGGGCAGCATCCCTACAATTTCGCTGTGGGCATGCTGGCTTATTTGCCGCAGGTTGCTTTTGCGGTATGCCTCCGGCATCCAGTCTTTTGGCTCTATTTTTATTTCTTTTTCTATTTTATCTAAAAAAATCTTTTCGTTGTCCATTGCCAACTGATCATTTATTTAAACAAATTTACTAACAAAAACTAACAAGCGTTAGTAGCTAGTGTGTATTTTTATACTAGTCCGAATATTTTTTAAGTATTACACATTTGTACTTGCAGGGCTAAAAGTTTCGCCGTATTATTAACCTTAAAACATTTTATATGACAGTAAAAAAGGTCTTTTCGTTTATTAATTTGATGATGATTGCAGTAGTGCTATTGGGTGCTTTTGCCGCCTGCAATGATAGTGCTACCAAAGCGGAGGCAGAAACTGCCACCGAAACCCCTGTTACAAAGCCAGACAGTACCAAAGTAATAGAAGATACAGCCAGCATAAGGCCTGTAAAAACCCCCACCCGTCAGCAATAAATAGCCCCAGATTATTTTTTTAGCCTGATTCTGCTGGTTTTAATACTAAACAGCTTACCATCTTTTTTTAAACGATGGCTGGTAAGCTTATGTATAAACCAATGCTCAATACGATGGTGGGCAGGTATTAGTATTGCAGCTATGGATACAAAAATGAGTATTTCGTACACCGGGGTATGGTGTGTAATTGCCTGTACGTAAGGATGCAGCAGCAGGGTGAGGTATTCAAATAAAAACAATAAGGATATCACCCCCAGCACCTTAATAATTTTTATAGGGATATTGATGCGGCTTAAAAATATCGACAGCATAAAAAAGCCGGGTATAAAGATGGCGATAAAAAGCAGTTGCAATTGTTGGCGTCTTTCCTCGGCGGCAATACGTTTACTTTCGGCAATCTCTTGCTGGCGCAATTGCTCGTTACTCGTTAATATTTGAGCTTCCCGTATACGGGTTTTACTATTGATAGAGTCGTTTACTGCCTGCAGCTGGTTGATATATACAAAGGCGCTGTCGGCATTTTTTCGGTCTTTATAATGGGTGGCTAAAAAAGAGGCTGCATCCAAAACCCGGCCTTGCAACCCATCTTTTATTGCCAGCTGCAACGATTTTTTTGCGTAAATAGCTGCAGAATCGTGTTGTGAAACGGTATCATACAAACGGGCCAGGCCCAGGGTAGCTTCGCAATAAATATCATCATCGCCGGCAGCCTTTAGGTAAGCAATGGCATTGCTGTAATGCATTTGCGCCTGTGTGTACTGTTGCTTTTTGCGGTAGGTATGTGCCAGCCCGGTGAGTGCTGTACCCGTAAGGGCCATATCTTGCAGCCGGTACGATTCTGCCAGGGCCTTATTGTAGTAAACAAAAGCTGAGTCGCTTACATTCATCCTGTCGTACACATCACCCAGGTTGAGTGCACTGTAATATACCAGGTCGGTTAATTGGGCTGCCTTTATTACCGAATCTGACCGGTAGTAATACTCCAGCGATTTGGGGTACTCTTCCTGAAAAATATACACAATACCAATGTTCATTAGCACACTGGCCAAATTACGGGGATTGTTTCCCTTTTCATCAATCTGTAGTTTTTGTATATAATACTCCAGCGCCCTTGGGTAGTTGCCCATTTTTATCAGCACATTGGCCATTACTCCAATACTTCTGGATTGGCCTTCGTAATACTTAAAACTATTGGCACTGTACAAACTTTGCTGGGCCAGCAATAAGGCTTGCTCGGGGGCATAAGCACCCATGGCATCTGCCATTTGCCACATCAACTTTATACGCATGGTATCGGGCAACTCTTTTTGCAACAAAGCGCCAATACTGTCTGCTTTCATTTTTTGGGCATACAGGTATTGCGCCGGCAATAGTATTAATAGCCAGCTAACTAACCGTTTTACAAATGCCCTTTTTACACTACACTTTACAACAAATAAATACATACCGAGAAGATAAAAAAATATGTGTAAACCAATTCATATTCAGCTTTTATTTATTAAATTTCACCATAGGTTAGTATCAAAATCCCGCCAAAAAAACAATTTACTGCAATGAAACAGTTTATCCTTTTACTCATCATACTGTGCCTGCATCCATTTGTGGACGCACAATCGTTGTACGAATTTGAATACCATTTTGTGGTGGATAATGTAAAAGAAGATTACAAAGCACTTTTTATACGAAATGACGATGGCACCGGCATTGTACGGGTAACTTATGAAGGGGATGATAAAAAGCAGTACCTGGTAGAGATGCAGATACAAGAACATTACGATGCAGATGAGCAGGGCATTACCGATACCAACACTCTTATTGTAGAAACCTATAACCCGGTAATTTTAAGGGGCGATAACAATGGCGGTTACGACCCCGATTATTTTTGGTTTAAAAAAAATCCGGCCGAAAATATTTACGAACCCTGGGCGGTAGTATCACCCGATGACAGCAGTTTTCATGAGGGTGTAATTAGTAATGTAAGGCTGATTGAAAACAAAGATTTAACAGAGGCCTTTGTATTGCAATATTTTAATGCTACTGAAAATTTTTACCGCAATCTGTTTGACCCTGTTTTAAAAAACATCCCTACCGAAGTAACCCCTTTACAATCAGCTGCAAAAATGTACCTGGTGCTGGTAGCCAACACCATTGAAGCCAGCATAAAAAAAACCTGTATTATTGATAAAGATGAAACACTGCAGGCTTTTCAGCAAATAGCCGAATACCTTAAAATACCCTTTATACCTACCATTATTGCCGATGCCAACTATAGCAAAACCAGTGTACAAAATGCCCTTAACAGCATACGGCCATCAAAAAACGATATTGTAATTTTTTATTACTCGGGGCATGGGTACAATAAAAAAGATCAATACCAATATCCATATCTTGATTTACGACAAAAACTGTACGACCAGTTAGACAACAGCAATACCATTAACATACAAGAAATATACAACCAGGTAAAGCAAAAGGGTGCCCGGCTAAACCTGGTATTAAGCGATTGCTGCAATACACTGCCCGAGCAAACTGCAGGTATAATAGAAGAAACCCCCAGCCTGCGTAACTCTTCGCTGGGCTGGAATATTCAAAACTGCAGCCAATTGTTTTTAAACAATAAACCAGTATCGATATTAATGACGGCTGCCTCCAAAGGCGAAGCATCTGCTGGCAATGGCTCACAAGGCGGTTATTTTACTTTTAACTTTAGGGAAACCCTTTTTAAACGACTGGGGCTTTTTTACCATTTTGTAAGCTGGGATGATTTACTCAACTCCGCCAAAAAACAAACCATTGCCAAAGCTAACGGCGCTAAATGCCCCAAAATAAGTGGCGAAGGATACGAGCCTTGCAAGCAAACACCCACTTTTATTATGGAGTAATACGGGCAGCCTGTTTGATGCTGCACACCACTCCAGCGGTAGTAAGTACGTGACTACGGCATTGGCAGCCTGTTGTACAAGCTTAAAAATCCCTCACCGGTTTTGCAGGTATTTATACTTAAATGAAATATTTTGCACCCGGAAACTTTTTCGGGAATATGCTAATGTCTGTTATATATATTGTTTTGGCTTTTTTAGGTGGTTTTGGGCTTGCCTGGGTGATAGGCTTTACCCAGCAGCAAAAAGTACGCAAAGCGCTTAAAAGCGCACAAGGATATTTAGAAAGCGAAAAACTGATGAAAGAAACCCTGCAAAAAGAGCTGGCAGTGGTACACCAAAGTAAAATGGCCGGCGAACTTGATTTTGCCCAAAAACTGCAAAATGCAGATAAAATTATCCGGCAGATGGACAGCGATATTTTATTGATGCAAAAAAGCTACGAAGAAACAGAAGCCCTGCTGGAAGCCAAACAACCGGAGGTACATGCCCTTAAACTGCAATTGATAGAAGCCCAAAACAGCATTGCCCGCTACAAGGCCCAACTGCTTGAAAAAAATAAATAACCCCTTAATTTACGGCAAAAGCCGCTGCCAAAAAATACGGATTAAGTGTATGATGGCTTTGTGGCTGGTAATTATATTGGCCCAGGCGTAAATGCAGCGATTGGGTTGTTTGCAACACTTCCCATAAAGTAAGTTGCCCGTGGCTTGTACCTTTAAATACTTCGGGCAGCAGGTAGGGCAATAACCCATCCCAACAAATGCTTTTTAATTGTTCGGGCAGGGGCAAAGGCTGCGATGTTTTTTTCTCATCTGGTATTATCCAATCTTGCTTACAAAAGCTGCTATGTATGTTTAGCAATATTTCCTGGTTATTATCATCCTTATCCATAATGGCTGGTTTTAGTTGATACAGGTACTGATGCTATATCAACGCCAAGGGCATACCGGTTGTTGGTAAAAAAATGTTAAGTATCAATAGATAGTTAGCTAATTGTTGATAAACGGCCAGCAAAAAAATACACGGCAACCCCTGCAGTTTTATGTACAATACTACCGCAGGAGTTTTTTGCCACAAGCATTACAGGCCATACATTCTGTGCAAAAAAAGGGTGCTATTACAGCACCAAAAAGGGTATTATCAAAAGCGAACCGGTATTATCATTTAAGAGTGCAGCCACTTGCCCAGTGTTTGTTTAGCTGCCACCATTAATTTTCGGGTTATGGTAGCAACCAATGCCGCAGCATTGTCTGCCAGCTGAGTGCTGGTATTATTTTCGTAACGGTTATCCAGCATTTTACTTAAAACAAGGCTGGTAATATTTTTAGGCCTTATACTTTCTTTTAAGTCACGCCAATCGTATTCAATTGCTTTTTCAAGCGCTACCCGGCGGCTTAGCAACTGTTGCTTTTGGGCTTTTAGTTGCCGCATATTTTTAATCTTCTTCATCGGTATCTTCTTTAAATAATTGTTGCAGCAGCGCATTCATAATAGGTAAACGCAATAACTTTTCTTTGGTTGCCCACAGCAGCCATCCCAGCAAAAGATAGCTGCCTGCTATTATTAAAAACCCCCAGTACAATTCACCCGTTATTTTACCCAATACCAATGCCACGGCGATACTTGCAAACAATACAAACAAGGCAAGCACCAGCAAGGCAATTGCTACCGCTATTAGCCGGGCCAGCAATGCGGATGATTTTTCGGCAACACCCATTTTAACCTCGGCCAGCCGGTTATCGGCGTACTCCTTTACATGAGCACCCAGCGTTTCTATTTTTTTAAAAATAGCTTCCATATTATGCTTTTAACCACACTAAGCTATACTGTAATGGCTGCAACTGCTATGATGCTGATAAAAGCAATACATGACACATATCAGGATGATGCCCATCAGCTATTTTTTTGAGCCCTATCATTGCAAAATGATTTTGCAACAGGTATGTTTGTACAAACATGCTGTAATGAAAAAAATAATAGCTGCATTTGACGGGCTAAAATACTCAGCCGCTACTGCCCGGTATGCCATACAATTAGCCAGCACAGATGCTGCCCATATTACCGGCGTTTTTTTAGAAGATATTACCTACACCAGCTATAAAATTTATGAGCTGTTAAATAAGGATGGTGTTTCAGAAAAAAAATTAAACCAGTATAAAGAAAAAGACAGGCTAACCCGTTTAAAAGCAACCAGCAGTTTTGAAAATGCCTGCCAGCAGGCGGGTGTTAATTACAACAGCCATCACGATAAAAACATTGCTTTAAAAGAGTTATTACACGAAAGTATTTATGCCGATTTATTGGTGATAGACCGTAAGGAAACCCTTACTCATTACGACGAAAAGATACCTACCCGTTTTATCAGGGAGTTGCTGGCAGATGTACAATGCCCGGTATTACTGGTACCACAGGTATATAAGCCGGTAGAAAAAATTATTTTGCTGTACGATGGCGAACCATCCTCTATACATGCCATTAAAATGTTTAGTTACATGCTTGCAGGCTTGCAGCATTTACCGGCAGAAATTGTAACGGTAAAAAGCCAGCATAAAGATTTGCATGTACCCGATAGCAAATTAATGAAAGAGTACATTAAAAGGCATTTTCCCAAAGCTGCTTATACGGTACTTAAAGGCCAGCCCGAGCAAGCCATTACAGACTATTTAAAAAACCAGCAACAACAAGCAGTAGTAGTGGCCGGCGCATATCGCCGGGGCAACGTATCACGCTGGTTCAGGGCTAGTATGGCCGATACGATTATGAAAGAAGTACAGCTGCCTTTGTTTATTGCACACAATAAATAACCTGGATGGATTCTCTCACCCACATAGCCCTGGGCGCCTGCATTGGGGAAGCATTTTTTGAAAAAGGTTTTGGCAAAAAAGCAATTGGCTGGGGTGCACTGGCCCAAAGCATACCCGATATTGATTTTGTTGCCGGCACCTGGCTCAGCAGCAGTCAAAATTTGCTGGCACACAGGGGCATTACACATTCATTATTATTTGCCGTGCTGGTGGTGCCACTGTTTGCCTGGTTAGCCAATACCATACACAAGCCTCATCGTATTCACTTAAAAAAATGGCTGCTTTTTTTTGCAGCAGAAGTGCTGCTGCATTTATTATTAGATGGATTTAATAATTATGGGGTAGGTTGGCTGGAGCCTTTTAGCCAGCAGCGTTTTTCGTTTAACAGCTTGTATGTTGCCGACCCATTTTTTTCTGCAGCACCGGGCATTGCCTGCCTGGTATTGATGTTGCTTAACAAGCACCATCCGCTACGTACATTATGTTGGCGGCTGGGTGTGCTGTTACCTTTTATATACCTATGCTATTGTGTATACAATAAAGTACAAATAGATAAAGAGGTAAAACAAATTTTTGCCCGCCAGCAAATACCACAGCAGCGTTATTTTACCACACCAGCACCTTTTCAAAATTGGTTATGGTATACGGTAGCTGCCACTGATAGCGGCTATTATGCCGGGTACCGGTCGGTATTTGATACACAACCAACCATGCACTTGCAGTTTTTTGCCCGCAACCAGCATTTGCTGGCACCTGTAATACACACGGCAGAAGTGCAGCAGCTTACCCGTTTTTCGCAGCAGTATTATACTGTGGAGCAATGGCATGATACACTGGTATTTAACGACCTTCGGTTTGGGCAGGTTTTAGGCTGGCAAAACCCAACAGCGCCATTTGCTTTTCACTACTACCTGCAGCATCCGCTTGCAAATAAACTGGTAGTGCAGCGGGGGCGTTTTGCCAAATGGGATAAGCAGGCCCTGCTTTTTTTTATTAAAAAAATAAAAGGTAATTAACGCCGGTGCTTATAATAAAAGGTAAATAAAAAAAACACTAACCTTACAAACTGGTAGCAAAGCCATCTTATTAATTGTGTAACAGGATGACGTGTTTGTTGCAAGTGCTCCCCTGTTATTTTTTGGCAGCCGGTTGTAATAATTTGCTGCAGGCACATTCGGGTATTGGCAGTAAAAGCAGCATCCTGTACGTTCAGGTTTAGCTCTATACTGGCGTAAGCGCTAATGTTATTGATATTGTACGAACCCAGTGTCATCCACTCGTTATCGCATACTGCCAGTTTACCATGTAGCACATTTATTTTATACTCGTACAGTTCTACCCCCATGCGTAGTAACCAATCGTACAGCCAGCGTTCGGCATATTTAGCCACCCATACATCGGATACGCCTGCAGCCACCACTTTTACCTTTACCCCTCTTTTAATAGCATACGCAATTTGCCGGCGTATCATTTTACCCGGCAAAAAATAACTGCAGAGTAGTATCACCTCTTTTTTTGCCGTACGCAACATTTGTACATAGGTGGTGGATATTTCATTTTTTCTTCTTACCCAATCGTTGCGGCACATGGCTACCGGCAGTTGCTCCGTTGCCGGTATAAAAAATTCCGGCGGGTTGGTTTCGCAGGTTGTTTGTTCCATCTGTACCGGAAAACCCTTCCATGTTTTCCAGCACAATACACAAAGTTGCACTACTACCGGCCCATGTACATGTAATGCAAAATCAAGCCAGGCGTGCTTACCCGGCCTATCGTTATACCGGTTAGAAATATTGATACCGCCAACCAATGCATGCGCTGCATCTGCTACCATCACTTTGTGGTGCAGCCTGCGGCCTACATAAAACCGGCGGCTTTTAAAAAGGGGTTCAAAAAACCTGAAATGCACACCTGCCTCTTTTAACTGGCTGATAAACCGGGCTGATAAGCTTTGAGAGGCATACCCATCTGCCAGCAAGTACACTGCTACATTTCTTTGTGCTGCATTTATAAGCGCTTGCGCTACCTGCATGCCGGTTTCATCTTCCTCAAAAATATAAGTTTGTAAGTGTATGCTTTGCCGGGCTGTATCAATTAAATGAAGTAATAAATCAAAATAACCACGTCCCCCATTTACCAATGCCACCCGGTTGCCGGCAATTACAGGTATGGCAGATTTTTTTAACGGCATGGGTTTAAAAGATTGAGTGATTACGGGCAATTTTTTACCAGCTACTATTGTGCATAATACGCTGCCAGCCGGGTACAATGGATGATAAAAATCAGTACAGCCGGTGTTACCCCTCATTAATAAAGTTAATAAATCGTTGTTGCTTTGGTATGGTTATTAGAGTACATAAGCAAAGCGCAATGCATTTATTTACCATTAAATGTTTTGTATATGAATATGCTGCCACCTGGCCCAAAAACTTCGCCTGAGGTATTGCCAAAAATTAATCCAGAGAGTGACCCCGACCGTATACCAGAATGGCCTGATAAGCCTGCTGAAGATGACCCGGAAATTGTTATCCCCAATGAAGACCCTTACCAAAATCCGCCCTACGAAATACCTGAACCCGGCGAGGGGCCCTGATACTTTTTTTAAAAACTTATACAATGAAAACACTACTACTGGTACTATGTGGTTTTATTGGCAGCACTGCCCTTGTATCGGGTATATTACTTGTAATGTATCCAGATGGCAGCTTGCTGCAACTACCAATGGCATTGTTAGCAAATACCCACTTTACCAACTACCAGGTGCCGGGTATCATATTGGCTGGTGTGGTGGGTAGCACTAACCTGGCGGCAATGCTGTACGGCATTCATAAAAGCAGGCAGGCCATTAACTGGTCGCTGGCAGGTGGCACCGTACTTACTTGCTGGATAATTATACAAATGCTGCTACTGCGTATGATAAGCTGGCAGCAATTGGTATGCCTGGTAATTGGCCTTTGTATTATACTGGCGGCTTTACAATTAAAGGGCAAGCAGCTTATTTAGCAATCATTACAAATTAATTTGCCCATGGCAGACATCTACCATCATCATAAAAAAACGGATAAGCATGTATTGTTTACCGTTCAATTACAATGGCCGGCGGGCAGGTTAGCCAAAATAATGGGAGGGCGGCAACCGCTGTATACAGCCCTGCCCGGCGCACCAGCCACCATTGCCAACTGCTGGACACCCGGGCAATTGTTATTGGCGGCGGTATGCAGCAGCTATGCCAGCACTTTACAAACGGGCCTGTGTGGTACACCGTTGACACTAACTAATTTTGAATGCCAGGCAATTGGCCAGGCAGCGTTGGTAAATGGGGCGTATCGTTTTACCTGCATACATGTGTACCCGGTAATTTTTATTGCTAACAAAACAGCAAAAAGTGCTATTGCCACCCTTATAAAAAAAACACAGCAGCAGTGCCTTATTGCTCATTCATTATCCGCCGCCGTTATTTACCACACCCGTATACAAGTTACCCATACCGGTACAAAAAACCCGGCACCCTGATACCTATTTAACATACATCGCAAAATTTACTTTTGTGGCACAAGCCTGTTTGTAAGTTGGTGGTTTGTTTAGGGTGTTTATATTTTTAGAGGAGCCTGCAGATGCAATTGTTTTTAACAGATATGAATGCATCATACAGCGCAAGCTGGTAAATAAATAATTAGCTGCTATTACCCAGCCTTATCTTTATTTCTGCTTAATAAAATGTTTACTGCCTCCCACTCTTTAAAATGATCGGTGATCATTTTAAGCATCCCTGCAAAAGGGATAAACAAAATCATACCATTAACACCCCACAAAATACCACCGGCTACTATTGCTACCAATGTAGCCCAGGTACTAATGTTTAACTGAGCTGCCACCACCCTCGGAAAAATGATATTTGCCTCGGCATACTGCACCACTACAAATACCATTATTACCCCCAGCGGATACCAGATGCTGTCTTTTGTAATCCAGGCTATGGCTACTGGCAGCGAGGCGCTGATAAAAATGCCAAAATAAGGGATGATGGTCATTACGGCGGTTAAAAAACCAAACAGTATGGCATGATCGATACCCAAGGCCAGCAGCCCAATACTATTTAGGAAGCCCACAATAACATACACCATACCCATGCCTTTGATAAAATGAAAATAGGTGTGGATGGTTTGCTGTAATATGAGCTGCAATTTATCTTGCTGTGCCGGCCCTGCCAGTTTTTTTAAAAACAACACAAAATATTGACGGTTGTATAAAAAAAGGGCCGCAAAAACCGGTATTACAAAAAGCATCCATAAAGCCGAAGCCGTACGGCTAAACGTACCGCTAACAATACTGCCACTGTTATTGGCCCAATTGCCGGTGGTTTGCTTCCACCAATTATCTTGTGCGGCAATGGATATATTAAATGCCGATTGCAGCCATTGCTGCACCTGCTGCAGGGCAGGCTGCACCCGTAGCTTTAATGCCGGCAAATCTGCCAGCAGTGCATTTACCTGTAACAACAGCGCCCATACCAGCAATCCAAACAATAGTATTACCAGCAACAAGCCTGTGCCTATGGCAGCCGCCCTCGAAAAAAAATGCCGCTCCAGCCAACGGCAAACCGGGTATAGCACTATGGCAATAAACAATCCATACAGCATGGGCACAAATAGCGATTGGCCATGGTACAATATCCAAAGCAGTATAGCACTGATAACGGCATATTGATATAGTTTTTGCCGGGCTGGTGTAATTGCAGACATATATAAAGATTATCACACAATATCTTACCCTTATTTAGCCATTGCAATGATGCAGCGCATAAACGGTGTGATACTGGTCAGTTGTGCTGATGCTGCAGTAAAAATGGAGGTGCTTATTTTGTTTTACACCCACTTATACACAACCGCTTTCTATTTTGCAATTATCTACCCTCAATTAATGCCAATCTTTTATCTTTGGTTCAAATAAAAGATATTATGAAGTTTATTGTTTCCTCGTCGGCTTTATTAAAACAACTGCAGCAAATAAGTGGTGTAATTAATGCAAATACGGTGCTACCCATTTTAGAAGATTTTTTGTTTGAGATAGAAAAAAATAAACTTACCGTGGTGGCCACCGATTTGGAAACCGTAATGAAAGTTCACCTGGATATTGAGGCCAAAGACAGTGGCAAAGTGTGTATACCGGCTAAAATTTTGATGGACTCTTTAAAAAACATCCCCGAGCAGCCACTCACTTTTAACATCGACAAAAACTTTGGTATAGAAATTACCAGCGATAATGGTAAGTATAAAGTAATGGGCGAAAACCCCGATAATTTTCCTAAAGAACCGGTAGCTGATGATGCCAATGCATTTAACATGCCATCGGCTGCATTGGTAACCGCTATCAATAAAACATTGTTTGCAGTTAGCAACGATGATTTACGCCCGGCTATGACGGGAGTATTTTTTGAGCTGGATAAAAAAAGCCTTACCTGCGTAGCTACCGATGCACACCGCCTGGTAAAGTATAAAAGAACCGATGTGCAATGCCCCAAAACAGACACATTTATCGTTCCTAAAAAACCATTAAACCTGCTTAAAAGTGCTTTGCCCGATAATGATGATGAACTAAACATCTCTTACAACAGCAACCACTTTTTTGTAAAACATGGTGGTACAGAGTTGGTGTGCCGGCTGATAGATGCCCGCTTTCCGGATTATAAAGTGGTAATACCTGCCGATAACCCTTTTAAATTAACGGTAAATAAATCCGACTTTCAAAATGCCCTGCGCCGGGTAAGTGTATTTAGTAATAAAAGTACCAACCAGGTAGCCCTTAGCATTAGTGGCAGCGAGCTGCAGCTGGCGGCACAAGATGTAGATTTTAGCTTTGAGGGCAACGAACGCATGGCCTGCCAGTACGATGGCGATGACCTGCAAATTGCTTTTAACGCCAAGTTTTTAATTGAAATGCTAAATGCTGCTGATACCGCCGATATAAATGTTGAGCTAAGCACCCCTACCAAAGCTGGTATCATTAAACCAACAGAAACCGACGAAAACGAAGAGATATTGATGCTAGTGATGCCGCTGATGCTTAACAACTAAATAGCTTTTTCAATCAATGTATACAGGGTGCCCAATGTGGCACCCTTTGTTTTTATTGTACCCTGCAAATGCAGCAAGGCATGCCAACCATTTGCCACCGTTTATTTGGGCAGTAGTAGCTTCCGTTTGTAAATATATATTTAACCGTATCAATTGTTTTGGTGAAATTGCTGCTCTAAATCAATATCAACATGTCGCTGATTATTTTAGGGTTACTCGTTATTATCGCCATCGCTATCCTGTCTAAAAATGTGCCAGCCGTAGCTAAGTTTACTGCGGCGGGCCGTATAGTGGGTTTATTGTTTATTGCTGTGGGCATACTTACCGCCTGCATAAAGCAAATTGACGCTGGCGAAGTAGGTGTAAAAAAACTATTTGGCAGCATACAGCCAGAAGTGTTGCAAAGCGGATTGCATTTTGTAAACCCCATGCTGGATATTAAAACAATAGATATTAAAACCCAAAATTATACCATGAGCGGTGTGCACGACGAAGGCCAAAAATCGGGTGATGATGCCATACGGGTGCTTACCAGCGATGGATTGGAGGTAACCATCGATCTTACCGTACTTTTTAGAGTGGTAGCTACCGAAGCACCCCGCCTGCTTAGAGAAACAGGTGAGGATTTTACCGATAAAATTGTACGACCGCTTACCCGTACCAAAATAAGAGACAACGCCGTGTATTACCAGGCGGTAGACTTATATGCCGGTAAACGAGATGAATTTCAGCAACGTATTTACAAAAGCATAGAAGATGATTTTAAAAAAAGAGGGTTGATGCTGGAGCAATTGCTGGTAAGAAATATCACCCTGCCCAACTCTGTAAAAGCTTCTATCGAATCTAAAATAAATGCCGAGCAGGAAGCAAAAAAAATGGAGTTTGTATTACAAAAAGAAAAACAAGAAGCCGAACGTAAAAGAGTGGAGGCACAAGGCATTGCCGATTACCAGCGCATCATCAACACCGGACTTACCGATCAGCAATTGCAGTACGAACAAATAAAAGCCATGAAAGAGCTGGCCCTTAGCCAAAACAGCAAAGTGATTGTAATGGGTAAAGGCAACACCCCTATTATACTAGATGGTAAACAATAAAATTTAAGCAGCCGTCATGCTGCGCTGGCGACTTTTGCGTATAAGGTATTCAGCCAATAGCAGGTTTACACCCCAGCCAAGCCAGGCAATCAGGCGGTAACGAGTCATCGGTGGCATTTCTGTTATTGTTGCCAGCACCACCTTCCACATACGCAGGGTAAGGGCAGAAAGAGTAAGGGCAAAACTGCGGATCATCCAATGCCGGTGTGCCGTAAAATCTTTTTTTATGGCACTGTAGGTGGCCCTTGCAGTAAAGCCCATCCATAATACCGATAGTACAATAAAAGCAACCCTTGCTAACCAGCCGCCATTGGCATAAAAACTCATGATTAATCCGGCGGGGCCTGTTACCAGCAAAATAATCAGCACATATAAATAACCCATAGCCCGGTGTAGCCGGGGTTGTTGCTGCCGCAGTTGCGATGAAAATTGGGTAAACCCTGCCAGCAACACCAGCATGCTGCTAAATACATGCACAAAAAACGAGATACGCCAGGCAGGTATATCAACATAATCTTGCTTTAGCTGCAAAAAAGCAATGTTAAGCTGTAGCGGCGTATACAATAAAACAATTTTTAGCATCAGCCAGCAAAACCAGCCAAATATTATCAGCAGCACCAGGCCCCTTATGTTTTTGGTAGTTGGTTTCAAATAGTTAATTTGTACAAAACAAATGTACATGAAAGCACTGTTAGCAATTGTACTACCCATGGTTTTGTTTGTTGCAGGTTGTAGCAGCAACCAGCATAGCATTGCTGAAAATGCAACAACCGACACACTTACTGCTGCTGCAAACGACAACATGTTGATTGGCGCATTTTCTGGCTCGTTTGGAAACAATACCATTACCTTACTGGTTACCAAAGTACATAAAGACACAGTTGAAGGAAGATCGGTGGTTGCAGGAAACGACCGCCCTTTTAAAGGCACTTTTGTAGTAAAAGAAAAAGTATTGCTGGTAACAGCAAAAGAGCCGGGCAACCACCCCAACGACGGTATTTTTGATTGGATGCTCAGCAGCAATACACCGGCTAGCATTACAGGCAATTGGAGGCCCTATATACCCACTGCCACGTTGGGCGCCAAAAATTTTACACTACAAAAAAAAGTATTTACCTATCAGCCGGCAATTGGCACATTTCCGCAGGCATCGCAACGGCTGCTTACCAGCACCGATGTAGAAAACATGCTAAAGGAAGACCTGGAGTATATGCGTAACGAAATTTTTGCCAGGCATGGCTATTGTTTTAAAAAACGAAGCCTGAGAGAAATATTTGAAAACGAAGATTGGTATATACCCTACACTGCAGATGTTACCACATTATTAACAGATATAGAAAGAAAAAATATTGCCCTCATAAAAAGATACGAAGCCTATGCAGAGGAGTATGGCGACGAATTTGGACGGTAATATTTATACTTTAATTTATAGCGATGCAATTAGTAACCGTACAATCGTTTGACAATTATTTTAAAGCCAGTATTATACTTACCCGCCTGCAAAGTGATGGGGTGGAGTGCTGGTTAAAAGATGAAAATACCGTAACCCTCGATCCTATGCTGAGCAACGCAATTGGCGGCATAAAAATACAGGTTAAAAAAAAGGATGAAGCAAGGGTAATAAAATTATTGCGTGGCTATTATATTGAATACATGCTGTCTGCCACCTGCCCACAATGCGGCAGCAATAGTTTTAGCCAGGTTACCAAACCAAAAGCCAGTAATTATTTAACTGCTGTGCTTACCTGGTTATTTACCAGCTATGCAGTAGCTGCCGAATATGTGTACCAATGCGGTAATTGCAGCTACCAGTGCCATACATTGCCCGATAAAAATGGAGAGGTTTTAAAAGATAGTTAGTACACTAAGGTATTGCCTTGTATACACATTGCCCATCTACAAATGTTTGCAGCACTTTAATATCCTGCACTACATCAGCCGCAGTGGTAAGGGGATTTTTATCGGTAATAATAAAATCGGCAAGCTTGTTTTTTTGTAAAGCGCCCCACTGCATGGTACCACTTATTTGTGCAGCACTAAATGTATAGGCTTTTAGCGCTTGATGCATGGTAATAGCTTCGTTGGGTGCTATTGTTACACCTTGATTGGCTTTACGGGTTACCGCCACCGACGCCCCTTTAAGAGGGTTAAAGTTTTTTACTACCGGCGCATCAGACGATAAAGCCGTTAGTATGCCATGCTGCAAAACAGAGCGTACCGGGTAGCATCGTTGCAGGTAATCATCATCCAGGTATTTTGTAAAATTTTTGCCCAGTTCATCTAAAAAAATGGTTTGCATAGAGCAGGCAATATTATTGGCTTGCATGGCTGCCAGGTGTTGGGTTAGCGGCAGGCCCAAATGCTCTATCCGTTTAATAAGCGATGGGTAAGCAGCTTGCAGTTGTTTGTAAATGTCTATTACCATTTCAATAGCTGCATCACCAATGGCATGGGTGGCTACGCCCAACCCATTTTGCATGGCTTGCCGGCAAAGGCCCAGGTATTGTTGCTGCTGCAACCTTAATACCCCTTGTTGGGTGCTATTTTTATAGCTGCGTTTTAAGGCAGCTGTTTGGCCACTCAGGCCCCCATCGCTAAAAAACTTTACGGTATTAATATTAAAAAAACTGCTGCTGAATTTTTGGGGTATGGGATACGGTTGGGTACCACCATCTGGCAAAATGATGGGCAGTGCATTTAGCCTAAAGCCCAACTCCCCGGCCGCATTCATTTCATGATAAGCTTGTAACAATACAGGATCTACAGCCGGGTCGGTGGCAGCGGTAATACCGTACTGGTGCAGCTCTTGCTGCATGGCCCTTACCATTATCTTAAAATCGTTTTTGGTATAGGCAGGTATTTTATTAGCCACCAGGCCCAGCGCTGTTTCTGCAAAAATTCCGTTTGGCTGCCCATCGGCACCCAACTGCATTACCCCACCCTGCGGCACAGGGGTAGCCGCTGTAATACCAGCGGCCTGCAAGGCTGCTGTATTGCATACTGCAATATGGGCACAAGTGCGTATTACATAAATGGGTTTACTGGCAGACACTTTATCAAGGTCGTGCCGGGTGGGCAATGTGCCCTCACTCCACCCAGCCTCGTTAAATCCTCTTGCGGTAACCCAATGCAGGTGAGGGTTGGCCGCAATATAATCGCTTAGCTGCTGCTGCATTTCATCTTTGCTGCTTACGCCTCTTATATCCAGCATAAAGGTTTTAAGGCTGCCCACTTTCCATATATGGATGTGAGAGTCGTTAAATCCTGGCATCAGTGTTTTGCCCCCGGCATCAATAATTACGGTGCCGCCATGGGCAAGATTTTTTAACTCATCATACCGGCCTACTGCCTCAATGCTGTTTTCAGCTACCACCAGGGTATCTGCAGTACCGGGCACAAAGCCATCCTGAAAGGAGAGTATGTTGGCATTATGTATCAGCAGCGAGTTCAACGTAAATAAAATAATAAGTGATTAAAATATTTTAGCCAGTTGGTTTGTATACAGCTTGCTAACTGCACCCCTAACTTCTTTTTGCCTGCGCCCTTGCAATGGCCTCTTCCAGTACTTGCAACCCTTCTGTAAGCTGCTCATTGGTAATTACCACCGGTGGCAGCAAGCGAATACAATTGCTAAACAAGCCTGCCCTTATCATTACCAATCCGTGTGCTACTGCATCCCGTATTATTTCCAGCGTGGCATCAGCATCGGGCTCTTTACTATTTCTGTCTTTTACAAATTCTACCAGTTGCATGGCACCCATACCCCTTACATCACCAATAAGGGCATATTTTTGTTTCCAGGCTTCCAGTGTGTTCCGCATTATTTCGCCCACTTCATTTACCCGTTGTAAAAACGCTGGAGATTTTAATATTTTAATGGCTTCGATGGCTGCCACGCAGGCTACCGGGCTACCGCCGTAGGTACCACCTACTCCACCCAAATGGGGAGCGTCCATTATTTCGGCACGACCTGTAACAGCGCTGATGGGCATGCCTGCACCAATTGATTTGGCACTTACCACAATATCTGGCACTACGCCACTGTGCTCAATAGCAAATAATTTGCCTGTACGGCTTGCACCACATTGTATTTCATCAGCAATTAATACAATGCCATGCTTATCGCATACCTGCCGCAATTTTTGTAGGTAGGCTGTGGGTATGGGTAAAAATCCACCTTCGCCCTGTACCGGCTCAATAATGATAGCTGCCAGCGAATCGGGGTCTACCTGCGAAATAAATGCCTCATCTAATTTTTTTATACAATGCTGCACATAATCCGCTTCGCTCATACCGGGTAAGGCCCTGTAAGTGTTGGGGGCTGCAATGCGGTAGATATCGGAAACGTATGACCCAAATCCTTTTTTAAACAGGGCATATTTGCTTGTAAGGCTTAAGGTAAGCAAGGTACGGCCATGATAGGCGCCCTCAAAGCACAGCACTGCATTTCGCCTGGTATAATACTTTGCAACGTTTACTGCATTTTCAACCGCTTCTGAGCCAGAGTTGGCCAGCAGTGTTTTTTTGGCAAAACTGCCGGGGGTGCTGCTATTTAACAACTCTGCCAGCTCCAGGTAAGGCTCCATAGTGGTTACCAGTGTGCAGGTATGTATGTATTTATCCAGCTGCTCTTTTATTGCACTTACTACCTGTGGGTTGCTATGCCCCACGTTAATCATACCAATGCCACCGGCAAAATCCAGTAGCTGGTTACCATCTACATCCCATATAAGTGCGCCAGATGCTTTTTCAACCACTACATCGGTTGATTTTGCCAGCCCGTTGGGCAGGGCGTTTTTTCTTCTTTCTAAAGCGGCCTGCCCTTTAGGGCCGGGTATTGCGGTTTTTAATTGAATATGTGCCATAAGGTTTATTTTAAGGTTTTTGAAAAATGATGTGCTACAATGGTAAATCCTTTGTTCATATAAAGCCGGTGAGCAGCAGCCCGGTGATGGCCAGAGTCGAGGGTTACAGCCTGGTAACCTTTTACAATTGCTTCACTTTCTACATAATCCAGCAATAAGCCAGCATAACCCTTGCCCCTGTACTCGGGCAGTGTACTAAGGTCATCAATATAAATATGCTTGCCATTGTACAAGTACTGCAGGTAGCGGTATCCTATTACGGCCGCAGCTTTGCCATCTGCTTCTACATAAGCCAGCTGGTAGCCTTCGGCAATCATTTCTTTTACCATGGGTACAAATGCTGCTGGTGCTATATGGGGCCTTAGCGCCAGCATGGCATCCCTGCATTTTAAAATAGCTGTTTCCGTAAGGGCTGTTTTTACTTCCATTTTATATGTCTTTATTAATATCAATTTTTATGAGCACACCATAATTACCGCAGGTAGGGTCGGTTAGGTAATCTGGTATCAGCGCCAGCGGCACAAAACCAATTTTCATTTGTGGTGTAATGGTAGGGTCGGTTCTTGTACCCTGCACCAGTTGCTGGTAATATTGTTCGCCGCTTATTTGGCTGCTAACTGCACCATAGCCATTCATCATGCCTACTGTTACCTGCCCTTTTAGCCCCAGCTCCCTGGCAATGATATGGCGGGCCCGGTATAAATAACGGGCAAGCCCTTTACCCCTATAAGCAGGGTGCACCCCGATATCCAGGCCGTACAACCAGTCGCCATTAGGATTATGGTTGGTAAGCCAGCCGCCTGCAATGGTTTCTATAAATGTGTGGTGATAATGGTTAAAATCAAACTCACTACGCATGGTGGTTGTCATGCCTATTACCTTGCCATTATCGGTAATAACAAATTGACCTTCGGGAAAAAGCTGCAGGTGGCGCAGGTAGTGCGGTGCCCTTATCAATTCATCTTCGCTTAAAGCAGGAAAAACAATTTTTTGCAATGCCTCTAAAGCCACCGCATCGGCAGGCTCCATATGCCTTACCGCTAATCCATCGCCAATGATTTGTATGTATTTTTCAATTTGCACTTGCATTGTCAATCGTTTTAATGTTTACAAGCCGTATCCGTTACTGGTAGCCAGCCCGGCCATCAGGCCAGCCAGTACCCCATTATTATATAAGCCAGGCAACTAAGCAAAAAAGATAGCATGGCATAAGGCAACTGCGTTATCCCATGCTCATAATTATTACACTCTGCCCCCTGTGCAGCCAGTATAGTAGCATCGCTGTAAAAGCAGGCGTGGGCGCCAAAAGCACCTGCACTTACCACCGCACCAATACACAACCATATATTACATTGCAGGGCAGCTGCCAGCGGTATTACCAGCGGTATGGCTATGGCATATAAGCCCCAGGAATTACCCGTGGTAAATGCCACCAAGCCTAATGATAAAAAGATCGCTAACGGCAACAGCTGCCTGCTTACATTAGGCGACACTACCTCAATTATATATTGTGTAAGCCCCATTTCGTCGCCAAGGTTTTTTAGCAGGTAACTTAGTAACAGCAGCACCAGCGCAAACAGCATGCTCTTCATCCCATCAATTGTTGAGGCAGACAATGCTTTAAACCCAGCCACTTTTTTTATAGTGTAATAACCAATGGTAAACAGCAGTGCTACTATTACACCCTTTAACGCATCCAAATCAAAAAAAATAGTGGCGGCTATCAGTACAGCAATCGGCAATATGAGGTACCAAATACTGGCTT
>JBDKJT010000044.1:0-8840 GCA_039796475.1 Bacteroidota bacterium | reverse complement strand
AAATGCAAGAATTTGCAACGGATATTTTCAATAACCCAAAAGCAGGCAAAATTGCCTGCTTTTGGGTTATTGCGCTCTCAATAAGGAGTTAGTGTTTTTTTCTTACATCAAAATTTTGGAAAAAGAATACACGGATAACGTTACTGTTGCGGTACCGATTACCAGCTGCTAATTGTTGAAACCAGTTCATATATCCAAACTGAAGATTGCTTTGCTTATTGAGTTGGTATTTAAATCCGCCAAAAAAGCGATTTTGATCAAAATAATTATTTACTACCTGTTTTCCGAAATTTACATGCAACTCATCGTTTAGCACAAACGACCAATTACCGGGCTCGCCAGCTGCTTTTACAAAGGGTATTTCGTACAAAATATTATACCGTACCCTAAAGTTAAAATTGTAACCATCTGCAAGCTCATCATCATTTTTAATTTTTCGCCGGTACCGTTCTTCTAGCCGAATGTACTGCGCCATACGGTGTTTGCCGTACTTGGTATGCCATTGCAATTGCTGCCAGGGACGGTGCTCATATGCCGAAATATTTTTGTGATTATCGCCCGGAAAATCGTTGATGTAAGCATACCCTGCGCTGAGTTTAGTAGCATCCGCCAGGTAATACATCAGGCCTACCCTTACAATACTTTGCGCCACACCATCTACAAAATCGTCTTTTGTACGCAAGTGTACATCTGCCCAAATACCCCATTTATTGCTTAGCCGGGTTTGATTAAAATAAGCCACCCATGTTTTGTTATAATGTGTGGTGATTTTTGTTTGTGCTGTAGCTGCCAGGCAATATACCATGGCAAGTACCAATAACTTTGCTTGTATGGTTAGTTTTAACATTGGTAGAAGCTTTAGTGGCGGTGGGCCTTTATTAATTGATGCACACTCAACCTGTATACGTTTTGATCTTCCAGCAAATCAACCGCACCAAACCATTGTATTAGTTTGATATATTGAAACTGTATAAAGGTATTAGCAGCTGTTTTATAATTGACGATTAAGAATGTTCTGTTTTGATCAAAAAAACGATCATCTCCCATATAGTTCATATTAACCATTGTTTCGTTACCTACATGTACTTCAATTGTTTTTCCCAAGGGAGCAAATGCATATTCTATCCTGTACCGAAACCTGAAACGTTTTTCGTACGCCTGTGTGTGCTGTGTACGTATCAGTTTTTGCAAAAACCTTTGCTCTGTTCTTATCCGCTGTTGCAGCAGGCCTTTGCCGGGGTGTATACTTAAAGTTACCTCTTGCCATGGCCGCCATTCGTTGCTAATTACTGCGCTGTCTGATACATACCGTACATTACCAAACCATGTAAAGCCAGCAATGGCGGTAAGTTGCTTATTTATTTTATAACCTGCTCCTGTACGCAAAGCCACTAACGACCATTGGCGTAGCCAATCCCGGGTTCGTAACTGCACATCACTTGTTATAAGCCATTTATTATTCAGTTCTACCGTGTTATTGTAATTCACCCACAGCATATTTAAATGGCGGGTGCTGTGTTGGGCAGCAATTGTGTGGCTGTATATACAGGCTAAAAAAACAAAGAGGTATTTATTCATCACAAAAATTTACCGGTATTACTGCCCGGCAAATTCCTGTGAAAGTACATGTGTATAGCCAAATATTAAAATTGTATTAACAGATTATTGCAGCAACCCATCTACTGTTATGGCAGCATAGTATAATGCACCAATGGTAGGCCCGCCTGCATATTGTATGTACCGGTTGTTTAAAATATTACTGCCACCAAATTTGATGGTAGATTTTACGGCAGGTATGCGCCAGGTAATTTGTGCATCAATATTATTAATGGCGGGCACCCGGCCATTAACCAATGGGCTTTCCCATAAAAATGCATCCTGCCATTTCCATACCACATTAAAGCCAATATTATGGGTGATGGCCCTATTACCAAAAGAAAGATTAGTGGTGAAACGAGGTGTATTAAAGCCTGTAACAAACAAATCTGGCGTGGCGTTGCCCTTTATATCATTGTAGTTGATATTACCCGATAGCGCAAATGTTTTATAAAAGTTATAAGTAACGCCCAACGATGAGCCATAAGAGGTATATGTATTTTTTGCGTTGCTGTATACCCGGTAGCGATCCTGCCCTTTGCTGGCTGCATTGCCATTACTGGCAGGTTGTGCATCCCTGTTACGATCTACCATGGCAATAGCAGCTGCATCCGACCCTATTGTTTCACCAATGGGCACATACACTTGTACCTGGCCTAAAAAACCATCATAAATATTGATGTAGGCATCATAATCAATAATCAGTTTATTATTAAATAGCACACTTTTATATCCAACTTCAAAAGAGCGGATACCTTCTGGCTCACCATCTGGCAGGTTGGCTGCTTGCAGTAAATTTTTATTGGCTATTGCTGCCGCATCTGTATTGCCTGCTGCCCTTACTGCTGCATTAAATACAATAACAGATGCCTGCGTATAGCTATTTTCTCTAAAGCCCAGCCCTTCATTAATTACAGGCAATATGCCCACCCGTTTTACCCGGCCGTTATTTACATAACTAAGTGCCTCAAACAATGCCGGAAAACGATACCCTTGCTGGTAGGTTATGCGTACATGGTGCCGATCTTGAAAAGAGTAAACAGCCGCCAACCGGGGTGTAAATTTTATCTTAAAATCGGGGTTATAATCTGTACGTACCGATCCGTTGAGTTTTAGTTTATCATTAAATAATGTTTTGGTTAGTTGCACAAACCCACCAAATTTTTTATACAATGTGTTGTCGCCAAAACTTCCATCGGGCAGGGCCGTATTTCGCTCAGCAACCGGTCGGTTAAAATCTACAAAATTGTTACCATCTGGTATCAGCTGGTATATACGGGCATCGGCACCCAGCAAAAAATTAAATAGTTTTACTTTACTGGTTAGGTCCCATTGTGCCTCGGCATGGTACAAATTGCTGCTTTGCACCAATGCTGCACCACCTGTAACGGGTGCATTGGGGATAGCTGCCGACTTAATATCCCAGTTGTTGATACGAATGATTGAATCTTTAACCACGTTAAATCGTTGTGTACCGGGCACTACCCTGCTGGCATCTGCCTGTTGCCTGGCATAAGCAGTTGCCTCCGCCAAATTACTTGATATAAGCGGCCCCTTAAGTGTGGTGTAATTGGTAAGTGCTGTTTTAAATTTATTACCCCACACACTGCCGCTACCACCCGAATACAAGTCCAGATTATCTGCCAATGGCTTTACATTATAAGAGTTGCCCGTTCGCTCTTTAGAAACATAGGCTTTTACCGTAAAGTTGCTGCCCCGTACCTCTACCTGGTGGTTTTGTACTACTACATCATCCAGTTTTATTTTATTACCCCGCTGAAATACACCATCCATTTTTCCAACCCGGTAAGTATAGGTAAGCCGGGTAGCAGGCGAAATTTTATAACTAAGTGCGGCATCAAATTTCAGGTTGTCAACCGAAGGTTTTACGAAGTCCTTTTCCCAATAACCTGTACGGGCCACCGCTAAAGTGCGGTTGGTTTGTCCATCAATAGTTAAACCGGTAATAGAAACGGTATTACTTCCTTGCAAGGCATCATCCCCATATTTATTCCATCCATCAAAAGCCACATTAGCGGCTCCATTTAATACTGGATAGGCAGGGTTGGCACTGCGTAAATTATTGGGATTTTGATCGGTACGGTTATCCGATATCCAATCGGTGGCATGCAGGTAGCCAGCATTTAATTTAAAAGCAAACTTATCTTTATAAGCCATTGCATAGCGAATAGCTGTTTCTGTTAATACCGATGGGGCATGATCTATGCCATCAACATGATTTACGCCGGTGCGTTGGAAAATGCTTAAACCCTTTGTTTTAAAGGCATCTTTAGTAATAATATTTGCAAGCCCGTTTATGGCATTCATACCGTATAATGCAGATGCAGCACCCGGTGTTATTTCTATGCTTTGTACATCTAATTCGGTAGGGCCAATAGCATTGCCAAGTGGTACCCCAAGTGTAGCCGCCTGCATGTCAATACCATCCACCAATTGCAAAAATCTAAAATTGTTGGGTATATTAAACCCCCTTGTATTAGGCACTTTAAATGTAATTGATGAAGTAGTGAGCTGCACCCCTTTTACATTGCCCAATGCATCGTAAAAAGAGGCCGCAGGCGTTTCTTTTAAGGCCCTGATATCCAGTTTTTCAATACTAACTGGTGATTTTAATATTTTTTCTGATACCCTGCTGGCGGTTACTACCACCTCGTTTGCTAAAAAAGTTTGTGAGGTAAGCTGGATGGCAATTTTAGAAGCGTTACTCTTTATCTCTACTTCCTGCGTTGCAAAGCCCACAGACGACACCTGCAGGGTGAAAGGAAATTTTTGATTTATCACAAGAGAAAATCTACCCGCCGAGTCTGTGGTGGTTCCGTACCGGGTACCTTTTACTGATACACTGGCTGCAACAATAGCCTCATGATTTTCGCCGGCTATACGGCCACTTAAAATAACTGCCCCATTTAATTGTGCAAACAGGTAAGCAGGTAACAGCAATGCTGCAAGCAAATAAATTTGTTTCATTTTTTTTGAGTTATTAATATGAGTATGACAGTCTACTAAATTAGTAGACTAATTGTATAAAAAAAAGCACATGGATTATCAAGCGCTACAACATCGCTGGTACAATAAGAAGTATAAGATTGAGGCTGCCATATTTTATAATTACAAAATAAAGTAATTCTAATTAGTCCACCAAATTTATAGAGTATTAAAATAAAAAATTTGCCATCTGCCTGGCAAATTGTATTATAAAAAAATAGCCCGGTAAAGCGTAATTAAACTACATATAATTACTACGATGCCTACCGCAACAAACATTTTACGGGTAGGTAGTTTAGAGGTTAACATAGCAGAAAAAGGTGCAGTGGTAATACCACCAATCAACAATCCGGCTACAATATTCCAGTGATGAATACCTATTGTAAATATAAAAGTAATGGCACTGGCTACTGTTAAAATAAATTTAGCCATCGTTGAGCTACCAATTACATACCGGGGTGTATGCCCGTTTTTAATAAATGTACCCGTTACCAAAGGCCCCCATCCTCCACCACCAAATGAGTCTATAAAACCACCTACCAAACCAAGAACGGTAATGTTTACATTTTTTTCACCCGAATGTTTTTCCTTCTTTTTGTAAGCATTTTGAAGTATGCGTATGCCCAGGTACATGGTATATACGGCTATAAATGGTTTGGTCATTTTAGCGTAACGTTCGCCAACATATGTAAGCGAAATAGCACCAATAACAGCACCAATAATGGCGGGCACAGCAAGCGATTTAACCAGTTTTTTATTGATGTTGCCCAACTGCCAGTGGCTGGCAGTGCCGGCCGCACTGGTAAACGATTCTGCAGAGTGAATACTGGCACTAATTACGGGTGGTGGTATATTTAATATCAACAAAATGGTGGTACAAATTACCCCGTAGCCCATACCCATAGAACCAGCCACTACTTCGGCAAAAAAACCTACCAGCACCATCCAGTAAAACAAGTAATGATCTTTATGTAAGGCTGCTTGCAATGCCAGCAACTGCTCAGCAGATAAAAACAAGAAAACCGAAAGGATAAATAGTGTAACTACAATTATGGCAGCGCTGTATTTGGCAACAGTTTTATAGCGGGATGATACAAACTCTTCGGAAGCCTGCACAACTTCCTGCGAATGTGTTATCCGCTCAATGGTGGGTTCTGAACTTATTGGCTCCATACAGTTATTTGTCTGCTGATAATATTTTTGTGATATCGTTGAGCTGCTTTACTTTATCGGTAAAATCGCCGGTTAATCTATTTCGTATCTGTTGCATATGGTCTAGCAACTCATCCAACTCCTCAGGCAATGCATCGTTAAGCAACTCCTTTACCCTTTTAGCCACCGTTGGAGATTTTCCATTGGTAGAAATTGCAATTTTTAAATTGCCCTTTTGTACTACGGAAGAAAGATAAAAATCGCAGAGGGCTGGTTTATCTGCCACATTTACCAACTTGCCAGCTTGCCGGGCATCTGCACTTACTTGTGCACTTACCGCAGCATCGTTTAAAGCTGCAAAAACAATATCGGCATCAGCCATATCATTTTTTTCGTACGCCTTTTGTAGCAAGGTAACCCCGGGGTATCCGGCAACCAACTGCTGTATTTGTTCGCTGATACTTATGGCTACGATTGTAATAACCGTTTGTGGCGAATTATTTAAAATGGCTTCCAGCTTTTCGTTGCCCACATAGCCACCACCCACTATCAATACCTTTAACTGCTCCAGTTTTATAAAAACAGGAAACAGCCGGTTTACTTCACCCGATGTTGATGGTAATTGGTTAATACTGGTTAATTCTTTTTCGCTCATTTGTAAACAGATGCCGCTGCTGGCTGCAGCGGCAAAAACAAAAATAGTGTTTTCCTACTAAAATAGTAGACTATTGGTGAAATTATTTTTCTACTGTTCGGGTAGACTAATAGCAAACGTTAGCACTACCCTATTTCGTATAAACTTTCACGGGTTTTTTGGATGGTTTCGTCCAAGTCGGGGTATGAGAGGGCATTGTTAAGAAACCAACTTTCAAAGGCGGACGGAGGCAGGTAAATTCCTCTTTTGAGCATGGCATGAAAGTATTGTTTAAATAACTCGTTATTAGCTGCAGCTGCCGATGCAAAGTCGGTTACGGGCTGATTACTAAAGTGTACACTAATCATAGAGCCTAACTGGTTAATCACATAAGGCTTTCCCCAGGCATTTAGCACTTCTTTTAATCCATTATGCAGGTAAGTGGTTTTTGCTTCCAGGGCTGTGTAAATAGCTGGATTATTTTTTAATTCGGTAAGCATGGTGTAGCCGGCTATCATGGCAATAGGATTACCACTGAGTGTGCCAGCCTGGTACACATTGCCCAATGGCGCAATATGCTGCATTATTTCTTTTTTACCACCAAAGGCACCTACAGGCATGCCGCCACCAATTACTTTGCCGTAGGTAACAAGGTCGGCCTGTATGCCCAATTTTTGTTGTGCACCACCGGCTGCCAGCCTAAAGCCCGTCATCACTTCATCAAAAATAAAAACGATGCCTTCTTCATCACACAATTTTCTCAACGCTTCATGAAAGCCTGGTTTTGGCAAAACACAGCCCATGTTACCTGCAACAGGCTCTACGATAATAGCGGCAATTTGTCCTTTGTGTGCAGCAGCCAGTTTTATTACTGCATCCAAATCATTGTAAGCAGCAGTTAAGGTATCCTGTGCCACACCATTGGTAATACCGGGTACCGTTTGTATGTTTAAGGTTGCCAACCCACTGCCAGCCTTTACTAAAAAAGAATCGGCATGGCCATGATAGTGCCCTTCAAACTTGATGATTTTATTACGGCCGGTATAACCCCTTGCCAGGCGAATAGCACTCATACAAGCTTCTGTACCGCTGCTTACCATCCGGATAAGCTCTACATTGGGCACCATACTAATGATTAGCTCAGCCATTTCTATTTCCAGCTCGGTAGGTGCACCAAAACTGGTAGAGTATGTAGCATATTCCTGTATGGCTTTTACCACAGGCGGGTGTGCATGGCCCAATATCATTGGCCCCCACGAAGCTATGTAATCGATATAGCGGTTATCATCAGCATCATACATATAGGCACCCTTCGCTTTTTGCATAAATACGGGTGTACCTCCTACGCTTTTAAATGCCCTAACGGGAGAGTTTACCCCACCGGGAATTGACTGCTGGGCTCGTTGAAATAATGCGCTGCTTTTTTGATACATATTAAAATGGTGGTGCGGTGTTAAAATTTTATCCTGTTTATAGCATACCAATTGCAAGATGGCGAATGCTGAATGATTATTTTATGTGAAAAAGCATTAATTATCTGCAAGGCAAATAATATACGCATCCATTAACTCGTAATCCTGATGAAATCTTTAGCAAAGTAGGTAGCAATCAAATCTGCCCCTGCCCGCTTGATAGAGGTAAGTACTTCCAGTATGGCTTTATCTTCGTTTATCCAGCCTTTTTGTGCAGCCGCTTTTATCATGGCATACTCACCACTAATATTATAAGCACTCACGGGTACCTGTACCGTATTTTTTACTTCCCGGATGATATCCAGGTAGCTTAATGCCGGCTTTACCATTACTATGTCTGCACCCTCCTGCACATCTTGCTGTGTTTCTTTAATGGCTTCTATCCGGTTGCAATAATCCATCTGGTATGTTTTTTTATCGCCAAATCCCGGGGCGCTATCCAGTGCATCTCTAAAAGGGCCATAAAAGCAAGATGCATATTTGGCACTGTAAGCCATTATACCGGTTTGGGTAAACCCTGTTTCTTCCAGCCCTTTTCTGATAGCAGCAATGCGTCCGTCCATCATATCACTAGGTGCCACCATATCGGCTCCGGCTTCGGCATGGCTGATACTCATTTTCACCAATGCTTCCACCGTTTCGTCATTTACAATTTGGCCATCCTTTACAATACCATCATGGCCGTAGGAAGAGTAAGGATCTAACGCTACATCGGTCATTACATACATTTCAGGCACGGCCTCTTTGATGGCTTTAATACTGCGTTGCATCAGCCCCTCTTTATTCCAGGCCTCCTTACCGGTGTTATCTTTTAATTCGTCTTTAGATTTTACAAAAAGCAACACACTTTTTAATCCCATTGCCCACAGCTCCTTTACTTCTTTTACAGTTACATCCAAGCTATTGCGGTAGTAGCCCGGCATTGAAGAAATTTCGGTTTTAATACCTTCACCCTCATCTATAAAAAGGGGTACGATAAA
>JBDKJT010000043.1:0-18168 GCA_039796475.1 Bacteroidota bacterium | reverse complement strand
GTGCAGCGGGCATACCAAATTACCCATTGCATCTATATAGCCATCTGCAAAATTGCCACCGGCATGTGGGCAACGGGCATAGCATGCTTGCACAGCGTGAGTTTGATTAACCAGGCATATTATTTTACCCTCCACGGTTATTTCTGCCATTTGATTGGCTGCAAATGGAATATCGCTGAGCGACTCGGCAATTTTATGCCATTGGTATGTTTTTTCTTTTTGCAATGCTGTTACCGGGCAAGTATTTCTTTATTAAGGCTTACTAATTAATTTTAAAATTTTTGCAGGCACTCCGCCTACAATAGTATTATCCGGCACATCTTTATTTACAACTGACCCGGCAGCAACAATAGCATTTTCACCAACTGTTACACCCGGCAAAATTGTAGCCCCAGCTCCTATCCAAGCATTTCGTTTTATTAATATTGAGTTTAGCACCAAAGATTTTCTTTGTGTTGGATTGATGGGGTGGTTTTCGGTAATCAAGTTAACCTTAGGGCCAATTAGTACATCATCTTCGATGGTGATACTGCCTAAATCTAAAAAACTACATGCATGATTAATAAAAACGTTTTTACCAATATTGATGTGTTTACCAAAATTGGTATGAAATGGAATAAAAATGGTGGTGCTTTTATCGATTTGCTTACCAATAATTTCACTTAACCTGTCTCTTATTTCATCTGTACTGGAGGATGCATTAAGAGCCGCTGAGCGTTTTATAGTGGTTGCCACCACTTGCCAAATTTCAGGCAATTGTGGGTCATGGTGGTTAATAATGCCTCCTTTTAGCATCCTGTCGAAAATATCAACCCGCTTTTGATTCATTTGTTTTTTTAAGAATTATTTTAAATAAACCAGGCTTGTAAAATAACGCTCAACCAGCTATTATGCTGGCGGTACCTGCCAGGCTTTTAATAAAAAAATTCGGCTTTATATGGATACCGAATCCGGTACATATCTCTCACTTTGTTTAAAACTGTTTGGCGCAACACATCTATATTTACTTTTTCAACAGCGGATACAAATACACAATTGCCCTTGGTTTCGTTTACCCATCGTTGTTTTAAATCGCTGAGTATCTCTTTTTTTACCTCCTCTTCCAGCCATTGATCAAAGGTATCAGCTTCGTATTTATCCATTTTATTAAAAATGGTAATGGTAGGTTTTTCTGACACGCCCAACTCGGCCAGTGTTTTATTTACCACTTTTAACTGCTCTTCAAACTGTGGATGAGAGATGTCTACCACATGCAGGAGTATATCGGCTTCTCTTACTTCGTCTAGTGTGCTTTTAAAGCTTTCTACCAGGTGATGTGGCAATTTGCGTATAAAACCCACGGTGTCGCTTAATAAAAAAGGTGTTTGCTCAAATACTACTTTACGGGTAGTGGTATCCAGCGTGGCAAACAATTTATTTTCTGCAAATACATCGCTTTTGCTTAGCAAGTTCATCAATGTTGATTTGCCAACGTTGGTATAACCCACCAGCAATACCCTTATAAATTCGCCCCTGTCTTTACGTTGGGTAAACGCTTGTTTATCTATTTCGGTGAGGCGTTTACGCAACAGGCTTATTTTGTTTTTTACAATCCGCCTGTCTGTTTCAATTTCTGTTTCGCCGGGGCCCCTTGTACCTACACCGCCGCCCTGGCGTTCGAGGTGTTTCCACATACCTTTTAACCTTGGCAAAATGTATTGGTATTGGGCAAGCTCCACCTGTGTTTTGGCCTGGGCTGTTTTTGCACGGGTGGCAAAAATATCCAGTATCAAATCGCTCCTGTCGATGGTTTTAGTACCCAGTTCTTTTTCGATGTTTTGTATTTGAGATCCGGTGAGTTCGTCATCAAACACCACTAAATCGATACCGGCATGTTTTTGCAAGTAGTTTTTTATTTCTTCCAGCTTGCCTTTTCCTACAAAGGTTTTGCTATCGGGATGTGCTAATTTTTGGGTGTATCTTTTTACGGCGGTAACGCCTGCGGTACTGGCTAAAAAAGCCAGTTCATCAAGGTATTCGTTTAGCTGCTGTTCTGTTTGGTCGGGTGTAACTACACCAACCAATACTGTTTTTTGCTCCTGCAGCAGTTTCTTTTTTTCTATCAATGTATGCTGTTTAATACCGGCATATGCCTGTGCACAAAAGTAAAAATAAAGCGCTCCTGATTTGCAGGAACGCTAAAAAATATGCGGAGGTATTTTTAATTAATTTTTTACGGTAGCCAATGGTGTTAGCCATTTGGTCATCTGATCGCAGGTTTTGTATTCATCATCTACTTTTATGTAGTAGGTAGGTATTTTTTCGTTAAACCATTTTTCCAGGGTGTTATTCTTTTTTTCTTCCAGGGCCCGCTGTGCTATTTTATTGTAATCGTCTTTAATGTTTTCACGATGTGGTTCGCTACGGCTTTTAAGGTACACAATGCGTACGCCTTTTTTACCTCTTTCGTCTGCAAATTCTGTTGGTTGAGAGTATTGGCTTACGCCTAAATCTTTTAACATCACTACCAGGTCTTTATCCAGTTGGTCGATGGTAAGATAGGTGTTACCGTCGTTATTCATCTTCATCCCCCCGGTAAATTTGCCGCTTTCGTCGTCGCTGTATTTATTTACTGCTTCGCCAAATTGCAGGGTGCCCGCTATTAATTTTGACCGAACGGTATCTAATTTGCTGATAGCTCCGGCAATTTCGGTTTTGGTTATTTGGGGTATTTTTAAAATGTGCCTTACAACAGCATCATCACCGGCCCGGTTTACCATTTGTATGATATGGTAGCCAAATTTACTTTTAAAAGGTACAGATACCTGGCCTTCTTTTAAGGTAAAAGCTTTATTGATAAAGGCGGGATCCCATTGTTTTTCGTTTCGATTTATTTCGTACTGGCCTGCATTGTCTTTGCTGCCCGGATCGTCGGAGTATAAAGCAGCGAGTGTTTTCATGTCTCTGCGGCCTGTTTCGAGCTGTTGTTTAAATTCCTTTAGTTGTTCTATCGCATACTCTTCGGCATCCCTGTTTGCTTTAGGATATATTATTACCTGACCAATTTCTACTTCGCTTTCGTAATAAGGCAGGCTGTCTTTAGGTAATTTATCAAAATATGCTTTTACCTCGTTAGGGGTTATTCGTACCCCTTCTACAATTTTATTACGCATGGCATTGGCCAGCTTTCTTTCTCTAAACCCGTCTTTAAAATCTTCTTTTAATTGGTAAATTGTTCTGCCAGATACTCTTTCCAGTTCGTCTTTAGAGCCATAGGCATTGATAAATCCACGTATTTGGTTTTCGATATCTGCGGCAATTTCTTCTTCTGTAACGGGCAACGAATCTTTTTCTGCCTGCAGTACCAATGCTTTTATACCCATTGCCTGCTCAAGTGTAAGACAGCGGGCATTTGCCGGCACCTCTACACCCTGGCGTTGCATATCTACGATAGTATTATCCAAATCACTTTTTAGCACTACTTTATCGCCAACTACAGCTACAATTTTATCTGCCAGTACCTTTTTTGGCTGGGCAAATGCAGCAACGCCTGTAAGGGCAAACAAAACAACTAGTATGGTAAACCTCATGTAATAAAATTATTCTCAAAAATAAGGCAGATGAATTGCGGTGAATTCATCTGCCTGTGTTATTTAACAAATGTTTGCAGCACTGTTACAGCGTACGTTTTACTTCTACCTCTTCAAATGCTTCTACAATATCACCCACTTCGAGGTTTGCATAGTTGCGGATGGTTAAGCCACACTCCATATTGTTAGGCACTTCCTTCACATCATCTTTATAACGTTTAAGGCTGCCCAGCTCGCCGGTGTATATTACAATGCCATCCCGTACAAGGCGTACCCGGTTATTTCGGGCAATTTTGCCGCTGATAACGATACAACCTGCAACGGTTGCTTTATCAAATTTGTACACCTCTCTAATTTGTACATTGGCCAGTATTTTTTCTTCCACAGTTGGCTCAAGCATCCCTTCCATTGCACTCCTGATTTCGTCAATGGCTGTGTAAATGATAGAGTACAACTTAATTTGGATGGCTTCGCTTTCTGCCAATCGGGCGGCCTGCATTGTAGGCCTTACATTAAAGCCAATAATAATAGCGTCGGATGCATTTGCAAGCGTAACATCGCTTTCGGTAATAGCACCCACGGCTTTGTGAATTACTTTTACCACAATTTCCTGCGTACTTAATTTTTGTAACGAATCGCTTAAGGCTTCTACCGAGCCATCCACATCGCCTTTAATGATTACGTTAAGCTCTTTAAAGTTACCCAATGCCAAACGACGGCCAATTTCATCGAGTGTGATGTGTTTTTTAGCCCTCATTCCCTGCTCTCTCAATATCTGGCCACGTTGGTAGGCTTTTTCTTTGGCGATTGCTTCGTCTTCGTATTCTTTAAATGTTTCGCCAGCTTGTGGGGCACCATTTAAACCCAATATTAATACCGGGGTAGATGGCGGTGCTTTATCTATCCGTTGGTTTCTTTCGTTATACATGGCCTTTACTTTACCAAAGTATTGACCAGAAACAATCATATCGCCCTGGTTAAGGGTACCATTTTGCACCAGCACGGTGGCTACATAGCCCCGGCCTTTATCGAGTGTAGCTTCTATTACTGTACCATTTGCCGGACGGTCGGGATTAGCTTTTAAATCCAGGATATCTGCTTCCAGCAAAATCTTTTCCATCAACAGGTCGATGTTCAATCCCTTTTTGGCACTAATTTCCTGGCTTTGATATTTACCGCCCCAGCTTTCTACCAGTAAGTTCATTTGGCTAAGCTGCTCGTATATTTTAGTGGCATTTGCGCCATCTTTATCTATTTTATTAATAGCAAAAATCATGGGTACGCCCGCTGCCTGTGCATGCGAAATGGCTTCTTTTGTTTGAGGCATCACCGCATCATCTGCTGCTACTACTATTACGGCAATATCGGTTACTTTAGCACCACGTGCCCTCATGGCTGTAAATGCCTCGTGACCGGGTGTATCCAAAAAGGTAATGTGCCGGCCATCTTGCAGGGTAACTTCGTAAGCACCTATATGCTGGGTAATACCACCTGCTTCACCAGCAATTACGTTGGTACTGCGGATATGATCGAGCAAAGATGTTTTACCATGATCTACGTGGCCCATGATGGTTACAATGGGTGCACGGGATTGCAGGCTTTCTTCATTATCTTCTACCTCTTCTTCATCTAACTCTACTGCGTCTTCTACACCAATAAATTCTACCTCGTATCCAAATTCGCTGGCTACCAACTCAATTACATCCGCTTCTAAACGCTGGTTGATTGATACCATTATACCCAGGTTCATACACTTACTGATAACCTCTGCAAAGCTTACGTCCATCAGGTTAGCCAGTTCGCTTACCGAAATAAATTCGGTTACCTGCAGCTTGTTGCCTTGTTCGTTTTCTCCATCTCTTTGTTCAGCCAGCTCATCTCTTTTGGCTTTGCGATATTTTGCTTTAAGGCTTTTACCCCTGCCGGCGCCACCAGATAGTTTTGCCTGGGTTTCCCTTATTTTTTCTTGTATTTCTTTTGCATCAATTTCCCTGTCTTCCCTGCGTGGAGGCGGGCCTTGGCGATTAAAGCGGTTGTTGCCACCGGCGCCACCTTGCCCAGGGCGATTGTTGCCTCCGGGTCCACCGGGGCGATTGCCGGGGCGGTTATCAAAATTGCCTTGCCCGGGCCGGTTGTTGCCTCCGGGTCCGCCGGGACGTTGTTGGCCGCCAATATTACCGGGTTGTTGCTGGCCGGGTGCTGGTTTTCTTTCTACCGGTATGCGTTTGCGCTTACGCTTATCATCCTGGTCTCTTTTAGGGCGGGTATCATTATCTACGGGTAACTCTATCTTGCCTAAAATTTTGGGACCTTCCAGTCTTTCTGCTTTTATATTTTCGATGGTTGCCGGCGCATCGGGCTTGGCCTCTTCTTCAGTTTTTTCTACCACGGGTGCAGGTGCTGCCACCGGCTCGGGGGTAGCTACTGGCGGGGCTGCTGCTATAGCAGGCCGCTCTTCTACTTTTGCTACTGGCTGCTCCGCTGGTTTTTCTTCTTTTTTTGCCGGTTTTTTAGGGCGTGTAGAAGAATCTATTGCATCTAAATCTATCTTAGAAATTACTTTAGGTACTTCTAATTCTGGAGCTTCAATTTTTACCACATCTGCTTTTTTATCAGCAGGCTCCTCAACAGCAGGAGATTTTTCTTCTACCGGCGGGGGGGTACTTTCTGCCACAGGGGCTTCGGCGGGCTTTTCTGCAGGCGTTTCTTTTTTCTTAAATGTCAGCAGCTCTTCGTCTTTCTTTTTTTTGGGCTCAGGTGCCGCTGCACCTTTTGAAAGCTCAATTTTTTCTGCGTTTTGCCTGATTACTTTATCCTGCTGAAACTCCAGCTGCAGCACACGGTACATATCTTCGGTGAGCTTTGCCGTTGGCTTCAGGTCTTCGTTTTTAAAACCTTTTGACTCAAGAAATTCAATAAGGGTGTCTTTACCAATATTAAACTCCTTGGCCGCCGCCATTAATCTGGGTGTATTTGTTACTACTTCTGACATTCGTTTGTCCTAAGGCCCTGAGGGTATTTTAGTTAATTAAAATTGCTTGTTTGCTTGTATTACTCTCTTTCAAATTCTTCTTTTAAAATGCGTAATACATCATTAATGGTTTCTTTTTCCAAATCTGTACGGCGTTCCAACTCTTCGGGGCTTAAACCGAGTACAGAGCGGCCGGTATCGCAACCTATTTTTTTGAACGCCTCAATTACCCATGGTTCTATTTCGTCGCTAAATTCATCCAGGTCAATATCAAATTCTTCTTCTTCTCCTTCATTGTCTCTAAATACATCGATATCGTAACCGGTAAGTTCGCAGGCTAATTTTATGTTTACGCCTTTTTTACCAATTGCCAGCGATACCTGGTCGGGTTTTAAATAAACCGTGGCATGCTTTTTATCTTCTTTAATATCTATGCTGGTTATTTTAGCTGGCGTTAAAGATCGCTGTATTAATAACTGCACATTGCTTGTCCAGTTTATTACATCGATATTTTCGTTTTTCAGCTCTCTTACTATACCGTGTATACGGCTACCTTTCATCCCTACGCAGGCACCTACGGGGTCTATCCTGTCGTCAAAACTTTCTACGGCTATTTTAGCTCTTTCACCAGGTTCTCTTACAATTTTCTTAACTACTATCAGGCCATCAAATATTTCAGGCACTTCAATTTCCAGCAATTTTTCGAGGAAGGTGGGGCTGGTACGGGATACGATGATTACCGCCTGGTTGTTTTTTAATTCTACTTTTTTTACAACACCTCTTACGGTTTCACCCTTTTTAAAATAATCTGAAGGAATTTGCTCTGACTTTGGTAATATCATTTCGTTGCTTTCCTCATCCAGCAACAACACTTCTTTTTTCCAAACCTGGTATACTTCTCCATTTACAATTTCACCAACCCTGTCTTCGTATTTTTTAATTAACAGGTTTTTCTTCAAATCGTTAATACGGCTGGCCAGTGTTTGTTTACCAGCCAGTATGGCCCTGCGGCCAAACTCTTTTTGGATATCCACCTCTTCGTACAGCTCTTCGCCCACGGTATAATCTGGTTCTATTTTAATGGCATCGCTGTACTCTATTTCGGTAAGGGTATTGTATATGTCGCCATCATCTACAATGGTGCGGCGGCGAAAAATCTCCAGGTCGCCCTTTTGATCATTCACGATCACATCAAACTGTTCATCGCTGCCATATTTTTTTCGTATCAAGGTTTTAAAAACATCTTCCATTACTTTCATCAACGTAGGACGATCGATGTTTTCTGCCTCTTTAAATTCCTGAAAGGAATCGATTAAGTTAATACGTGCCATAAAACCTCACCAGCCTCACTTTTATTTCCCCGCTGGCAGGGGAGTTTTTGTATTGTTTTTAAAATGATATTAATACTTTAACCTGTTTAATTTCTGTAAAGGGTATATCCACTATTGTGGTAACCGCTTTTTTGTTTTTACCGGTAGTTACTTGTAACTGTATGGCCTCTTCTGAAGCTGCCAGTAATTTACCTTCTTGCTTGTTACCTTCTGCCAATTGCACCTCAATGGTACGGCCAACGTTTTTTTGATACTGGCGTAGCAATTTTAAAGGCTCATCTACACCAGGGCTAGATACTTCCAGCGAAAAATTACCATCGGGATACCAGCCATTTTCTTCAATGGTGCGGTACAATGCCCGGTTTATTTTTGCACTTTTATCAATATTAAGGCCACTATCTGCATCCAAAAATATTTTTATGTTATTGGTGGGTTTTATGCGTACAGTTACCAGAAAAATTTCCGGGCTATCTGCAATCAACTTTTCAACCAGTTCTTCTATTTGCGGTATGCTTAATGTATCACTCATGATAAAAACAGAAGGGAACGCTTCCCGTTCCCTTCAATTGTTTCTTTGTCCGTTGCAAATGTAAGTAAGAAATTACTAACAAACAAAACAGCCTGCTTTTACCCAACTACCGCTGCCGTAATTATAAAATATTAACAGGCCAGCATAAGCAGAGATGTATATTTTTGTAGTATGAATATTTTAAGGTTAGCTTTTGAATTGTTTGTATTATACCTGCTGTATAAACTGGTATTTGATTTTATCATCCCTGTGGCAAAAACTACCCGGCAGGTAAAAAAACAGTTTAAGGATATAAATACCCGTATGCAGCAAGCGGCCAATGAGCAGCAGGTGGCATCATCAGCTTACCAACAACCACCAAAAAACCAAACCGTACAGGGCAATAAGGCCAACGGAGCCGATTATATTGATTTTGAAGAGGTAAAATAACCCTGCTACAACCCTAAATTTTCTATTTGCTGGTTTTTTTGCAGCCAGTGTGTGGCTAAACCTGCCTCCAATGCTCCTTGTATATTTACTTTTGAGTCATCTATAAAAAGGGTGGATGCAGCCTCAATACCTGCATCATTTAGTACCCATTGGTAGGTAGCCGTGTAAGGTTTTCTTTTATTGATAAGGTGAGAATAATAGGCTTTTTTAAATACTGCATCAAAGTTTGTTTGCCCCGTTTGCATGGTAAATATCTCGTTAAAAGCAGTGAGGTGAATACTATTGGTATTGCTAAGCAAATAAATATTGTATTTGTTTTTTAATTGTGGCAAATATTGCAGGCTGCTAAGCCTGAAAGTTTGTAAAATGGCATTCCAGGCATGCTTTATGGCTGCCTCGGTTGTACCAGGTTGGCAGTGCAGTAGCATATTGGCATAAAAATCGGCTTCGCTAACGGTACCTGTTTCAAGATCTTCAAACAATTGATTGGCTTGCTGCTGCGAAAAAAAATCATCAAAATCCCTTACCCCCAGTTTTTTAAACGCCGCTGCTGTAAGCTGATAATCAATGTCTAGCAAAACGCCGCCCAAATCAAAAATGATATTTTTTATTGCCGCCATAAAATAGTATTGTATTGATTTTTTGCAAGTTAGTGCTTTGTCAGTAAAGCAAATTATCAAACATTAAAAGGCGGGCTTGGTTATTTATTCCGAAATTTACGCATATGAATACCCCCATTCAATCAGTAAAAAACCTGGTAATTGCTGGTAGTGAGCAATGCGCCATAACCCTTGATGTATTTTACCCAACAGGCGATGCCGCACTACCGGTAATAATATATGCACATGGCTTTAATGGCTTTAAAGATTGGGGCAATTTTGATATTATTGCCCGGCGTATGGCGGCAGCTGGTTTTGCGTTAATAAAGTTTAATTTTTCCCACAACGGCACAACAGCTGAAAACCCTACTGAATTTACTAACCTTGAAGCTTTTGGTAATAACAATTACTCACACCAATTAACCGATCTTGCAATTGTTACCAATTGGGTTTGTGATAGCAATAACTCCTATGCAACGGTACTAAACACCCAGCTTATTTACCTGGTGGGCCATAGTATGGGCGCAGGGATAGCCATTTTATATGCAGCAAGCGACCCTCGTATAAAAAAACTGGTGAGTTGGGCGGGCATTAGTAAATGTAAAACTCCCTGGGGAAACTGGCCCCCCGAAAAAATAAAAACCTGGAAAGAAACCGGCGTGCAGTATTATACCAATAGCCGTACCAACCAGCAGATGCCGTTATACTACCAGCTATATATTGATTACGAAAAAAACCATGAAAAACTTGATATAAAAAAGGCGTTTGCACAATTGACAATACCCTTGCTGCTTTGCCATGGTGCTTACGATATAGCAGTACCTGTAGAAGAAGCGATAGCGCTGCTAGAAGCCAACCCATCTGCAGAATTATTTTTAGTAGATAGCAATCATGTATTTGACAGGCAGCACCCATGGGTTGTTACCTGGCTACCCGAGGCAATGGAAGAAGTATTGGGTAAAACGCTGATGTTTTTAGCTGAAGAATAAAAAAAGGGCCCAGGATAAAAATCCAGGCCCGCTTTAAAATCCAATATCCTATGAAAAACCTACACAAAGGTAATGGGCCTCTATACACCATCCAATACCCTAAAAAGGGTATTTTTATATTTTAATAAGATTGTCTACTTTTTTTTAGCTGTTTTTTTACTTTAACCCTTTACCTTCTAACAAATTGCACTGTTCTACACTTCCTAATCTAAACCGAAAACTTATAGGCAGTTTTTTATCCAGCTTAATTTCTTGCCGGCAAATAATACCCAAGGCATTACTGTAATAATTAGAGGAAATAATTGATTTATAAGGAGAAAAAAATAGCGAATAGTTGGTATTTAATTGAATGCTGCCCAAAGCAATTACTGTATCTGCTGTTTTAAAAGTGGCTAAACCATTCATTTTAAACCCTCTTTTTTGAGCAAAAGCTGCCGTTGCAGCAAAAATCATGCAGAAAATTAAAATTTTACCTTTTTTATACATTTTGCATTGGTCATTGTTTGTAAATTTACGGCGTTACAAACTATAAGGTTTGTGTTTTTCGTTAAACAATAGCTGTAACATTTTATACCCCCGGTAGTCAACCCCAAAATCAGCAATAGCTGTTTAATAACAAAGACTCATGCTGGTGGTATAACACTAAAATGTAACCGCTGCATAAAACAGGGAATACCCTAACCAAAGAAAACATATGGCGTTAAGTCAGGGACTATATCAAAAACAGCTACAAAAATTATCCCCCCAGCAAATTCAGCTCATGAAATTGCTGCAGGTGCCTACTGCCCAGTTGGAAGAGCGTATAAAAGAAGAACTGGAAGAAAATCCGGCACTTGAAACAGGCGATGAGGAAGAGCATGAAGAATTTGAAAATGACAATGCTGATGAATTTGAGGGAGAGGACGATTACGAATTGGATGGAAGCGAAGATGAGTACGATAATATAGACATCAGCGAATATGTGCATGACGGAGATGATGATATTGCCGACTATAAAATGAGAGACGAAAACTACGGCGCTGATGCTGATGACAACAAAACCATACCTCATAAAGTAGAAACAGGGTTTAACGAAATAATGCTGGAACAATTAGGGCAGCTAAACCTAAGCGAACACCAGCGAAAAGTAGCGGAGCAAATTATTGGCAATCTTGATGACGATGGTTATTTAAGAAGAGAAATAAGCGCCATAGTAGATGATCTTGCCTTTAGGCAAAACATTCAAACCACTGAATCGGAAATAGAAAAACTGGTATTGCAAATACAACAGTTTGACCCCCCCGGCGTTTGTGCCCGAAATTTGCAGGAATGCTTATTAATCCAGCTAGAAAAAAAAGAAGATGAGGGTGAAGATGTGGCCGTAGCTATCAAAATAATGGAAAAGTATTTTGATGAGTTTACAAAAAAGCATTACGAAAAAATACAACGAGGCCTAAGCATTAACGACGATCAATTACGCCAGGTTATTAACCAAATAATAAAACTAAACCCCAAGCCCGGCGGCAATGTAGGCGACACTGGCAGTGGCGAGGGTTATGTAATACCCGACTTTTTTATCATCAATAATAACGGAAAACTAGAGCTAACCCTTAATAGCCGAAATGCCCCCGACCTGCGTATTAGCGAAGGTTACAGGGATATGTTAAAGGATTACGACAAAGGAAGCAAAAAGGATAAACGCCAAAAAGAAGCCGTTTTGTTTATTAAACAAAAAATAGATTCTGCCAAATGGTTTATTGATGCTATTAAACAAAGGCAACACACGCTGCTGTCTACAATGGAAGCAATTTTAAATTATCAGTATAGCTTTTTTCTTACTGGTGACGATACAGAGTTGCGCCCTATGATATTAAAAGATATTGCAGAGATGACAAACCTTGATATTAGCACGGTAAGCCGGGTGGCCAACAGCAAATTTGTACAAACCGAATTTGGCACTTATCGCCTCAAATTCTTTTTCAGCGAAAGCCTGCAAACAGACAGTGGCGAAGAAGTAAGCACAAGGGAGGTTAAAAAAATATTAAGCGACCTGATAGGCGACGAAAGCAAAAAAAATCCGCTGAGCGACGAACGCCTTACCGAATTACTCCAGGAAAAAGGTTACAATATTGCCCGACGCACCGTGGCTAAATACCGGGAGCAATTAAATATTCCGGTAGCAAGATTAAGAAAGGAGTTATAATATTGCAGGATGAACCAGCCTTTACCTGCACCAGGCTCTACCCCAATACAGCAACAAACCTACCCGGGTGTGGTTAAATTTTTAGCCCACCTGCTTTCGTATATTTTTCATCCCATTTTTATACCCGTATATGTTACCTGGTTTTTAACCTATATACACCCATCTTATTTTGTAGGTTTTAACAATCAGCAAAAAACATGGATTATTATACGGGTGGCGTACTCAATGGTTTTTTTCCCATTTCTTACCGTTTTGTTATTAAAGGCGCTTGGCTTTAGCAAATCGATTTTTTTAAAAACACAGCAAGAAAGAATCATACCCTATATTGCCTGCGGCATCTTCTTTTTTTGGGTGTATTTGGTTTTTAGAAACCAACCCGAAATTCCTCAAATAATGACCATTTTTACTTTTGGTGTTTTTCTTTCTTCGTCTGCTGCACTCATGGCTAATATATGGATGAAGATAAGCATGCATGCTATTGGCATGGGTGGGCTGGTAGGGTTGTTTTTATTAGTAATGCGGCACAATACCATGTTGATGACTGTACCTATTGCCATTGCATTGCTTATTGCAGGGTTGGTGTGTACTGCCAGGTTTATTGTAAGCGATCATACACAGCAAGAGGTATATGCTGGTTTTTTTATGGGATTGGCTTGCCAGTTTGCCGCAGCTTTTATTGTGGGTATGTAATGCAACAGGCGAGGGTACTTGTTTATAATAATTATACAGCCCAAAACACTGCCGGGCTTAAATAGTAATTTCAATTAAATTTCCTTCGGTATCTAAAACAACACTTTCGTAATAGCCATCGCCGGTTGTTCGGGGTTCACTTTCAATAATAAAATTATCCTGTCTTAATCTTTCTGTAAGTGTATGCACAGCTTGCTTACTGCCAACGGCAATAGCAAAATGTGCCAACCCGTTTACCATCCCTTTTTTATCATGCTGCACTAAAATATCCGGCCGATGCATTAACTCTATCCTTACATCACTATTGGAAAAAGAAAGAAAATAGGATGTAAACTGCTTAGTAGGATTATGGTATTTTTTGCCACATACCATATCAAAATATTTTACATAAAAATCCCTGGCCCTTTCGATATCTTTTGTCCAAATGGCAATATGCTCAATTTTTACCTTCATAAAAATTACCCGTTAAAAATGATGCTTATACAAAATAAGCGGCAGCAATGTTTTACAAAATCAAGCAAATGATTGCCGGATTTTTTAATGCTATTTTTTCATCAACCGATCGGCCAGCCATCTTCTTACCGGCTGGTCGTAATATTTAAGCAATAAGTAGGATAGCGTTAGTGTAAATAATAAAATACCAATCCCTGCTGCCAATCCCTGCATTACCGGAATGTTGTTTTTTACTACCCAAGCATAAAATACATAGGTGATGGGATAATGTATAATGTATACGGGGTACGAAATATCACCTAAAAAAGTACATAACTTATTAGCAAATGCCCCTTTTATTTGCCCAATGGCACCCAAACAAATTATTACCGGAAAAACTACAATAATCGACATCGAATCAAACAAACCATTGGCCCAAACTTTATCATGCCCGCCTACCCTTGGAAACGAAAGCACCGCCACCAATAAAACACAACACAACAAAAAAGTATTTTTTTTGCTTACCGGGTTTATTACCCGTCTGATAAGCATACCAGCCATGTAAGGAAACAACAGCCGGGTAAACCCTACTCTTAATTGCTCCGGCTCTAACGACCAGCCACCAATTACATCACCATGGGGGCTTGTTACTGCTAAATGCACCAATGCTGCCGCAGCTACAAACACCAACATGCCAAGTACTAGTTTTGAAAGCTTTCTTAAAATAAAAACATGCAGCACATTAGCGATATACTCATAAAACAACGACCAGGCGGGGCCGTTAAGCGGATGCATTTCTGTCCAGCCCCTAATATCCATAGAGGTGGGTAATGGAATTAAGGTAAAGCCCACCAGCATTACCAATAACATTTTCCAAACAGGCGTTTGAGCAATATTTGGAAAAATTTCTGACTCTCCAAAATAAAAACAAATCGCCCCAATTAGCATCCCGGCAATAATCATTGGGTGCAAGCGTATAAACCTTCTTTTAAGAAAATCTTTGGTTGTCATTGTATGCCAACGATCATCATACGCATGTGCCATTACATAGCCAGACAGCATAAAGAAAAAATCTACCGCCAGGTAGCCATGATTAATTAATTGCTGGGTATGGTCGCCTGCAGAGTAAATCTCCAGTGTATGAAATAATACAACCACAATGGCCGCAACACCCCTGAGTGCATCGAGTATTAAAAAATGTTTTTTTGAATCGGAAAACGAGGAGCTGGACTGTACCATCTTTTAAACGTATTTAAATAATGTAATAAATCAGCTTTGTTAACCAGCAACTCATCAGCTATGGCAACACGCTGTGTTTGGTGAAGTTAGTATTCGCATGCCTAAAAAAAAATTTAGTCATTATATTTTTGCCACCTTATTTATAGAGCAAAAAGTATTTTACTTAGATAGTTGTAAAAACTGGTTTAGTAAAGGCTTTTACTACCAAACTTTCAACCACTTTTTACTATCCATACACAATTTTACCTGTTACATTCAGCCTGCCATTATAAGTACTGGCAATAACAAAAGAACCCCCGTTATTCACAGGGGCTCCTTCTTCATCTATCGTGCCTAACTAAAAATGTAGCATCAGCGGTTTAACAAAGCCGATTGTTGCAAGTATTTTTTTTGTGGAGCATATACAAAAAGACAGCTCCCATTTTTTATTTCATTAATAATTTTATTATTTAAATCTGCAGGCAGGGCCGGGCATCCGTGGCTTCTGCCCAGGTAACCATTTTGCTGAATAAACGATTCGCTTACATAATCGGCCCCATGTATTACAATTGCCCTGCTGTAAGCCTGGTCGTTAATCCCCTTTTCGCAACCCTGCAATCTTAAAGAATATCCATGCTTACCCTGGTAGGTGCCCGCTGTAATATAAAAGCCAAGGCTGCTGGCGTAGGAGGAGGCTTGATTAGAAAAAAAATCTGCTACCAACCGGCCTGAATTTTTGCCATGGGCCACCAGGCTTTTATACAATAGTTTGCCTGTTTCTGTATCAATCAAGTAAAGTCGTTTTTCAATCGATGGTTTGCTAAAATCTACCAGCGTTAACACTTTGCTATTACCCAACCGGCCATCCTGCAGCAATTGCTGGTAACCCTGCATGGCGTAAACAAAAACATCGGCCGCTATTCCCTCTTTATCCAATTGCCATTGATGGTATTTTTCTATACCACTGAGCTTTTTGGCACTTGTAATAACCTTGCTGGTGTGAGTATACCCCTGCTTGTAGTGTGCAGGCAGCTTGCTTTTAGTAAAAGAAGCGGTAAACAGTAATGTGATAGCTGCTAAGGGCAGGCGGATCGTCCAAAACATGAATAAGGTTTTTCAACAAGAAGCAACCGCAGTTGCAGGATTTCAGAAGTATTAGCGTAAAAACCGGGGGTTTATTGCCAGTAAACAACAAAAAATTTTATTGTGCTGTAAGCGGATAAATTTCTTACCTTAACAGCTTTAGTTTGTTTACTACGATGCTGCCAGCTAACAGATTAAACAAATTTTATACATGCATCTTTCACCAAGAGAAACCGAAAAATTACTGCTCTTTTTAGCGGGCGAGCTGGCAGAAAAACGAAAGGCCCGGGGCCTGCTGCTTAATTACCCCGAAGCAATAGCCCTCATTAGCAGCCGCTTGCAAGAGGCCGCCCGTGATGGCAAAACTGTAGCCCAGCTTATGCAGTATGGCACCAATATTTTAACAAGGGCAGATGTAATGGAAGGCATTCCTGAAATGATTACCGAAATACAGATTGAAGCTACTTTTCCGGATGGTACCAAATTGGTAACGGTACACCATCCCATTAAATAAAAAGGCATAGCAACTGTTGGTTTTTTTATCACCCATTAACAAAGCAGTATGATACCAGGCGAATATATTTTAGCCAGCGGCGATATTGAAATAAATGCTGGCAGAAAAACACAAACGGTTGCCGTTGTAAACAAAGGCGACCGCCCAGTGCAAATAGGCTCTCATTTTCATTTTTACGAAGTAAACAGCCAACTACAATTTAACCGTCCATTAGCCATGGGTATGCGGCTAAATATTGCCGCCGGCACCGCCGTACGTTTTGAGCCCGGTGAAGAAAAAACGGTACAACTGGTAGCCTTTGGTGGCAATAAAATACTGGTAGGTTTTAACAACCAGGTAAACGGGCCAGTACAATAAATTACTACCAACAACCGGCACCAATTCACCTTTAAAATCTTAATTTTTTTTGATGAAAATTAACCGCATAAAATACGCTAATATGTACGGCCCCACTACCGGCGATAAGGTAAGGCTGGGCGATACCGAACTGTTGATTGAAATAGAAAAAGATTATACCGTATATGGTGATGAAGCTAAATTTGGCGGCGGCAAAACCATCCGGGATGGTATGGCGCAATCGGCTACGGCTACCCGAAACGAGTCGGTGCTGGATTTTGTAATAACCAGTGTTATCATCATCGATCACTGGGGTATTGTAAAAGCAGATATTGGTATTAAAGATGGTAAAATTGCAGGTATAGGCAAGGCAGGCAACCCCGATACCATGGATGGCATTACCCCGGGTATGGTTATTGGCGCTGCCACCGAGGTGCATGGCGGCGCAGGCTTAATTGCCACAGCTGGCGGTATAGACACTCATATACATTTTATTTGTCCGCAGCAAATAGACCATGCTTTGTTTAGCGGCATCACCACCATGATTGGTGGTGGCACCGGCCCGGCAGATGGCACCAGTGCCACTACGGTTACCCCTGGCGCCTGGAATATTAAAAAAATGCTGCAAGCTGCAGATGCCTATCCTGTAAACCTGGGCTTTTTTGGCAAAGGTAATTGCGCCAGCATAGCCCCATTACAAGAGCAGGTAGAGGCAGGTGCACTAGGCCTTAAAATACACGAAGATTGGGGAAGCACCACCGCCGTAATTGATGCTTCCCTGCAAGTGGCAGATGCATTAGATGTGCAAATTGCCATACACACCGATACTTTAAACGAAGGCGGTTTTTTAGAGGATACCATTAACGCCATCAACGGGCGGGTGATACACACTTTTCATACCGAAGGGGCCGGGGGTGGCCATGCACCAGATATTATTAAAGCGGCCATGTACCCGAATGTACTGCCATCTTCTACCAATCCTACTAGGCCTTACACCATTAACACCATTGATGAGCATTTAGATATGCTAATGGTTTGCCATCACCTGGATGCGTCTGTACCCGAGGATGTAGCTTTTGCTGATAGCCGCATAAGGCCAGAAACCATTGCAGCAGAAGATATTTTACACGATATGGGGGTGTTTAGCATGATGAGCAGCGATAGCCAGGCCATGGGCAGGGTAGCCGAAGTAATTACCCGTACCTGGCAAACAGCCCACAAAATGAAAGTACAACGGGGCAGCCTGCCCCAAGATGAGGGTACGGGTAACGACAATTACCGGGTGAAAAGATATAT
>JBDKJT010000042.1:0-5016 GCA_039796475.1 Bacteroidota bacterium | reverse complement strand
TCAAAATCTTTATTAATGCTGGTAATTACTTTTTGTATATCACCGGCCTTGCTCATAAGGTCGCCGGTTTCTTTACCTACTAATTTTATAACATTGGCAAAACGTTCGTTCACCCTTTTTTCATACTCTTCAATTTTGCTGTTGTTTATAAAATCGTTCAGGTCTTCGGCAAACTGCTGGTAGCTGTGCTTGTCAGTAAGGTTACTGGTAAATTTAAAAATGTTATCGGTTGAAAAGTTACCTAAAAATTTATTGGCTGCTTCTTTCAGTTCATCCAGCCTTTTAATAGCCGTATAATAACAGCGGTTTATTTCTTCAATTAAAATTTTGCAGGTACGGTCGTTTTTATACATTTCTTTTTCTTCGGTATAAGCGGCCGGCAGGCTCAGGTACGCATCCGTTTGCTGATAGCGTACAAAAGCTTTGCTGTCTTCTTCCAGTTGAATGTATTGCTGTTGTAACTGGTACAGCAGGTTTTCGGTTTCTTTTATTTCTGCTGTAATTTTTTCTTTTTGCAGGCGGTGCTTTTCTTCTTCAAAACTGCATTGCTTGTCTAAAGAAATTTTTTGTGTTTTAAAATGCTCTGCTTTATCAATCAGCTCTTTTTTATCTTTTTTATACTCAGTTACTTTATCCCTGTTGTCTTCAATAAATTTTAACTCCTGTGTAATGGTTTGCAGCTCTGCAGTAATAGCATCCAGCTTTTTTGTATCAGCACCTTTGCCGGTAAGCTCCAGCGTTTGTTGCTTTAACAATTCTTCTTCTTCTTTTTTATCGCTTGCTTTTTGCTGCTTAATGCTTTCTTCAATTTGCTCCAGCTGCTGCTTCAGCAATAATTCTATGGCAGCAATTTTTTTCTCGTACTCCCGCTGTTTTATTTTAAGCTGTTTGTTTTGCTCCTCTTCTATTTGCCCTAAGTTTTGTTGTGCCTGCGCCAATGCTTCGCTGGCGGCAGCAATGGCAGCATCAATAACAGCTACGGCATTTTGCCTGGCTTCTTTAGCTTTGGCTTCCCAGTCTTTTACATTAAACTGTGCCTGCTGCAGCAGCATTTTATCCTGGTCCTGTTTATACTCTGTTTGCTTTAAACTGTCTTTTGCATCTTTTATTTGCGGCTGATATTTTTTGCGCAGCAGTTCCAGTTTTTTTGTTTCGTCGGCCTGTAATTTTTGTAACTGCGTTTCTGCATTTGTTACCGCCTGTTGTGCAGCGGTAAGTTCGGCTTTGTACTGCGCCAGTGTTTTTACCTGAACGGGTACATTATCAAGCGCCAGCTCAATACCAAAAAGTGTAGTGGCAGTATCTTTTATTACCGGCGACAGCTGTGTGTTAAACAAAATACTTTCGGGCAATAATTTACCAATATTATTTTCCCAATTGGGCCGGTGCGTATTAAGCCAGCCATACAATGCCGCTTCGCTGCTTGTAAGGTTTTGGGTAATACTGTCGGCTGTTATTTGTGCCGAAAAAACAGTTTGCTGTAATTTTTCCTGCTCTCTTTCGGTGGCCTGCTTTATGGCGGTTTCATCAATAGCCGCCTGTTTTTGCAGGGTTTCTATTTTGTTTTTTAAATGCTCCAGCTCGTGTACGTTTTGCTGCAGTGCAATTTCGTATTGTATAACAGTGTTTTTTGCATCGGCTGTTTCAGCCTCGTAAAAGCGCTGGTGCGTTATGGCAGCTTTGCGTATTTTTTCCTGTTGTAAAGTGCCTTGCTGCTGCTCTACATGCTGACGTGCCTGCTCCATACTTTGCTGGTGCTGCTGCCTTATTTCGGCAGTTAGTTTTTCCAGCAACTGGCGAGCCTCTTCTTTATTATTATTGCTTTGCTCTTTAGCGGTGAGCTGTTCTTCTTTTTTATTTTGCTCAATTGTTTTAGCTGCCTGATGAAGTGCCTGAAGTAAACTGTCGTACTTGGTGGTTATTTCGGCAAACTGTGTGGTTAGGAGTAACTTTTCTTTTGTTAGTTTATTAAATGCCGCATCCAGATTGTTTTTTTTGTTAACCCTTTCTATTATGGCATCAATTTGCAGCCTGCTGTAATAATCTGTTTTTTCTTTTGCTTTTTTTATGTCGTTTTCCAGTACGCTTATCTCTGCTTTTATTTTATCCAGTTTATTGCGGTGCCTTACTTCACTGCTTTCTAACCTTTCCAGTAAAGTGGTTTTTTCAGCTTCTTGTTTTTCTTTTTTATCAAGCAGCTTTGGTATGCTGCGCTGCACCTGTGCTGCCGACCATGCCAGCTGTAACGAAAATTTATTTTTTTCGCTTTCCAAATGTTTAATGGCCAAATGGTTTTTTACAGTAGTTTCTGCCTGGCGGGCAATATGCGGCTGTTTGTATAAATGAATATCGTTTAACTGACTTTCAAAACCTTTTAAGTGGTGCGTATAGCTTTGTAAATCTATACTGATGTCTTCTTCATTAAGCGACATGATGATGGTTTGCTTAATAAACTCAGCCTCCAGCTTAGTGTTTAAAAACACATTTTGTATAGTACGTGGAATGTTCTGATACTGCTTGCTCTGCAATAAAGCATAGGCAGTAAACTCTTTTTTGCCAGCCTCATTATTGCCGTATAGAATATCCCGGTACTCTTCGTAGCGGTCAATTTTACGGGTATAGTCAATGCGCTGCTCATCTAATATTTTTCTGTTGTCTTCCCATTTTTCAAAAGCATGGCCTTCGGTGCTTACAAAAAAATCCCGGCTGTAAGCAGCATCAAAAAACCGGAAGCATACTTTACCCTGGCTTTTAAAAGCTATTACACAAAAGGGACCGGTTTCCCGCTGTACTTCAAAAATTAAAAATGAGTTTTGAAAAGGGAAATAATATTCTGCAAAATTTTTCTTTTCTTTTGATATGCCCAATTTTAAAGTATCGGCATTATAAAAAAACAAAATGGCCCTTAGCAAAGTACTTTTGCCCACACCCTGTGTACCAATTAAATGAACATTACCATCCACCATTACTTCGGCATACCTGATGGTGGCACTGTTAATAAAAATTATTTTATTTAAGAATCTCATGCGCTGTTTCTTCTTGTATTTGAATGCTTACTATTAGTTGTTTAATGTAGTTGTATGATGCCAGCACTTTGTACTGGTTGGTTAATTCATTTTCCAGTTCGGCATAGCCGGGCTGTACCAGTTGTTTGTCAATAAGATTACTGATGCGTTCGCCATAGCTGCCATCGCCGGTAAGGCGTTTCATTATTTCTAATTTATCTTTTAAGCTGGCATCTACTTTTACCTGCTGCTGCACATCTGCCGGTGTAAACCTGAAGCCGGGTGCAAAGCCATTGTCAAACGTCATAAAAAAGTCCACTACATCTACCCAGCGGTAAGCCTGTTCTATTTTGCTTTCCAGCGTGGCTTTAATTTCGTTTCTGGAAAAATAAAAATATTCATCGCCCCGTTCCAGTATAAAGCCAATGGCAAAAAAGTAGTTGTACAGTTCATCAAAATTTTCGTCTGTTACGGTGTACAGTTTACTGCTGCTTTCTTCCACACTGTTGCTGCAAATAAATTTGCCTTTGCTCAGTGTGTCAAAAATATCGGCAGTATATCGGTTGGGTATATTCATGCAATAAATTGTTTGCTGTTTATTTATTTACAACCATGGCATATTCAACCATGTCGTCTTTTTGGTAGGTATCTTTTATGGTAAGCTCCTGCTCGTACACAGAAACCATTTGGCAAAAAATGGTAATTTTTTCTTCGTAGCTAACGGGCCTTGGGTAGTTGTACTCCATAATAAAGTTGTGCAAATGCCTGCCCGATGCTGCAAAACCTCTTTTCAGTTCCTCTAAATCTATAAACACTTCATCTTCGGTTTGCGGCAGTAAATCTTTACTGGCTAAAACTTCTGCCACCTGCATGGTGGTTTTTTTGCCCTGTTTTAATTTGGCAAAAACTTTTTCTATCTGCATACGGCCTTCATCGGTATGCAGGTACTCCAGCGATAATTTTAAAGGATAGCTTGGACGGCTTTCAAAAACCATATCGTTTTTTTGCTGCAGCAAAAACGCCAGATTGGTTTTGGCCTTTAACTCAAACTGATCTTTTAAATACTTAACCTGTTTTATTTTTTCCTGTATGCTGCTTTGGTGTTTTACCTGGTTGAGGTATTCAATAATTTGCTTTTGGGTTTCAATTAAATTGTGGCGGCTTTCGGTAAGCTGGCTTCTAAGCAGCGCCACCACCTGTTTTAATTCTTCATCTAAAGCGGTGGTAAAAAAAATAATTTCCTCATCGCTTGCCAGCCGCTCCGTTTGCTCAATTAATAAATATACAGTGCGGCGTTTTTCGTCAAAGGCTTCCAGCTTGGCAATTTTAATGGCGTAGTTGGGTTCTGTTTTAAAAGTGTTTTCAATATTACGGTTAAGGTCGATAACGTTGCGCAGGGTAATGCGGCCAATTTTGCGCAGCGATGCTTTTATTTGTTTTAAATACGTGTAGCGCCGGTGGTCGTTATTTTCCTGCAGGTAAAAGCTGATGTATTGTTTTACCTGCTGAATATTTTCGTTAATGTAGGAGGTGTTTATTTCTTCGTTTACTTCCAGCACCTGCTCAAAAAACTGCTGGTACTGGTCGTCAATTTCAATATAGGGCCCGTTGCGGCGTAAAATATGTTTGTTTATCAGTACATCAATTTTATCTTCTGGTAACACCTCGGCAGCATCATCGTATTTATACATAAACGATTTGCGCTTTTCAAACAGCTCTACCAGTAAATCTTTTGCCTGTGTTAATGTGTTAATTAACTCTTTAACCGAAAGTATATACGACATCTTCTCCTTAAATCTGTATGGCTTGTGTATTAATTAAAAACCCCCAGCATTGCAGCGGAGGTTTATTAGTGTAATATGATTACAACTTTCGGTAAAGATAACATCATCAGTTTAAAAAAACATGATTAAGATGCGGTGTTATTTATTTCTGCCGGTTTCGGGCATGTAGCCGGTTAATAAAAAATGTTTGTATTTAAATTGCTTAAAAGTAATCTTCTTTATTGTTT
>JBDKJT010000041.1:0-24149 GCA_039796475.1 Bacteroidota bacterium | reverse complement strand
GCTTATTACCGGATCGGCCAATGCCATTAACCAGGTATTAGAGAAAGACACAGATGCCATTATGCAACGAACCGCAAAACGGCCGGTAGCCAGTGGCAGAATGAGTGTGGCAGAGGCTAGCAGTTTTGCAATAATAGCAGGTCTTTTGGGTGTGTTTATTTTATGGTACTGGTTTAACTACCAAAGTGCATTAATAGGATTGTTCAGCCTTTTTTTATATGGTTTTATTTATACGCCATTAAAAAAAGTAAATTCTATCGCCGTACTGGTAGGTGCCATACCCGGGGCATTACCTTGTATGATTGGATGGGTGGCAGCCACCGGAAAGCTGGATGCTGGCGCATGGATTGTATTTGGTATACAGTTTTTATGGCAGTTTCCGCATTTTTGGGCAATAGCCTGGCTGGCACACAGCGATTATACCAAGGCCGGCTTTAAACTGTTGCCCGGCGCCAAAGGGCCTACTAGGTTTACAGCCCTGCAAACAGTTGTGTACAGCTCGCTGATGATACCATTTGGGTTTTTGCCCTATTACATGGGTATTGCAGGGCTTACAAGTTTATGGATAATATTAGTTTGTAACATTTGGATGGTATTGGTAAGTATACGTTTGTTTTTAAAGATGGATGCGCCAAGTGCAAGATGGGTAATGTTCAGCTCTTATTTTTACTTGATGATTGTACTGCTGGCATTATTTGCAAACAGGCAGTTACCACTTTAAAACAAAAAAACCGGCACTGCATTGCAGTAAATGGATATGAGTACATTGGTAATGGAGCAGCGAAAAAAAATACATCCACACAAGTTTACACTTTGGGTGGCCATTGCAAGTATTATAATGATGTTTGCAGGCCTTACCAGTGCATACATTGTAAAAAAAAGCCAGGCTAACTGGACAACTTTTGATTTGCCGTTGGCATTTTGGTACAGCACTGCCGCCATCATTGCAAGCAGTATTACAGTTATGATGGCAGAGCGGCGGTTTAAAAACAGGGAGATGGCAGCCTACCGTAAAATGGTAACTGCTACGGTAATACTGGGGTTGTTATTTGTAGTACTGCAAGTGGTGGGCTTTGGCCAATTAGCAAAATCGGGGTTAACCTTACAAAAAAATGTATCGATATCTTTTTTGTACGTAATAGTGGGCTTACATGCCCTGCATGTGGTAGGTGGGATAGCAGCGCTTGTGGCAATGTTTATAAAGGCCTTCAGCAAATCGGTAAGAAGTTACAATGCAGTGCCGATAGAAGTGATGGCAACATACTGGCATTTTGTTGATATACTTTGGATTTATTTACTGATATTTTTAGTAATGATCCGTTAAACAAAAAGTTTTATAACCTTATAATAAAAATTTGATGTCTACAGCAGCAGTACAGCAAACCAAGTGGTGGAGTGGAGGAAGAAGTCCCTTCAATGCCAGCTATGGCAAGGTAATGATGTGGTACTTTTTAATGAGTGATGCCTTTACATTTGGTGCATTTTTGATTAGTTACGGAACCATTCGTTTTAGCCAAAATTATTGGCCCGACCCTAATACTGTTTTTAACGCTTTTCCTGGTTTTGGCCACCAGGATTTACCATTGGCATTTGTAAGCTTGATGACCTTCATCTTAATTGCCAGCTCCGTTACCATGGTGCTTGCAGTACATGAAGGACATAAAATGAATCGGAAAGGCGTAGAAAAATACATGCTTTGGACCATTTTGGGTGGTTTTGCATTTTTGGCCTGCCAGGCATGGGAGTGGACGCACTTACTAACAGGCGAGCATATTGCAATGTTAAATGATGGTACTTTATCTGTAGTGCCTACCACAGTTAAAACAAACCCATGGGGTGCAGCGGTAGATCATGAAGCCATTGCTACTGCCCTTAAAAAAACATCACACGAAAACCTGGTTGCCATTGCTTCTACCCTTAACCATGGTGCCGATGCAGCACACCATAATACCCATGCATTAAGCCACGAGCAATTAATAAGCACTATACAAGCAGCTAATATCCATGTAAATCACACCGGGCCGGTTGCTTTTGGTGGTTACTTTTTTGGTATTACCGGCTTCCACGGTTTTCACGTATTTAGTGGTGTAGTAATCAATATCATTATGTACATCAAAACCAAATTGGGGCACTTTGATGAAAGAGGACATTATGAAATGATTGAAAAAACAGGCTTGTACTGGCACTTTGTAGACCTTGTTTGGGTGTTTGTATTCCTGTGCTTTTACCTGTTGTAATAAACCATTGTTTTAAACTTTTTAAGTAATTAAATATCATGAGTGAACATCATCACACCGTATCATCTCCCGAAATAACCTTTGCACATGCACCAGCAGAAGGAACAGGAAGAATATGGAAAGTATTTTGGATATTATCTGCCATTACGGTTATCGAGCTCATACTAGGCTTTGGCCTCGCCAAGCAGTGGTATGGCAGCCCCGATAGCAGCCAAACCGCTATTTTATTTGTAAAGGGAGTAATTTGTATTTTGTCGCTGGCTAAAGCCTTTTACATTGTATCGGTTTTTATGCATTTGGGTGATGAGATTAAAAACTTTATCATGACCATCGTTGTTCCACTGATGCTTTTTATTTGGTTTATCATTGCATTTTTGTGGGATGGGGATAGCTGGAAAAACCTGCGTAACAGGTACAATGGCACGCCCACGAAGGTTGAAAAAACCACACCAGCGGTAGAGAAAGGGGCAAAGCACTAAGCAGCATTTAAATCTTTTACTATAAACCATCTTTCTTACACAAGAACGATGGTTTTTTTTTAATGTTTGAGCAATGAATAAAAGAGCATTATACGGGTTGATGTTGGCCATACTTTTGCCTATAACGGGCTTTTTGCTGGTAAGATTTTACAGCAGCAATACAGCCCATATGCCCCGCCGTTACTTTTATGACAGTGTAGCTGTGGGTGAAAAAGGCGGTAAAAAAGAAATAGACACTATATGGCACAATGTTAAAAGTATCGTGTTTACCAATCAATTGGGTAAGCAGGTAACACTCGATTCGTTAAAAGGAAAAATTGTGGTAATCAATTTCTTTTTTACCCGTTGCCCCACTATTTGCCCCGGCCTTGCCCGAAGTATGAAAAAACTGCAGGATTCTTACGCCAACAGCCGGGATAGCATTGTACAATTTATATCCATTAGTGTAGATCCGGAAAACGATTCGGTACCACAACTAAGAAAATTTGCCAACAAATTTACCAGCAACCACGATAGCTGGTGGTTTGTAACGGGAGATAAAAAAGAAATATACAATTTTGCTTTAAACGAATTAAAAGCAAGCGTGGCAGACACAGAAATTGACACCGCTTTTATACATACCGAAAAGTTTTTTTTATTAGACAGGGATAGGGTTGTAAGGGGCTGGTACGAAGGCTTTGATGCCGAAAAGCAGGCTCAACTGGTAAAAGATATTCCCCTGCTAATGCTTGAAAAACCACGTAAACGAACTTTCGGCCAATTTTTAAAAGAGTTGTTTGGAAGAAGTTGATTAAAAATTACAGCAGCACTATCTAATCATTGTAACCAACCTTATATGCTTTCTCCATCTTTGCAAAAAAATGATCGCCGGGCCAAATGGTTAATTGGCATTTTTTCAACCATCGTATTTGCTGTGGTAACTATACTGGGCAAATATAATCTTGCCGGCAAGGTAGATGTACCGTTTGATGTACATCTTTTTGCGCTAAGTAATGCCATCATTAATGCTACGGTAAGCATACTGCTGGTAGCAGGATTATTTACCGCCAGGCAAAAACATTTTTTGCTGCATAAAAAAATAATGATGGCAGCCATGTTGCTTTCTGTACTGTTTTTGGTATCGTATATCTGCCACCACCTGCTTGCTGGCGAAACAATGTATGGCGAAACGGATGGGATAAAAGGCCTCAGCTATATGGAAAAAACCGCTGCAGGCAGTAGCCGAACCATTTATTTATTGGTATTAATTACGCATATTCCATTGGCTGGCCTGGCCCTGCCCTTTATTTTGTTTGCTGCTTATCGGGCACTAACAGGGCAATACGAGCAGCATAAAAAACTTGTACGTATTGTATGGCCAGTTTGGTTTTATGTAGCTATCACTGGCGTACTGGTATACATTATGATAAAACCATATTACGTATAATGGCTGATGCAAAACCAGTAAAAGGCAGGTTAAAATCGTTGCAAATAATTCACAAAGCGATGATGGCAGGTGTAATAATATTGGCAGTACTGTTGGTATTATTGATAAGCAGTAATCACCTTACAGCATTATTGCCACAGTACAATCAGCCGTTGCAGCTGGTAGTGTTAGTGATAGCCGCTGCCGGCTTTTTTATTGGCAACAGCATTGTAAAAAAAGCAATAGCTAAAGTAAGAAAGGATGGCTTGGATATAAATAATAAATGGATGATATACCGGCAGGCATGTTTAATACAATGGGCCTTACTGGAAGCACCGGCCATATTAGCTTTAGTATTCTTTTTATTAACGGGTAACTATGCCTTTGTTGCATTGGCGGTTACGTTAATATTGGTAATGGGTTTAACTGCACCTACCAAACTAAAAGCGGCTATGTTACTCCAATTATCCCAAGCCGAAATAGATGAGTTGTAATAAAATATCATAGCGTTAAGGCTGTAGACGGATCCCAAAAAAGCAGGCTAAAATTTACTACCTTATCATCCTTCACCTCAATCTTTTCTTTTTTTAACAGCTCTTCCATTAATGTGGGTGTACTAAAATGAAACTTACCAGTTAGCATACCATTTCGGTTTACCACCCGGTGTGCTGGTACTTTAGGCCTGGCTGTAGATGCAGCATTCATAGCCCACCCTACCATACGGGCCGAAAGCCGGGTACCTAAATAGGCAGCAATAGCACCATATGATGTTACCCTCCCTTTTGGAATTTGCCTTACCACATCATATACATCCTGAAAAAATGAATATTCTTTTGGGGCATTAGGCAGGCTGGTGCTTTTTTTTGCTGGCATAGGTTATTACTACACAATCTTTTTTTTACTGAGTAAATAACTGCGTTTAGGCTCTGCTACATTTTTATAGTCAAACGGGCAATGCCGGCAACCATTACCACAACAGCTGCCCTTTTTAAGATGGTATTTTTCGGTAAAAACAATATACCCCTGTTCATTATAATAAAAGTCTTCGCCGGCAATTAGTTTACTCATCTTTATGGGCATTGGGCAATAAGCTGGTATTGTTTTCTGTTTGTTTTAATTCTTCCTGCAGTTGCTCATCCAGTGCATTAAAAATACCCGGGGTTAGTTTAAAACGAATGTAATGGATACGGTTGCTACCGGCAATATCCAGCGATTCGTAATAGGTTTTAATGTTTAACTCGGCGGGTACTTCACTGGCATACACATCATCATTCATTTCAACAAGGGTTAGCGAATAAAGTTCGGTTACCCGTTTGGTAAACTGGTATAGCTGCGGCGAGTCGGTTTTTAAATGAATATCGCCAGTTGGTTGCAAAAATTGCTGATACAGGCGCAGGTAACGGGGGTGTGTTAATCGCTTTTTTGCCCGGGATGTTCTTAATTGTGGGTCAGGAAAAGTAATCCAAATTTCGGCTACTTCATCTTTACCAAAATATTGGTTAATCATAGAAATATGAGTGCGTAAAAATGCGGCATTGGATAATTTTTCTTCCAGGCATTTTTTAGCACCTATATACATCCGGTTACCTTTAATATCTACACCTATAAAATTTTTATCGGGGTAAAGGCGGGCAAGGCCAACGGTATATTCGCCACGGCCACAAGCCAGCTCCAGTACAATTGGGCGGTTATTGCCAAAAAAAGATTTCCAGTTTCCTTGCATATTTTGCGGATACTCCAGCACATTAGAAAAGCTTTTGATAGCGTTAAAGCGCAATAGTTTTTTTTGTCCCATTGGGCGCAAATATAAAAGGTTTAAACCAGTAATACCGGCTACAGAGGCTGGTGGCGGGCAATAAAAAAGCCCCCGTTTTTTTAAACGGAGGCTGTAAAAAGCTGTAGGGGGAGGGTTCGAACCTCCACGGGGCAGTTAGCCGTCGCACAAATTTGTAGAGGGAGCTAGCCTCAACCTACTGGTGGTCAACCCCAGTCGGTGGCGCTGCAGCGCCATCGGCTTTACGCAATGTTTATCCTGTTATCCCCACCCCCGAGACAAGAGGGCATGTCTGCCAAAAATTTCATCACCCCACAATTTTAAGAACTTTAGTGTCTCGTTAATATCGAACAGCAAATATATAGCAAATCGCCTCAACGTTGAAAATATTTTATCTATTTTTTTTAAAATATAGATAAAATCAAAAAAAAATACAACTCTATTTGATTTCCTTTAAAATTCACTTTGAATTTTAAAGGAAGATAAAACCACTTTAATAAGGTCAATCAAATTTATAAAACCTTTATTGGGTGGGGTTATCAGCAGTTATGCCTTTAAAATGGCACTTATTTTTATTGGCATAAAGCAGCACTCCTTATCGTATTTAAAGTAAATAAATGCCCTCTACTATTACTACAGTAAAAAAAAGGCAACAAAAATCGCCGAATGTTAAAAAATTTCAACAAATTGTAATTATATTCGAAAATAATTTAAAAATCGGCATATGGCTGCTAAATTTAATCTTGACAAATTAGACCTGCAAATTATTCATGAAATGATGGAAACCGCCGAGGTTTCTTATGCAGAATTGGGTAAAAAACTGTTTGTAAGCGGGGGTACCATTCATGTACGGATAAAAAAATTGCAGGAACTTAATATAGTAAAAGGCACCCGTTTAAATGTAGATTTAAAACAACTGGGGTATGATATAACCGCCTTTGTAGGTATTTATCTTGAAAAAAGCTCTTTATACGATACCGTTGCCAAAGAACTTGAAAACATCCCCGAAATTGTAAGGCTCAACTATATTACCGGCAACTATAGCATGTTTCTTGAAATTGTATGCAAAGACATTGCCCAACTGAGATATGTATTACACGACGAACTCCAAAAAATTAAGGGCATCGAAAGAACAGAAACCTTTATATCGCTGGAGGAAGGCTTTAGCAGAAATGTAAGGGTAGCCCCGGCCGATTAGCCTTTTACATCTATTGCATCCCTTAACCCATTACCCAGCAGGTTAAATGCCAGCACCAGCAGCATTATAGCAAAACCGGGTATTAATGCCAGCAAGGGATTGTGCGTAATAATAAAGTTATAATTCTCTTTTATCATTAGTCCCCAACTGGGTTGGGGAGGTTGTACGCCGATACCCAAAAAGCTTAACCCAGCCTCCACAATAATTGCAGTAGCAAAATTTCCTGCAGCAATTACCATTACCGGCCCCGAAATATTGGGCAAAATATGGCGGCGTATAATACGGCTATTGCTTAGGCCAAGGGCCTTGGCAGCCTGTATATACTCTAATTGTTTAATGGCAATAACCTGCCCACGCACTAACCTTGCCACACTAACCCACATGGTTAGCCCAACGGCAATAAATATTTGCCAAAACCCTTTTCCTAAAGCCAGGGTAATGGCAAATACCAATAAAAGTGTTGGTATGCTCCAGGTAACATTTACCAGCCACATGATTAATTTATCTGTAATACCCCTGTAATAACCGGCAGCAGCACCTAATACAATACCCAGCGTTACAGAAATAAGCACTGCTATGATGCCTACAGCCAGGCTCACCCTGGTGCCTACCAGCAAACGGCTTAAAATATCCCTGCCAAATTTATCTGTACCCAGCAAGTATTTTTTAGTAACAATCTGCTTATTTAATAAAGTAGTGGTATCACCCTTACAAAGCTGCTGCAAAGGATAGGCCTGTATTACCGATGTATCTTCATCTACATACTTTTTTACCAGCAAGCTATCGGCAGTTAATTGATAACCTGTAATAGGCAGGTAGTGCCAGCGCTGTTGCTCACCCAAAAAAAATGTTTGAAGCCAATTACTAGCGGCGCCGGGGTTGGCAGGCAACAATAAAAATTGTTGTTGATAGCCTGGTTTTTTTGCCGCAATTTCTACCGTTTGTAAATCGGCGTTGGGCGAGTTTTCTGGTGCCAATACATAACAAAACAATGCAGCAACGGTAGCAAATAAAATTATTACAAGGCCAATAATAGCGCCTTTATTTTTCAAAAGACGCTTCTTAATTTGTGTAAGCGGAGTAACCTGCTGCATATGGTAAGATAATAACTATTGTAACGTTGATACTATACCGCAAAAAATATTTGTCGTTATATAACGAGGCTGTTGCCTCATTAGCAGGTAAATATTTTAAAAAATATTAGTCATTATTAATAATATAAAACCGGCCGGTAAAATGCGTACACAAATACGTGTTATTAAAAAGATTATTCAATTAATTTTGACAGCTAAATAACAACAGGCTGGTTTAAACCACTTGTTATCTTGTTCATTAAAACCACTTATTATGAAAGTAAGAATTGCATTTTTTGTTGCCTTTGCTTTAATGGCTTTTACTGCTACTGCTCAAAACTATGGCGGCCCTAAAAAGGGATCGGCCATTGGATTTAGCGCCAATTTTGTAGACTTTTCGGCATCATTGCCCAAAATTGGTAAGGTAGACCCCGGTTTTTCGGTTATGTACTGGCATGGCCTTACGGGTAATCTTGATTATTCTTTGCGTTATAACGGTTTATTTACCAGCTATACAAAGCAAACTACCAATGATAATTCCTATACCAACGAGTTTGAAGCGGCTGTACATGCAAGGCTGCTAAAAAATAACCACTTGTTAAACCCATTTGTAACAGCTGGTATTGGTATTGGCAGTTATGGTAAAAAAACCTGGGCTCCCTACGTGCCCTTAGGTTTGGGGTTGCAGGTAAATGTTGCCAATGAGGCGTATGTTTTTTTGCAAGCCAATCATCGCAGCAGCTTGTCGTCATCTAAGCTGGATAATAATATGTTTTATTCCATCGGTGTGGCTCAAAGCATACGCAGTACCGAGGCAGTTTTAAAAGCCTTGCCTGTAGTGCCGGTAGTAACAGACAGGGATAATGATGGTATAGCCGATGCTGATGATAAATGCCCGGATGTGGCCGGGCTGGCTGCATTGGCAGGTTGCCCAGATACCGATGCCGATGGTATTATTGATGCGGAGGATAAGTGCCCTGCTGTAAAAGGCCTGGCAAAATACCAGGGTTGCCCAATACCCGATACGGATGGCGATGGTATTAATGATGAAGAAGATAAATGCCCAACTGTTGCTGGTGTGGCAAGATACCAGGGTTGCCCTATACCGGATGGCGATGGCGATGGAATAAATGATGAGGAAGATAAATGCCCGGCCGTTGCTGGTGTGGCATCAAATGCAGGCTGCCCAGAAATTAACGAAGAGGTAGTTAATAAAATAAACCTGAGCGCAAAAAATATCTTTTTTACCACAGGCAGTGCAAAGCTGCTGGCAAAATCTGGCACATCGCTTAACACCATTGTAAAGTTGCTTAACGAAAACCCCACTTACCTGGCAGATATTGCTGGCCATACCGACAATACCGGTAACGCCGAAAAAAATCAACTGCTCTCTCAAAACAGGGCAAATGCTGTAAAAGCTTACCTGGTAAAAAAAGGTATTGCCGAAAACAGGTTAACTGCCAATGGGTTTGGCCAGGATAAACCCGTTGCTGATAATAAAACAGCTGCCGGCAAATCTAAAAACAGGCGGGTAGAAATTGCTGTTAGAAACTACTAAAATGTGCTTATTGCATACATCTTAAACTATAAAGGCCCCAATATTGGGGCCTTTATAGTTTATACTAAAATTAATTATTTGCTAATTAATGATATTGCTGCCAAAGTAGCCAGCCACTACCGCAGGCAATACAATACCATCGGCCGTTTGGTTGTTTTCGAGCAGGCAGGCTACAATACGTGGTAATGCCAATGAAGAGCCATTAAGCGTATGTACCAATTGTGTTTTACCACTGCTGTCTTTAAAACGGGTTTTCATCCGGTTGCTCTGGAAGGTTTCAAAATTGCTTACACTGCTTACCTCCAGCCATTTTTGTTGAGCGGCACTATATACCTCAAAATCGTAGGTAATGGCACTGGCAAAGCCCATATCGCCACCGCACAAACGCAAAATACGGTAAGGCAATTGCAGGCTGTTCAGCAAGGCTTCTACATGCAATACCATTTCGTTTAGCACCGCATCACTGTTATCTGGGTGTACCAGTTGTATGATCTCTACCTTATCAAATTGGTGTACCCGGTTTAATCCCCGTACATCAGCGCCAAAGCTGCCAGCCTCTCTTCTAAAACAAGGGGTGTAGGCAGTCATCTTTACAGGCAGGTCGGTTTCTTTAATTATTTCATCCCGGTATATATTGGTTACGGGTACTTCTGCGGTGGGTATCAGGTAAAAATTATCTGCAGTAGCATGATACATTTGGCCTTCTTTATCCGGCAACTGGCCGGTGGCAAAAGCTGTTGCTTCGTTTACCAGCAATGGTGGCAGGTACTCAGTGTATCCGGCAGCTGTGTTATAATCTAAAAAATATTGTATCAGGCTGCGTTGCAGTTTAGCACCCATGCCCTTATACAGCGGAAAACCACTGCCAGTAATTTTACTGCCGGTTTCAAAATCTACCAGGTTGTACTGTTTAATAAGCTCCCAATGAGGTACAGCCTGCGGATATAATACCGGCTTATCACCAGCTTCTTTTACCACTATATTTTCCTGCGGTGTTTTGCCTGCAGGTACAATGGCTTGTGGCAGATTAGGCAATTTAACCAATTCTTCCTGCAACTGTTTTTCGGCATTGCTCAACTGTTCGCCCAGTTGTTGTATAGATGTTTTGTATTGCGATACCTCTAATTTTTTTGCTTCCGCTTGCTCTTTTTCTCCTTTACCCATCAGCATACCAATTTCTTTGCTGGAAGCGTTCATGGTTGCCTGCAGGGTTTCGCTTTCTACTTTTAACTTTCGTACCAGCTCATCCAGGGTAAGGATGCTGTCTACTACTGTTAAGTCGCCAAAATGTTTTACTGCTAACCTTTCTTTAACCAGGGCGCTGTTTTGGCGAATAAAACTAATCTGTAACATACCGTTTAAAAATTTTGGCAAAGGTAATACATTGTCATGCTATTATCCGGGTAGGTATACAGCCCGGGGGGTTTCTTATATTTGCAAAATGCAACAGGCAAAGGATGATATACAGGTACGCTGGTTAAAGTTGCGTATCCTGCTTAAAGAAAAATATGGCATAAAGCCCGAGATGGATGGGGTGCTGTTTTTAATAGGGGTGCAGGAGTTGGGTACAGGCAAACAAGTATATACCAAGGAGCAAAAACAAGATTTAATGCATATTGCAGTTTGTACCATTTTGGCCCCCAGCGGTTATTACTTGCTGGAAGGATATGACGAAGAGGGCTGGCCACATTTTAAACAGCTAAAGCCACTACCCAATCATGGCCCATATGAGCAAGAAAATTTTTTAAGAGATCATGCCCTCATGTATTTCGACCAGTTTTTTAAATGATATCCAGCAAAAAAATGCGTACTACCTTTTTAACTTTTACAACAGGCCTATTGTTGTTACTAACCAATATGCCGTTAGCAGCTCAGCAAAAAAAAACTACGGCAGGCAAGCCCGTAAAAAAGCAGGCACAAGTTGCAACACATACGGCCTTGCCTAAAAAAATGGCTAGCCCCGATACTGCGGTTACCCGGGTAAAAATTACCACCAGCATGGGCGAAATTGTTATAAAATTGTACAATCAAACACCCCAGCACCGGGATAATTTTATAAAATTGGTAAAAAGCCATTTTTATGACAGCCTGTTGTTTCACCGTGTGATAAATGGCTTTATGATACAAGGGGGCGATCCCGATACCAAAAACGCTATACCCGGCCAGCGGGTGGGTATGGGCGGCGTAGGCTATACCGTACCGGCAGAATTTGACAGCTTATTATACCATAAAAAAGGAGCACTTTGTGCAGCCCGTAGCGAAAACCCGGCTAAAGCCAGCAGCGGCTGCCAGTTTTACCTGGTGCATGGCAAAACCTACAACGATGCCCAATTGGATATGATAGAACGGGCCAACAACAATTATTTTTCGCCAGCCAAACGGATGACGTATAAAATGTTGGGTGGAACCCCCACACTCGATAAAAATTACACCGTATTTGGCCAGGTAGAAACTGGCCTGGAAGTAATTGATAAAATAGCCATGATGCCGGCAGACAATTACAACCGACCATTGGAAGATGTAAGAATGCGGATAGAAGTACTGTAATGCCGGCATACTTTCACAAAATATTCGTGTAAAATAAGCCAGCAGTTGTTTAACTTGCAGGCACTTTAAAATACAATTTAATCTTAAATAAAAAATATGAACGCTCCTGCCAGCTTGCGCTACACCAAAGATCATGAATGGATATCACTAGAAGGAAATATTGCCACCATTGGCATAACCGATTTTGCACAAAGCGAACTGGGTGATATTGTTTACGTAGATATAGCTACCAAAGGAAAAGCCCTGGCTGCCGAAGAAGTATTTGGTACGGTAGAAGCGGTTAAAACCGTTAGCGATCTTTTTTTACCGGTAAGTGGCACTATTGTAGAAATTAACCCTGCGCTGGAAGCACAACCAGAGTTGGTAAACAGCGATGCCTACGGTGAGGGCTGGATGATTAAAATGACGGTTGATAACCCGGCTGATGTAGAGGCCCTGATGGATGCCGCTGCCTATACCGCACTGGTTTCTTAAATCGTTTTTTCTTGAGCAGTACTTCAGTTTCAAGGCAACTAAAGCCATTGTATTTTGTACCCGGCATAGCCTGGTTTTTGATGCTGCTGCTGCTGATATGCCTGCCCGGAAAAAGCATACCAGACAGTACATGGATTAATATTGTAGATATTGATAAACTGGTACATGCAGCATTATTTGGCGGGCTGGTAGGGTTGTTTTGCTGGCCGTTTAGCAAGGCTGATATGCCCCGGCAACTCAAACTCAATTATTTTTTACGCATTACATTAGCTGCCTGCGTTTGGGGCATTACTACCGAGTTTATTCAAAAATATTTTATACCCGGCCGGCAGTTTGATATGGCTGATTGGCTGGCCGATAGTGCCGGGGCACTAATAGCTTATTTTATCTGCAGGCGTTTATTTGCCCGTAAAGCAAGCATTTAACAACAGATTTTATAGCCCGGCAGCCATAAAACGGGGCTTACAAACCTTTTCCAGTATATTTGCTATGATGAATTTACAAGACAAGATGGAATACAATACCACCAGAAATCATTTAATAATGAGAGAATATGGACGCCATATTCAAAAAATGGTAGAATACCTCCTTTCTATAGAAGACAATGAAAAACGCCAGCGAAATGCACATGCGTTAATTGAGTTGATGGGCTTTTTAAATCCACATTTAAAAAATGTAGAAGACTTTAGGCATAAACTGTGGGATCACCTTTTTCTTATCAGCGATTTTAAATTAAATGTAGAAAGCCCCTACCCCATACCAACCCGTGAAACATTAAGGGCAAAACCCGAAAGACTAACTTATCCAAAAAAATATCCAAAATACAACCACCTTGGTAAAAATATTGAGTTGGTTATCGACAAAGCATTAAGCGAAGAAAACCCCGAAAAGAAACAGGGCTTTGCCAATGCCATTGCTTATTACATGAAATTGGCATACAGCAACTGGCATAAAGAGTTGGTACACGACGACAATATACAAAGTGAATTAACCAATATTACCGAGGGAGAGCTGGAGTTTAACAACCGGCCATTTGTAAAACATCGTAACGAGCTGCCAGAAAGAGATGAATACAGAAGTGGTGGCAATAATTACCGTAAAAATTTTGGTCAGCAGCGTAATAATAACGGTGGCAGAGATAACCGCAATAGTGGAGGCGGCAATAGAGACAACCGCAACAATGGCGGCAACAGGGATAGAAACAATGGCGGCAATAGAGACAACCGCAACTTTAAAAAACGCTACTAAAAAATTGCAAAATACAAACCCGGCTAACAGGCCGGGTTTTTTTATACCAGCTGCAGCATTATTGTCGTAAGCTTTATTTACTTTTAGCCCCTGTTGCCTCAGTTTCTAACCAACTATTATTTTATCGCATGAGCTCATTTGAAGTAAGGGGCGGAAAAAAACTTTCCGGCGAAATCATTCCGCAAGGCGCAAAAAATGAAGCCCTGCAAATAATTTCTGCTGTTTTATTAACAGCCGAAAAAGTTACCATTACCAACATCCCCGATATTATTGATGTAAACCTGCTGATAGAATTACTCGGTGATATGAAGGTAAAGATAGACCGGGTAAGCAGGGATACCTGCATCTTTCAGGCAGATGATATTGATGTAGACTACCTGCACAGCGAGGCTTACCATAAAAAAAGTGGCCGGCTGCGTGGATCGGTAATGTTGGCTGGCCCAATGCTGGCCCGGTTTAAAAAAGCCTTTATCCCCAAACCCGGTGGCGATAAAATTGGCCGCAGGCGTCTGGATACACATATTATCGGTTTTCAAAAAATGGGCGCCAGTTTTGAATACAACGAAGATGGTTTTTTTTACCTGGATGCACCCCGGTTAACAGGTACCAATTTATTGCTGGATGAGCCCAGCGTAACCGGTACAGCTAATATTGTAATGGCGGCCGTAATGGCCAGCGGCACCACTACTATTTACAATGCAGCCTGTGAGCCTTACCTGCAGCAACTTTGTAAAATGCTAAACAGGATGGGCGCTAAAATAAGCGGTATTGGCAGTAATATGCTTACCATTTTTGGTGTAACAGCACTTGGTGGTACAGAGCATCGCATGCTGGCCGATATGATAGAAGTGGGCAGTTTTATTGGCCTTGCCGCAATGACGCAAAGCAATATTATTATTAAAAACGCAGGCATAGAGCACCTCGGTGTTATACCCGATAAGTTTAAGCAATTGGGTATACAAATGGAATTTAAAGGGGATGATATACATGTTCCATCCCAGCAGTTGTACGAAATACAACGCTATATGGATGGCGGGGTGCTAACAGTATACGATCATCCATGGCCAGGTTTTACACCCGACTTGTTGAGTATTATGCTGGTTACCGCCATACAGGCAAAAGGCAGTGTGCTCATCCATCAAAAAATGTTTGAAAGCAGGCTGTTTTTTGTAGATAAACTTATAGATATGGGTGCCCAAATTATTTTATGCGACCCCCACCGTGCCGTGGTAATCGGCCTCGAAAGAGAGCAGCAACTACGAGGTATTACCATGAGCAGCCCCGATATTAGGGCTGGCGTATCACTGTTAATTGCAGCGTTAAGTGCCGAGGGTAAAAGCACCATTCAAAATATTGAGCAAATAGACAGGGGCTATCAAAATATTGATGGCAGGCTGCAGGCCCTTGGTGCAGATATTAAACGTATTGCATAGGCTAATACTTGTAACAAGCATACAACCAGGCAAACAAATTACCCGTATTGTATTATTTTCTTTTTTTTACCAATGGCCAACCCCAATAAAATCATCATTATTACAGCCCCCTCAGGGGCCGGTAAAACCTCTATTACCCACCACCTGATGCAGGTTTTTCCGCAGCTGGCTTTTTCGGTTTCTGCAGCCACCCGCCAAGCAAGAGGCACCGAAAAAAATGGCGTAGATTACTATTTTATGAGTGCAGATGAATTTAAACAGAAAATTCAGCACAACGAATTTGTTGAGTGGGAAATGGTGTACGAAGGCAAATATTACGGCACTTTAAAAGCTGAAATAGACCGTATTTGGAACAACCAGCAAATACCTATTTTAGATATTGATGTAAAAGGCGCCATACATGTAAAACAACAATACCCGGATAGCGCACTCACTATTTTTATAGAACCACCATCGGTAGCCGAACTAAAAAAAAGGCTCGAAAGCCGGGGTACAGAAACTGCAGAATCGCTGGCAGCCAGGGTAAACAAAGCATCGTACGAAATATCATTTAAAGATCATTTTGATAAACAAATAGTAAACGACGACCTGCAAACTGCCCGAAATAAGGCTGTACACATCGTTAAAAATTTTATAGAGGCCTGATAGCATCGGCTGTTATATAAAGTGCTGGGCACTACCAAAAACCAATCCAGTTACTTATTTTTACAATTATGTATTTTATCACACCCATAGCAATCTTACTATCACTACTGCTGGTTGGTTTCTTTTCGGGTATCGAAATTGCATTTGTTTCTGCCAATAAGCTGTCTATTGAGTTAAGAAAAAAACAAGGCACCTTTAGCGGAAAAATTTGGGGAGAGTATGCCGAAAAGCCGGCCAAATTTATTGGTACCACGCTGGTTTGTTTTAACATCCTCCTGGTAGTATATGGCCTGTTATTCAGCACCCTGTTTGCACCCATTTGGAAGATGGATATTTGGGGTTTTTGGAAAAAATTTAATACAGAAAATCCCTATGTACGGCTGGTGTTTGAAACGGTGGTATCTACCATCGTACTGCTTTTTTTTGAATTTACATTTAAAGCCTATTTCAGGGCAAAAAACGAAAGGGTATTAAGCAGTGGCACCATCAGCTATATTGTACAGTTTTTCTTTAACCTGTTTGCTGGTGTAGCGGGCTTGTTTGTAGAAATTGCCGAATGGATACTACGATACATTTTTAATGTAAAACTCAACGACAAAAAAGATGCATTTTCTAAAATAGATCTTGAGCATTTTGTTAACCAGAGCAAAAACTATGAGGAAGAAAGCTCTGACGAAATCAATAAAGAATTATTTGAAAATGCCCTATCGTTAAGCGAAACCAAAATAAGAGAGTGCCTGGTGCCCCGTAAAGAAATTGAAGGTATTGAAGTAAACACCAGTATCGATAAAGTAAAAAACAAGTTTATCAATACCAAGCTTAGCAAGCTGATTGTTTACGAGCAAAATATCGACAATATTGTGGGGTATGTGCATCAATTGGATATGTTTAAAAATCCACCGGATATTAAAAACATACTATTGCCCATACCTACCATACCAGAAAGTATGAGTGCTACCGACTTGATGAATAAATTTAGCAAAGACCGTAAAAGTATTGCATGGGTGGTAGATGAATTTGGCGGTACGGCCGGTATTGTAACAATGGAAGATTTGCTGGAAGAAATTTTTGGAGAGATAAGAGATGAGTACGATACAGAGGAGCTGATTGAAAAACAAATTTCTACCAACGAGTATATATTCAGCGGCCGGCTTGAGTTAGACTATATCACCGAAAAATACAAGCTGGAGTTTCCGGATAGCGAAGAAACCGAAACCCTTAGCGGATTTATTATACAAAACAGGGATGAGATACCCCGGCAAAAAGAAACATATATCACCGGCAACTACCAGTTTGATATTTTAAGTGTAAGCGATACCCGTATTGAAACGGTAAAACTAAAAGTGCTTAAATAACCATATGGCTTTAACCCTGCAGTAGCAATTACTGCCCTTAGCTTTAGCCATTTATTTTGTTGTAATGATTATTGCTGTTAATACAAGGGTGCTTAGCGCAGATAACAGCTACACCAGTTTAATACAAAACAGCCTGCTGCAGTTAGCCGCTGCCAACAGCAGTATAGCTTTTTATTTTATTACAGAAACCAATTTTGTGCAGCCTTTGCAATGGCCATCCAATGTACAATTACTGGTAATACCACAGCAATCTACCAGCCCATTGCTATGTAAGTTTTGGTACAATTACAACTTGCCTGCTGCTTTGCGTAAAATAAAAGCACAGCTGCTGTTGCATATAGATGGCAGCATATCGGTACGTACCAAAATACCCCAATATACATTTGTAAACGACCTTAATTTTTTGCAGCAGCCAGCCTGGTATGCTGGCAGTTATACCCGTTTTGCCAAATCAGCGGCTGTGGCCTATTTAAACCGTTCGGCCAAAGTGCTGGTGCCCTCACAGCATTTAAAAACACAAGTGATGGCCCAATGTAAAGTGCCGGCAGCCAAAATTACAATTTGGCAGCCCCTGCTTTTACCCTCATTTTTGCCAGCCTCCTGGCAAAAAAAAGAAACGGTAAAAGAAAGCTACACCGCTGGCCGGGAGTATTTTTTTTGCCAGGCAGCATTGCATCCACGCTATTACCTGCTTAACCTGTTAAAAGCATTTTCGTTATTTAAAAAAAGGCAAAAAAGTAATATGCAATTAGTGCTGGCCGTACCCGAAGCCCCGGCTAATAACGAGTTTGTACAAAGTTTCAGCAACTATAAATACCGCAACGATGTACAACTTTTGCAGGCACCAACACAGGCAGTGCTGGCTGATATAACTGCCGCTGCCTATGCCAGCATTAACCTGTCTCCCCTGTATGCAGATATCAGCCACTTGCTGCATGCACAACAATGCGCTGTGCCCGTTATTGCTGGTAATTATGTTGCTGCGGTAGATATGTTGCAAGAAACTGCCCTGTTTACAAATGAACAAGCCGTAGACCAATTGGCAGAAAAAATGATGCTATTGTATAAAGACGAACCCCTGCGAAACCAGCTGATACAAAAAGGCCTGGCAAATACACAAACCAATGCCCAAAGTCAACTGGAGCAGCTGCAGCAGTACTTGCTGCTATAAATCAACCAATTTTTCAGCAGCATTCTTGTTACATTTGCAGCCTTAATTAACCGCTGCAAAAGCAGCACAATACAGCCAACAATGAATAAATCAACCATTACTATAGATGTATTGATGGACCCCAACAAAATACCCGAACAAATAACCTGGAGTGCCAGCGACAGTAATGCAGAGATGGCCCAAAAAGCAAAAGCCATGTGTGTGGCATTTTGGGATGGAGCCGACAAAACAGCCCTGCGGATAGATTTGTGGACAAAGGATATGATGATGGACGAAATGGCCGATTTTTATTACCAGCTAATGATGACAATGGCCGACACCTTTAACAGGGCTACCCACCAGCAAGGCCTGTCGGATGATATGAAAGCATTTGCTAAAGAATTTTTTCAAAAATTCAGGGCCATCCAACTAAAAGAACAAAATGGCTAGCACATTACACAACAACTTTTAATTATTTATATTCACTAAAAAATATCCCGATGGCTTTAGAAGAAAAAATAATGGCTGAAATGAAAGAAGCCATGAAATCAAAAAACGAAGCGGTATTAAGGGCCTTAAGAGCAATAAAGGCAGAGATTATAAAAGCCAAAACCGATCCCGGTGCAGGAGGTGTAATTAACGAAGCTACCGAGCAAAAATTTTTGCAAAAGATGATGAAGCAGCGCCGGGATTCGCTTGAAATATTTGAACAACAAGGCCGGGCCGATTTGGCAGCAAAAGAAAAAGAAGAGATGGCCGTAATAGAAAAATTTTTGCCGCAGCAATTAACTGAAGAAGCAATAAAAACAGCCGTAGCCAAAATAATAGCCGATACAGGTGCCAGCTCGCCGGCAGATATGGGCAAAGTAATGGGGGTAGCCAGCAAACAACTGGCGGGCCAGGCAGATGGCAAAATTGTAAGTGCCATTGTAAAAGAGTTGCTTAATAATTAGGCAGGCAAGCATTGTAAAAACAACAAACCATGGTTGATGTTTTTTTTATAATAATATTGGTGATAGCCATTATAAAAGGATTACAAAAAGGGTTGGCCGTGGCGGTGTTTTCAGTAATAGCTTTTATTGCCGGGTTGGCAGCTGCCATTAAGTTAAGTGCCGTAGTAGCCAATTATCTGCAAAAAAATGTAGCCGTACCCGGCCAATGGTTGCCCGTACTATCTTTTGCACTGGTATTTATTGCCGTGGTAATATTGGTAAATATGGGTGGCAAGCTGGTACAAAAATCATTTGAAATGGCATTTTTGGGTTGGGCTAATAAGTTAGGCGGCGCATTGTTTTATGCTATACTATATACATTTATATTAAGTGTGGTACTGTTTTACGCCGAGCAGGTACAACTGCTAAAACCCGATGCCATCAACCAATCTGTTACCTATCCATTTATTAAACCATGGGGCCCGGTGGTGATAAACAACCTGGGAAAAGTAATACCTATATTTAAAGACTTATTTGAACAGCTCGGTAATTTTTTTCAGGGCATATCGGATAAAATGGCTCATTAATGCCAGCCGTTATTTTATTTGATATAATTTTACCGCAATTACATAATTTTAATAAACGATTAATTGCCCCTGCAATACTTATATAGTACACCTTAGGATGAGTTACGAAATAAAACAAGACGGTAAGTTTAAATACATAGAGGAAGGAACAGGTGAGCCACTCATGCTGTTGCATGGTTTATTTGGCGCCCTTAGCAATTTTATGGACCTCATCAACCATTTTAAACAAACGCACCAAGTGGTAGTACCCATGTTGCCCTTGCTTGATATGGACCTGCTGCACACTTCTGTAGGCGGATTAGAAAAATTTGTACACAAGTTTGTAGAACACCGTAATTATAACAATATAAATTTATTGGGCAACTCATTGGGCGGGCATGTGGCGCTGGTACATGTGTTAAAACATCCCGAACGCATTAAAACACTCACACTAACCGGTAGCTCAGGTTTGTTTGAAAACGGGATGGGCGATACCTATCCCAAAAGAGGCGATAAAGAGTATATCCGTAAAAAAACCGAACTCACTTTTTACGATCCTAAAATGGCTACCGATGAGTTGGTAAATGAGGTGTTTGAAATAACCAATAACCGTTTAAAAGTGATCAAAATTATTGCATTGGCCAAAAGCGCCATCCGCAATAACCTGGGCGAAGAGTTAAATGGAATAAAACAACCCACCTGTTTAATATGGGGCAACGATGATGCCATCACCCCTCCCTTTGTTGGTAAAGAGTTTCATAAACTAATACCCAATAGCGAGCTGCATTTTATTGATAAATGCGGCCATGCACCCATGATGGAAGTACCCGGTGAGTTTAATAAAATACTGGACGCCTTTTTGGTAAAACAACAAGCGCCCGCTGCAACTAATTAATTCTTTTTTATGTCTTGCTGTATAATTGTTCATTGCCATACAAAGGCATAATTATTACACATGCTTACAACAGAGCTTATCAACAACAATATTCCCCGCTTGCAGTTGCAAGATTCGGTACACAAAGCCCTGCAGCTGGTAAACGATTACCGGGTAACCCATTTACCTGTGGTAGCTGACGAAAAATACCTGGGGCTGGTAAGCGAAGATGATTTGCTGGATGCAGAAGACGACCGGGCTACCATACAAGTACTGGAGCAAAGTTTTGTAAAAGCAGCAGTAAAAGAAAACGAACATTTTTTAAATGCAGTTAACTGCAGCAACCAGTTTGAAACATCCGTAGTGCCGGTAGTAAATGAGGAGCAGGAGCTGGTAGGCGTAATTACCGTAACCGACCTGTTAAAAGCTTTGGGCGATTTTTCCGGCGCAAACGAAATTGGCGGCATTGTGGTAATGGAAATGGAGCGTAGCCAGTTTGCCATTTCGGAAATTAGCCGAATTGTAGAAAGTAATGATGCACATATACTGCACCTTAACACCACTGTACACCCCGAAACCGGCTTGCTAACGGTAACGCTACATCTTAATAAAAAAGAAATCTCCTCCATTGTTGCATCTTTTGAAAGATATGAGTATGATGTGATTTATTTTTTTGGCGACGAAAAATATGAAAATGAAATTCATATCAATTACCGGCACCTGATGAATTACCTCGACATCTAACCAATGCATACCTGTTAAGTCTTTTTACTGCTACTTACAAGCACATTAATTTTTATGAAAAAGCTATTGCTTCTTTGTGTATCAACACTTACGACTTTTACATTTTTTGCACAATCACTAACGCCAACCATTGACAAGCGGGTTGAGATATTAAGTATTGTATCAAGGTTAGCTGAGTATGATGAGTACAACCAGGATGCTGCCAAAAAATATGTTTCAGCTATTCATTTACATTTTGACAAATTTAAAAGCGACACATTAATTGGATTTGCTAAAATCGTAAGAGAAGAATTGGGCATTGGCTTTGATGCTGTAATGTCTTTAGCAGTAAACTTAAAGCAGGATAAGCAGCAATTTACCTTGCAGCCCAACTGGAAAAACGACATTGATACTCGTTGGACAAAAAAAGCAACGCTGCAATTCGTACATCTGTTAAACCAGTTTTATACAAAGGCTAAGGCAGAGCTGTTTTTTAAAAACCAAGAAAATTATTACAACAAGGCCTTAATAGCATTTAACCAGGTGCAGGTAAAATTTAACCAACAATGGTATTATAACTATTATGGCATAACACCAAAAGACAAGTTTAGCATTATTGTCGGTTGTGGAAATGGCGGTGCTAATTATGGGCCAAGTATCAACCTCACAAAAACCGTTAGGCAAGTATATGCAGTAATGGGTAGCTGGAGTTTTGATAAAGATGGCAATCCTGTATTTAAAGTTGAAGATTATTTGCCAACCCTAATACACGAATTCAATCACTCATTTATAAATCCACTTTTATTTAAACATCAAAGCGATACCGTGTTAAGTAATAGTATGCTTAAAATTTTGGATACTATGAAAACAGAAATGGAACGACAGGCATATGGAAATTGGGAAACTATTTTAAACGAATCCTTAGTGAGGGCTTCGGTTGTACGCTACCTTTTTAAAAACAACGACGGGGATAACAACATTGTAAATGATGAAATTGCAGAGCAATTAAACAGGGGTTTTCTTTGGACAAAAGAGCTGGTTAGTTTATTGGAAGTGTATGAAAATAATAGAACTAAATACCCTTCCATCATTGAGTTTTATCCTGAAATAATAACATTCTTTAAGTCAACCGCAGACAGTATTTCGTCCGTCAAAACAAATTTTGAAATAAAATTACCCAAAGTAATATCAATAGAACCCTTTGCCAATAATACCGAAGATGTAGATGCAAGTATTAACGAAATGACCATCCATTTTAATGAAACAATGTTGGGCAAAGATTATTCAATCAATTATGGAGAGGCAGGTAAAGAGGCATATCCAATAAAATCGGTTGTAGGCTACTCAAATAATAACAAATCTATCATTTTAGCATTGGCACTTAAGCCAAACACGGCGTACGAATTAGTGTTAAGTGGCCGGGCATTTAAAAATATTGAAGGGTATGCTTTAAAAAACTACACAATCAAATTCAAAACAAAAAAATAACGAGCCTGCTACAAAAGTATCAATGCATTTGCGGTTTGCTTTTAATCATGGGCAGCAGCAACGTTGCATCTTTTGTTAGGGCCGTACATTCATTGAATCCTGCAGCTGTTGTAATACCTGCTTGCAGCACTCGGCAAATACGTTAATATAAATTACATTTACGCTTTGCAAAATTGCACCTGATTTATTTTGATGGGGTTGTTAAAAAAATTATATCTCACTGTTTTAATAAGTATTACCGCACTGCTGGCAACGGCACAAAATATTGAGGTGGCCATAGCCGAGGCAGCCAAAATACTGGCAGCATCTGCCGATACCAGCCGGCCATTAAGGGTAGGCCAAATAAATATTAGCGGTAATAAAAGAACCCGGGATTTTATCATTACCAGGGAGGTGCATTTAAAACCAAACGACAGCCTGCCTTATTACCGGGTAAATGATGAGTTACAGAAAGTACGCCAGCAGGTATACAATACCAATTTGTTTAACGAGGTAAAGGTAGAGTTGGTAAATATTGCCAATGGCGCTTTTGACATCAGCATCAGTGTTAAAGAGCGCTGGTATATATTTCCGCTGTTAAAGTTTCAACTGGTAGACCGTAATATTAATGAGTGGTTAAAAAAATACCATGGCGATTTAGGGCGGGTAGTTTACGGCGTTAAGTTTACCCATTACAACCTTACCGGCCGGCGGGATTTATTAAGAATAATTTTATTAAACGGGTTTACCCGAAACATATCTTTCTCTTACTTTAAGCCGCTCAGTAACCAGCAACTTACACAAGGTTTTTCCATGGCCGGGGGCTATGTTCAAAACAAAGAATTTATTTATAAAACTGGCCACGATAACAAGCCCCTTTTAATTAACAATGGCAACTTTTCCAGAAAAAATATCTTTGTAGGTGCTGGTTTTAATTTTAGAAAAAACATACTTACCTCCAACTATTTTAGTGTTACCTACAACCATATAGCCGTAGCCGACTCCTTACTA
>JBDKJT010000040.1:0-52692 GCA_039796475.1 Bacteroidota bacterium | reverse complement strand
AACGGGATAATAATAAAGCACTGGAAACGATAAAACCTTTGTTAGACAGGGAAGATGCCGATGACCAAAGCTTTCAAATTGCGGGCAATATTTATAAGCAATTGATGGAGCCTAAAGAGTGTGATAAAGTATATCGAAAAGGCATAAAAAAATTTCCTAACAGCGGCCCGCTTTATAACGACCTTGGCGAACTGTTGTGGGAGCAGCAAGATTACAACGCCATTAAACAATGGGAAAAAGGGATAGAACTGGATCCTGCCTACTCCCGTAATTATTACAACGCCAGCAAGTTTTATTACTTAACTACAGATAAGGTGTGGAGCATTATCTATGGCGAAATATTTATAAACATGGAGCCCATCAGCAGCCGTACCCCCGAAATAAAAACCATTTTGCTGGAGGGGTACAAAAAAATGTTTACAGCCGCCAATTTTACTCCATCGGCTGATCAGAAAAATAAATTTACCGAGGCCTACCTGGCTGCCATGGGTAAACAAAATAATGTAGCCACCGCAGGTATAAGTACCGAATCGTTAACGATGATAAGAACCCGGTTTGTGTTAGATTGGTATACCAGCAACAACAATAGCCTGCCCTTTAAACTGTTTGATATGCATCGCCAGTTGCTGCAGGATGGAATGTTTGATGCCTATAACCAATGGCTGTTTGAGCCGGTACAAAACCTGGCCGCTTATCAAAACTGGACACAGCTGCATAGTAAAGAGTACAACGAATTTAGCCGCCTGCAAAAAGGCAGGGTTTTTAAAATGCCTGCTGGCCAGTATTATCGCTATTAATCCTGCTTTTATTTATTAAAATACAGTGCCGTTTCATTGATTTGGAGCGGCTTTTATTTATCTTAGTTAACAATTGCAATTTTATGCCGGGGCCGATTAATAATGATGATTGGTGCCCTGCAAAAAATGGGCAGTGTTATTTAGTAATGGATGTTTTTTAGCGTGGTTAATTTACTGATAGGGTGTAAATGCACAGGGGCAAAGGCCGAAAGTAATTGGTAAATACCTGGCGCAAAAAACATACATACTGGTAAGATTAAAAATAACTGATTGTTTTCCTAAAATATTTGAATGCTTGCTTATGAACGAATCTTCTCGGCTATTTGATTTTTTAAATTACCAACTGCAGCAGTTTCCTAAAGCAGCCATGTTGGCCAGTAAAGAAAACGGCCAATGGGTAACGTACAGTACCCAACAAGTAAAAGACACCATCAACCAGTTAAGCGCCGGGCTAATAAGCCTTAATGTGAGTGGTAACGACATGACGGTGGAGCGGCAAGACAAGGTGGCGCTTATCAGTAAAAACAGGCCAGAGTGGCTGATGCTGGATATGGCCTGCCAGCAAACAGGTGCGTTGCTATGTCCCATCTATCCTACAACCAATGTAAATGAGCTGGAGTTTATTTTTAATGATGCTGGTATAAAGCTGGTTTTTGTAAGCGGAGATGATATACTGGCCAAAGTATTAAGTATAAAAGATAAGGTGCCGACGCTGCAAGGTATTTTTAGTTTTGATGAAATGGAAGGAGCCGTATACTGGAAAAAAGTACTGGAAATGCCAAGTGCAGCGCATTACGAAAAGCTAGAACAAATAAGGGCATCCATAGAGGCCAGCCACTGCGCCACTATTATTTATACATCTGGCACTACCGGGTTTCCTAAAGGGGTTATGCTTAGCCATGGTAACGTGGTAAGCAATGTACTCAACGCTTGCAAAAGCTTTCCTTTTCAACAAAAAGTACATGCCAAAGCCCTTAGCTTTTTACCCCTTAATCATATTTTTGAGCGGATGGTTTCGTACATCTACATCAGCTGCGGCATATCTATCTATTATGCCGAAAGCCTGGAAACCATCGGCGAAAATTTAAAAGAAGTACAGCCACACCTGTTTTGTACCGTACCCCGCCTGCTGGAAAAAGTGTACGAAAAAATTATGGATAAAGGCGCTGCACTTACAGGTATTAAAAAGAAGTTGTTTTACTGGGCAGTTAACCTGGGTAATGAGTACGATAACCACAATGCAAAAGGGCTATGGTATAACCTGCAGCTGGCGTTGGCCAACAAACTGATATTTAGTAAATGGCGGGAGGGGCTCGGTAATAATGTAGAGCTGATTATTACGGGAGGCGCCGCCTGCCAGGTACGGTTGATAAGACTGTTTACTGCCGCCAAAATTCCTATTTACGAAGGCTATGGCCCAACAGAAAACAGCCCGGTAATTAGCGTAAACTGCCAGTATAACGGCGGTACCAAATTTGGCACTGTTGGCCTGGTAATACAAGGGCAGCAGGTAAAGTTGGAGGCAGATGGCGAGATATGTGTAAAAGGCCCAAGCGTAATGATGGGGTATTACAAACGCCCCGATTTAACGGCCGAAACAATTAAAGATGGTTGGCTGCACACTGGCGATATTGGTGTGTTTGAAGATGATAAATATTTAAAAATAACCGACCGTAAAAAAGAGTTGTTTAAAACAAGCGGTGGTAAATATGTGGCGCCACAACCAATAGAAAACAAAATGAAAGAGTCGCCCTTTGTAGAGCAGATGATGGTAGTAGGGGCCGAACAAAAATTTGTAGGCGCTTTAATTGTGCCCAGTATCCCTAATTTAAAAGAGTGGATGCGCCAGAAAAATATTCCTTTTGTTACGAATGAAGATGCGATCAACAACCCGGAAGTATTAAAATTATACAAGGAGTTAATTGATAGTTTTAATACTTTTTTTAACCATGTAGAACAAATTAAACGCTTTGAATTATTGCCAAACGAATGGACCATCGAAAGCGGAGAACTTACCCCTACGCTAAAGCTAAAGCGCAAAGTAATTATGGAAAAATACAAACAAGCCATCGAAAGAATTTATAACAACTGATTTTAGACACAGGCCGTTGGCGGTAAGGCTGCTTTGGTCTTTTAAACCTATCCCCAAAAATGCTAGTAGCATTTGTACTAAACATATCTATCGTTTAATCCATAAAAACATTAGTGGCAGCATGAAGTTTTTTTTATCAGCAGCCTTGTACATATGCAGCCTGCATGGTATTGCTCAAACCAACAGCCGGGTGTGGGCTTCAAAAAAATGTGCCGTGGTACTCACCTATGATGATGCCATCGCACAGCATTTGGATAATGCATTACCCGTACTGGATTCGTTGGGATTTAAAGCCACATTTTATATCACCGCATTTAGCGATGCGGTGCAGCAACGTTTAAATGATTGGAAACAACTGGCGGCTAACGGGCATGAGCTGGGCAACCATACCTTGTATCATCCCTGCGATGCCAGCCAGCCCGGCAGAAGCTGGGTATCAGCAGAAAATGATTTAAGCAGGTATACCGTAAAAAGGTTGGAGAATGAAATAAGGATGACCAACCTTTTTTTGCAATCGCTGGATGGCAAAACAACACGAACATTTGCTTATACCTGCGGCGATACCAAAGTGCAGGATTCTTTATTTATTAATGGATTAAAAAAAGAGTTTATAGCTGCAAGGGCAGTTACAAATGAGCAGCATGCAATAGATAAAGTTGATTTATACAATGTAGATTGCTACGTGGTAAACAATCATACTTATGAGCAGATGAAAGCCTGGGTGGATAAGGCCTTAGAATCAAACAACCTGCTGGTTATCTTATTTCATGGGGTAGGGGGTGGCAATGGGCTGAATGTTTCGTTAGAGGCTCACCGTAAATTATTGAGCTACATCAATCAACATAAAAAAGATATTTACATTGCTCCCATGGTTGAAATTGCCAGCTATATCCGGCAATGGCAAAGCCGCCGGTAGGCGTAAATTTTAACGGGTGTTTTTTTTCTTGCCTTTTGCCGGGTACTCTGTACGCACCGGTGGCGCAGGCACAGTGGCATCGCCCAACAGCACCTGTACACTTTCGTTAAGTATATTGTATTTGTTGGCTAAAAAAATATCCATTTTATCGGGTGGCAGCCTTAAGTCAAACGATCCGGAAGCGGCTAATATGGCATCAAAATCTGGGTTAAAATGATTAAACTGGGCAATATCCATCAACAAGTTTTTTGCCATTACCAACGAGTTGTACCGGCCGGTAATGGTGAGCTTTTCTACCTCCATTAATTCGGCGGCAGTAAGGCCTTGCTTATTTGTACTGGAGGAGCTTTGCTGTTTACTGCCAAAAGCTTTACCAGCTGCCGGTATACCGCTGTGGGTGGTGGGGCCGCCACTGCCTTCCATTATATAGTGGGTGGCAATAAATCGCTTTACATATGTTCTTGATTCTTCGGGCAGATAATATTGCAGATTCCAAAAATTACGGCTGCCACTTTTTTTGATGGCGCTGTATACCCGGCCGGGTCCGCCATTATAGGCGGCCATTACCAGCAGCCAATCATGCAAATCTTTGTACAACGCTAAAAGATAGCGGGCAGCAGCGTGGCTGCTTTTAAAGTAATCCCTTCGTTCATCTACAAACGAATTTACTACTAGCCCATACTCCCGGGCTGTATAAGGCATAAATTGCCAGGGCCCGCCAGCACCCACATGGCTGGTGGCGGCGGTACTTAGGTTAGATTCTATTACGGCTATGTACTTTAGTTCTTTTGGTAGGCCGTATTGCTGCAATACGTTTTCTATCAGGTTAAAATAAGGTTGCCCCCATTCTTTCATGCGGTTAAGGTGGCCAGCATGCTTACGCATGTAATCTTGTATAAACAGCTCTGCATTTGGGTTTATTTGGCTGGTGTAAGGTATTGCGGCATTGTAGCTGTAGTTAGAAAAAAGGTTTTTAAAACCATAGCGAGTAACCTGGCTGAAATAGGCTACTTTTTCTTTTTTAGGTAGTTCACGTGATTTTATTACTTCTTCAATAAGTACATCCTCCTTATTAAAATCTTCAATGGTAGTGTCTGCTTTTATACTACCTGCCTGGCAGGCGATTGGTAGCAGCAGTAAAAGTAATTGTATCGTTATACGGGTACTCATGCCATAACGGTAGCGTGTTTATCCATCAGCAAGGCAGAAATTTGCAATAAAGTTGTTTCTGCCAGTTTATTAGTTAGTACCTGTACGCCAAAGGGCAGGCCATTACTATGTGTAAACAGGGGTAGCGAAATACCGGGCACACCCGTAAGGTTGGCAAAAACGGTATATATATCAGCCAGGTACATGGCAATGGGGTCGGCAGATTTTTCACCAATTTTAAATGCGGTGCTGGGGCTGGTTGGCAAAACAATGGCATCGTAGCTGGCAAAAATTTCGTTGGTTTTGTTTACCAGTAAACGCCTTACCTGCTGTGCCTTGCTAAAATAGGCATCGTAATACCCTGCGCTTAACACAAATGTGCCCAGCATAATGCGTCGTTGTACTTCTTTACCAAATCCTTCGCTGCGGCTTTTTTTATAAAAATCGTTCAGATCGGCAATGGTTTCCTTGGTAGCGTGACCAAATCGGATGCCATCAAAACGGCTTAGGTTAGAGCTGGCCTCTGCCGTGGTTAGCACATAATAAGCTGGTACGATATACTCCAACAGGTTAAAGGGCACGGCTTCTACTGTATGCCCGTTCTGTTGCAGCGAAAGTAAAAATGTTTTTAAAGCACTGGCAATTTCCGGGTCCAGCGATGGATGATCGATGGCTTCTTTAAAATAAGCAATCTTGAATTTTTTTGAATCGCTGTGTTTTATCAGCTGGCTGTAGTTATCTGCAGGTTGCTGTATAGCCGTACTATCAAATTCATCTGCACCTGCCATTACCTCCAATGCCAGGGCTGCATCCTGTACGGTGTTAGCAAAAATACCAATTTGGTCAAATGAGGAGGCGTAAGCAATTAATCCATATCGTGATATACGGCCATAGCTGGGCTTAAGGCCAATTACACCACAAAAATCGGCGGGCTGTCTTACAGAGCCGCCTGTATCACTGCCAAGGCTTATCATGCATAGGCCCGCCTGCACTGCCACTGCGCTACCGCCTGATGAGCCGCCCGGCACCCGGGTTTCGTCCAGTGCATTCAGCACTTTACCGTACACCGAGTTTTCGTTGGTGCTGCCCATAGCAAATTCATCGCAATTGCATGCGCCAATAATAATCGCTTCTTCATCCAGCAGCCTTTGTACGGCCGTGGCATTATAAATTGATTGAAACCCTTTTAAAATTGCTGATGAAGCTGTTACCGGATGCTCTTTATAGCAGATTACATCTTTAATGGCAATTACCACGCCGTGCAATTTGCCCATTTTTTTTCCGGCAGCCCTTGAGGCATCTAGCGCTGCGGCTTTTTGTAAAGCTTCATCTGCAAATACAGCGGTAAAAGCATTTAATCTTTGCAGGGTATTAATTTGCTGAAGATAATGTTGTACCGTTTGGGTACAAGTAGTAGCACCTGTTTTTAATGCCTCCTGGTAACTATCAATGGTACTGGCCAATACGTTAATTTTTGCTTGTTACTTGATTATAATGCAATCGGCTGGAGTGATTGACGGATATCAATCGCTTCAGCCGAAACTTATTGTAGTTAAACAATAATTATTTGGGTAACTCCTGGGTTTGTTTTTCTTGTAATTGCTGCCTGAGTTGTTTTAATTCTTCGTCCTTGTCTTTTTCCTTCATGCCTTCTTCAATCTCAGATTTTATATTGTCTTTAGCATCTTTAAACTCTCTCATACCCTTACCGATACCTCTCATCAGCTCAGGAATTTTTTTACCTCCAAAAAATAGCAGGGCAACTAAAATAATTACAATCCATTCAGATCCGCCGGGTAGTCCAAGCAGAAAAACTGATAATAAACTTGATGAAATGGTCATGATAATAAAATTAGGTAACAAAGATAAATGAATTATCAACCAAACTACAGCTTTGCAGGTATATTATTAATGGCCGTATTTGTTAATTCAGCTATAAATTAAGCAAGCTACCCCCTGATGTACCTGCCACATTTGGCTTTGCCGTTAGCAGCCTCCTGCATGGTAATGCCCCGTGAGCAGGCGGTAATAAAAAGTACTATAGTGGCGGCGCAAAGAAAAAGGAGCTGAGATTTTTTCATAGAGCAGGATTTTTTATCGGATTATTAATTTAGCAAGGGCTTTATGCCGTTTGCCGGTTTTGGATAAAACGGCAATAATTGTTCCAAAGTATATTGATTGGGATGGGCTTAAAACAATAAGGCGAAAACCATTGGTTTTCGCCTTATTAAATATTTATAAAAAAGATTAAGCTTTTTTGGCCACCACAGGCATTCTTTTTTCCTGGATACGGGCGCTTTTACCGCTACGGCTACGCAGGTAAAACAACTTGGCACGGCTTACTTTACCAACTTTGTTTAATACAACACTCTCAATATTAGGAGAGAAAACAGGAAACAAACGCTCTACACCTACTCCGTCACTTACTTTACGTACAGTAAAAGTAGCTGTAGCACCATTGCCCTGGCGTTTAATCACATCACCTTTAAAGCTTTGGATACGTTCTTTGTTACCCTCAACGATTTTATAGTTAACAGTGATGTTGTCACCTGCTTTAAAAGTAGGTAAGGCTCTCTTATTGGTTAGTTGCTCGTGTACAAAATTTACAGCGTTCATTGTCTCAAAATTTTCGGACGGCAAAAGTAGGGGAAAATATTTATTCTGCCATCATTCTTTGAATATATTTTTACCGGGCAATATTTACAGCCCGTTTTTCCCTGATTACGGTAACTTTTATCTGGCCGGGAAACGTCATTTCGGTTTGTATTTTTTGAGCAATTTCAAAACTAAGTTTATCGCTATCCGAATCGCTTACTTTGTCTGCTTCTACAATAACCCTTAGCTCACGGCCGGCCTGGATGGCATACGCTTTTTCTACTCCCTGGTAAGCTTGTGCAAGGTTTTCAAGGTCTTTAATACGCTGAATGTACTGCTGCATAATCTCACGCCTTGCGCCGGGCCTTGCGCCACTAATGGCATCGCAAGCCTGTATAATGGGAGAAATTACGTATTGCATTTCCATTTCGTCGTGGTGAGCACCAATGGCATTTACCACGGCGGGGTTTTCACCATATTTTTCTGCCAGTTTAGCACCCAATAAGGCGTGGCTTAATTCTGTTTCTTCGTCGGGTACCTTGCCAATATCATGCAGTAAGCCTGCCCGTTTGGCTAGCTTGGGGTTAAGCCCTAGTTCTGCAGCCATTATGCCACAAAGGTTGGCGGTTTCACGGCTGTGCATCAACAGGTTTTGCCCGTAAGACGAACGAAAACGCATACGGCCCACCATTCTGATTAATTCTTTATGCAGGCCATGTACGCCCAGCTCCATAGCAGTACGTTCGCCAATTTCCATCACCTGATCATCCAGTTGTTTTTTAGTTTTTTCCACTACCTCTTCTATACGGGCAGGATGAATACGGCCATCTGCCACCAGGCGTTGTAATGATAAACGGGCTACCTCACGGCGCAATGGATCAAATGATGATAAAACGATTGCCTCAGGGGTATCGTCAACAATAAGGTCTACCCCTGTAGCGGCCTCAATAGCCCTGATGTTTCTGCCTTCCCTGCCAATAATAGACCCCTTAATCTCATCACTTTCAAGGTTAAAAACGGTAATGGAGTTTTCGATGGCTTGCTCGGCTGCGGTACGTTGTATGGTTTGTATTACAATTTTCCGGGCTTCTTTATTGGCTTTTAACTTAGCTTCTTCAATAATTTCCTGTTGCAGGGCAATGGCTTTAGATTGTGCCTCTTGCTTTAAGCCTTCGATGAGCTGTGCTTTTGCATCTTCTGCAGAAAGGCCTGCTACTTTTTCCAGCCGGCGGATATGTTCTTCCTGGTGTTTTTCCAGTTCGGTACGCTTGGTATTTACCACCTCAATCTGGCGGTTGAGGGTTTCTTTTATCGATTCGTTTTCTTTTACCTGCTTTTCTAAATTGCTTTCTTTTTGGTTAATGCTTTGTTCTTTTTGCTTAATCCTGCTTTCTGCATCATTAATTTTTTGATTACGCTGCATTACCTCCCGGTCGTGTGCAGATTTCATCTGCACAAATTTTTCCTTCGCTTCCAGTTCTCTTTCTTTTTTAAGGGTTTCAGCCCTCAATTCGGCTTCTTTTACAATTGTTTGAGCTTGTAATTGGGCTTCTGCTACTTGTTTTTTGGTGTTTTTGGCAAATAAAAATTTACCTAGTACAGTACCTGCTGCCAGCGCTACTGCACCAATGATGATGGAAAGTATGTTTGGTTCCATTGAGTTGTTTAGTTTTTAAATGGTTCACAATCTTGTATTTCACCTCTTTAACCATAAATAAATGATTAACACAGAGTGTTAGCTGGCGAAGATAATGATTTTAGTTTTAGAAAAGAGGCGAGCAAAAAGGTATAGAAAATATGTAAAACCAACAAAAATGAAGCAGGTTAATAAATAAAACTGAGGCTTAAAATCAATAAGTTAGTGCAACAACAGTTCGCAGGGTTTTATACCGGTATGCTTTTTAAAGGCAGTACTAAAGTGAGAAATAGACGAATAACCCAGCGATGAGGATACTTCTGTAACACTCAATCCTTTATCGTAAAGCAAGTATTTGGCATGCTCCATTCGCTGGCTTTGATAAAAGTCGAATATAGTGGTGCCAAACAGCTCTTTAAACCCTTTTTTTAAGTAACACTCATTAATAGCCACTTTGCGGCTTAGCTCTTTAATGGTAAGCGGTTCTCCAATATGTTGCAGCAATACTTCCCGGGCTTTAATAATTTTTTCCCGATCGGCTTCGTTGGCCAAAAATTTACAGGTAAATACCTCTTCTTCCTTATCGCCCAGCATGCAATCCATACTGTACAACAGTAATATTTGGGTTTGGGCGTTTATAAAAATGTTTTCAAGTGTATCGGTATAATTATGGTTAAGCAAGGCTTCTATAGCCATCCTTGTTTTGCCACAAAGGGGTAGTATCCTTGAAAACGAATTGGTATGGGTAAAGGATAAAACCTCATCAGTAATATTACTGTGTTTTTTTCCTTTGGTAAATTGGGTAAGGTACGAGGGCTTAAAGCTAAAACTTAACACATCTACACTATCCACTTTTTCTATACAGGTTTTAGATGCACTAAACTTACAAAAATTACACTCCAACTGCTTTTGCCGGCAGTATACATTGCCACTAACACAAAATTTTAGCTCCAGGTAGTTGTCTTCGGGATTGTTTTTTTCAAAATGATATACCAGCATCCCGGTATCCTCCAGGTTCCAGCTATCTAGTTTTTTATAGCGCTGAATTGAATATTTTACCGAGCCGGGCACTACACGGTCTATATCCTGCAATACATCCAGTTCGTTAAATACAAACGAGCTTTTTACGGGTGTGCTAAATATATTTTTTGCCTGATTCATCGAAAAATTTCGATACAAATATAGTGCATCGGCTTTATATAGAAAAGCAATACCGGGATGTTGTTAAAATTTTACAATACTGTGATGTATTTGATGTGGACATCTTTGGAAAAAAATAACGTGGTACACCCATGTGGCTGGCGGTGGGCCCCTTTATTTGATGTATATTTGCAGGAATACTGATTTTGAAAATCTTAAAGCGTTTTAGCCCATTTTTATGAGTACAGAAATTGAAGAAGTGGTTGCCCCAGCCTCCAATGGGTATGGTGCAGATAGTATACAGGTTTTAGAAGGTTTAGAAGCCGTACGTAAACGTCCGGCAATGTACATAGGTGATATTGGCGTAAAAGGATTGCATCACCTGGTTTACGAAGTGGTAGACAACTCTATTGATGAAGCCCTTGCCGGCTATTGCAAAAACATCACCGTTACCATTAACGAAGATAACTCCATCACCGTACAGGATGATGGCCGTGGTATACCCACCGGTATGCATGCCAAAGAAAAACGTAGTGCGCTGGAAGTAGTAATGACGGTGCTGCATGCCGGGGGCAAGTTTGATAAAGGCTCTTATAAGGTATCTGGTGGATTACACGGTGTGGGCGTAAGTTGTGTAAACGCATTGAGCACCAAATTAGTTGTAACCGTACAACGGGAGGGAAAGGTATTTGAACAGGAGTATCAAACGGGCATACCTCAGTATGCGGTAAGAGAAATTGGTGTGTCGGATGTAACCGGTACCCGGGTTCAATTTTGGCCCGATACCAGCATTTTTACCACCGGTGTTTACAACAAAGAAATATTAGAGGGCAGGTTAAGAGAGCTGGCTTACCTCAACCGTAAAATACATATTACCCTAAACGATCTGAGGGAAAAAGAAGAAGACGGCAGTACTTATAGTAAAGCCTTTTACAGCGAGGGTGGCATTACCGAGTTTGTAGAAATGCTGGATAAAAATGGTAACCGGCAGAGCCTGTTGCCAGATGTAATTTATTGCGAAGGGCACGATAACGATACCAATGTGCATGTAGAAGTAGCAATGATGTATAACACCAGCTACCAGGAGCACATTTTTAGTTATGTAAATAATATAAATACCATCGAGGGCGGTACCCATGTGGCTGGCTTTCGCCGCTCTATTACCAGGGTGTTTAAAAGCTATGGCGAAAGAGAAGGATTGTTTGAAAAAGCAAAGGTAGAAATAGAAGGCGACGACTTTAGAGAAGGCTTAAGCGCCATCATTTCTGTAAAAGTACCCGAGCCGCAATTTGAAGGACAAACCAAAACAAAGCTGGGCAACTCAGAGGTAATGGGTGTGGTGGATACTACGTTAAGCAAAGTATTAAATGCTTATTTAGAGGAAAACCCCAAAAATGCCCGGTCTATTATTCAAAAAGTAATATTGGCCGCACAGGCAAGGGCAGCTGCACGTAAAGCCCGTGAAATGGTGCAACGCAAAAGCCCGTTAACAGGCGGGGGCTTGCCCGGTAAGCTGGCAGATTGCTCAGATAAAGATCCACACCGCTGTGAGTTGTTTTTAGTAGAAGGAGACTCGGCAGGTGGTACCGCCAAACAAGGCCGGGACAGAAGCTACCAGGCAATACTACCATTAAGAGGTAAAATTCTTAATGTAGAAAAAGCCATGGAGCATAAAATTTATGATAACGAGGAGATCAGGAATATATTTACTGCCCTTGGTGTAAAAATTGGTACACCCGAAGATCCTAAAGCACTTGACACATCAAAACTTCGCTATCATAAGCTGATAATAATGACCGATGCCGATGTGGATGGTAGCCATATTGCTACCCTTATCCTCACTTTTGTATTTAGGTATATGAAAGAGTTGGTAGAGCAGGGTTATGTGTTTATTGCACAACCACCATTGTATCTTGTTAAAAAAGGCAAAGACCAGGATTATGCCTGGAACGATGTAGAAAGGAAAGCGCTGATTGCAAAATTTGGACAAGGTAGGGATGAAAGTGTAGTTACTCAACGCTATAAAGGTTTGGGTGAAATGAATGCCGAACAGTTGTGGGAAACTACTATGAACCCCAATACACGTACACTAAAACAGGTAACCCTGGAAAGTGCTGCAGAAGCAGACAGGGTGTTTAGCATGCTGATGGGAGATGAAGTACCACCCAGGAGAGAGTTTATAGAATCGCATGCCAAATATGCAAAAATTGATGTTTAAAATATTTGTAGCTGTATAACAATTATGCCCCTTACAAGGGGCATAATTGTTATACAGGCATGGCTAATCTTAATATAAAACGCTGTTTAATATACTGGCAAAAATGTAATTGTTACCAGCACTATAAAAAATATACAATAACAGCAGTTACCGCTTTTTTTGTCATAATCAATATAATTTGTAGCTTGACGGCCGAAACGTGGTATCAACCCATATTTACTAACCATAAATTCAAACAAAATGTCAAACATGTTAACAGCTTATTGCATGAAGACGAAAGAAAAAAATGTGCCCATGCAGGATGCAGTGATCACAAAAACATCCCGTGGTGGCTACATGGCCCAGGGGCATGACGGCAAGGGTAACAAAATGACCACCATGCTAAGTGAGGAAAAAGCACTGGAGGCAGTTAAAAATGCTGTGGCCAAAAAAGGATGGTAATAACTTATTTTTAAACAACCAGCGGCTACCTGTACCATACAGGTAGCCTTTTGCTTTTATACCGTATGCAAAATATAAGATGCAGTATTGTGATGCTGGCCATGCTGCTAATTACCCAAGGTGGTATTGCCCAATATACCTTAAACGGTAGTGCGGTATCTGATAACTGCCATTGCTATACGCTTACACCCGATTTAAATAACCAGGGTGGTTCTGTTTGGAATAATTTTAAGATAGACCTTACCCAATCCTTTCATTTTAATTTTGATATTTATTTAGGCTGCAACGATGCAGGTGCCGATGGAATAGTGTTTGTATTGCAGCCGGTGAGCACCAGTATTGGCTCGGCAGGTGGTGGGCTGGGCTACCAAAATGTTTCGCCTTCGGTGGGGGTATCCATCGATACCTGGCAAAACAGCGATGCCGCTAATAATGATCCGGCATACGATCATATTGCTATACAATTAAATGGCAATCTAGATCATACCAATAGTAGTGTAAATATTGCCGGCCCCGAAACTGTACTGCCGGGTATTGATAATATAGAAGATTGCCAATGGCATACCCTAAGGGTGGAGTGGGATGCAACAGCTAAAAACCTTACCGCATGGGTAGATGGCCAATTAAGGGTTACTGCCAATAAAAACCTGGTTACAGATGTATTTGGCGGCCAACCCCTGGTATTTTGGGGGTTTACAGGCAGCACCGGTGGCGCCCGAAACCGGCAGCAGTTTTGTACTTCTCTTACCCCCCAATACCGGTTGTTACCAAATCAAAAAAGATGCTTTGGAGAGCCCGTTCAATTTTTTGATTCTACCGTTTCTTTTACTACCATTCAAAAACTATACTGGGATTTTGGCGATGGCAGCCCCATCGATTCTATTACCAAAAACCCGGTGCATGTGTTTAGCAAACCCGGCAATTATACAGTTAAGCAAACCGCCATTGGTGCAGATGGCTGTGTAGAAATTGGCACCAGTATTATTACCATTGGCAGTAAACCAATGCCCGGCTTTACCATCGGCGATAGCTGTGTATTAAATAATATTATTTTTACAGATACCTCTAAGGCTACGGTAGGCACTATTAACAATTGGTACTGGCAGCTGGATGATGGATTTACTTCAGTACAAGCCAACCCTTCGGCAAGCTATTTAACTGGTGGGTATAAAAATATCCGGTTAGCCGTTAAAACAGCCGAGGGCTGCCTTTCGGATACCATCTCCCAAACTGTATATATATTCAGCCGCCCTGTACTTGATTTTAGTTTTACCGATTCGGTATGTACCGGTACCCCTGTATTCTTTACCAGTAATATAATAAGCAGCAACGATACGGTAAGAACCTGGGTGTGGAATTTTGGAGGTACCGATCCTGTAAACACACCCAATGCACAATATACTTTTGATAAACCCGGGTTATATACCATATTACTGGGTGCCAGCGCCAACGGCAATGCCGGCTGCTTAGGTGTGGTTACGCATCAAATATTTGTGCGGAGTACACCAGTTGCCGCATTTACAAGCAACGATATTTGCCAGGGAGTTAGCAGCCAGCTTACTGACTCTTCTTATAACATCGATAATACTCCCATCAGTCAATGGTGGTGGCAGTTGGATAATGGCCTGTATGCAACAGTACAGCACCCGGTTGTTTTATACAACCAACCCGGAGTAGTTACAGTACGGATGGCTGTTACTGCTGCTGGCTGTGTGTCAGACACCATTACCAAGCCAATAACCATATGGCATACACCGGTTGCTGCTTTTGGCTACCATCATAAAATATGTGAAAACGAGCCCTTACAGTTTACCGATAGCTCTGCAGCCACTGCACAAGTAATTACGGCTTGGCACTGGCTCTACAATAACAATATCGTTAGTAACCTGGCCAATCCTGTATTTACATTAGATGCAGGTAATCAACAGTTGGGGCTTACCGTTACTACTAACCGGGGTTGTGTATCCGATACAGTTTTTAAAACATTTTTTGTAAACATACCACCAGTAATTAGCATGGGCGCTGCCGATGGTTGTAAAGATGCCTTGCTAACATTTACAGCTGCACAAAACGGAGGGTCACCCGTACAGCAATGGTATTGGGATTTTGCTGATGGCAGCAGCGCCAATACCACCCCTGCTGTACACACTTATACCAGCAGTGGCCAGTACCCGGTAGTTTTAGTGGGTACCTCTGCCGGTGGATGTACCGATACCGCCAGTCAAGCAATAAATATATACAGTACCAATGCTTTTGCAGGCAATGATACCCTGGCAGCTGCTAACCAACCAGTGCAATTGCAAGCTACTGGCGGCTTATTGTACGAGTGGAGCCCGGCCAGCAGCTTAAATAATATTAATATTGCCAACCCCGTAGCTACAGGTACCAGCAGCCAGGTATACCGGGTAAGGGCCTATACCCCTGCAGGCTGCGAAAGTTTTGATGAGGTAGCCATCACCATATTTAATCAACCTGATTTGTATGTGCCTACGGCGTTTAGCCCGGATGGAAATGGGCTTAACGATATTTTTAAAGTAATACCGGTAGGCATAGCCCGGTTTGATAATTGCAGGATTTATAACCAGTACGGGCAATTGATTTTTTCTACCAGCAATGCCCGGCAAGGTTGGGACGGTACTTACCGGGGAAAACCACAACCAGCAGGCACTTATGTATGGGTTACCAGTGGTATCAATTACAAGGGTTTGCCCGTGGTTAAAAAAGGAACGGTGGTTTTAATCAGGTAATATTTTATTTAACCCTAAAAATCAAATAAGTTTACCATTTATAAAATACCCTTCAAGGCTGTATCAAAGGATGTTATATTTTTGTCACATGCGATATCTAAACCAAATTTTACTGCTTTTACTGCTTGGCACAGGCATACAACTACAGGCCCAGGAAAAATGGGACCTCCGCAAATGCGTGGATTATGCCTGGAGCAACAATATAAGCGTACAACAACAAGATGTGCAAGCCCGTTTGGCTGCACTTACCGAAAAGCAGGCTAAACAACAAGCCTACCCCAACGCCAACTTTTCTACAAACCTGGGTTTACAGTTTGGCCGTTCGGTTGACCCTACCACCAACCTGTTTACTACCACCCAATTACTTTTCCAGGGGGTTAATTTAAATGCAGATGTTACCATCTTTAACTGGCACCGGGTAAAAAATAATTTGCTGGCGGCTAAAACCGACACCAAGGCAGCGCTTGCCAATGTTGAAAAAATTAAAAATGATATTGCCCTATCTGTAGCTACCTCTTTTTTACAAGCCTTGTTAAATAAAGAGCAGGTAAATATTAGCAGGATACAATTTGAGCAAACCAAAAATCAGTTGGATGCCACCCGCCGAAGGGTAGATGCAGGTGCCCTGCCCGAACTAAATGCTGTAGAGTTAGAGGCCCAACTGGCTAGGGATAGCACCAGCATCATTAATGCAGAAGCTACGGCGGCCTTAAGCCTGCTGCAGTTAAAAGCATTACTCAACTTAGATGCGGCGGCGCCCTTTGAAATAACTGTGCCACCCGTAGATAAAATACCGATGGAAACAATGGCCGATTTGCAACCAGATGCAGTATATGCCCTTGCAATGGCTAACCAGCCGGCACAAAAAGTAAACCAGCTTCGGTTACAATCATCGCAGGTAAATGTAAAGGTAGCTAAGGCTGCTTTGTATCCCACGTTTTCTGCTTTTGTGGGGTTGGGCACCAACTTTGCCAATCCTTTTAGAAAAACCACCGGTATAAATTTTCTTGGGTTTGGCCCTGCCAATCCTTTAAATGGTGCTGTAACACCAGACGGTACCAATTACTATTTTGTACAGCAGCCAAAGCTACAGGTACTGCAACGTCAAAAATCTTTTGGTGAGTTATGGAATGGCTATGGCAGCCAGCTCGATCAAAACTTCAGGCAAAATTTAGGAGTGGCAGTAAATGTGCCCATCTTTAATGGGGGCAATGCCCGTACCGCTTACGAAAGGGCAAAACTAAATGTACAATCTGCCGAGTTAGTTATAAAACAAGCCGATCAGCAATTAAAGCAGGATATTTACCAGGCTTATACCAATGCCGTTTCGGCTATGCAACGGTACAATGGCACAACCACTACGTTGGAGGCATCTCAAAAAACATACGATTTTGCTAAAAAACGCCATGATGTAGGGTTGCTTGGTACTTTTGAGTTAATTACCAATCAAAACAACCTAAACACTGCCCGGATGAATAAATTACTGGCACAATACGAGTACGTTTTCAGGATGAAAGTACTGGAGTTTTATCGTGGCCAGGGCATACGCTTAGAGTAATAGTACAGCAATCAATTTAACACAAATGATGGGGTTTGCCCATTGATAACGATAATAAAAAAGTATATGAGTAAAACAGTAAAATGGATATTAATCAGCGTACTGGTGCTGGTAGTGGGTTTGGTAGGCCTTAAGGCCGCCGGTGTTTTTGGCAAAGATGAAGGCGTAAAAGTAACAGCAGAAAAAGTACAAAAACGCACCATTACCGAAATAGTAAACGCCAGCGGAAAAGTGTATCCTGAGGTAGAGGTGAGGGTAAGCCCGGATATAAGCGGCGAAATAACCGAACTAACTGTGCAAGAGGGCGACTCAGTTAAAAAAGGCCAGATGCTGGCCAGGATATTTGCCGATATCTACAGCATACAGGCAAACCAGGCCGCTACAGGTGTAGCACAAAGCCAGGCTCAGTTGGCCAACTCACAAGCAAGCATCAACGCTTTGCAGGCACAGCTAGACCAGGCAGAAAAAACCTACAATATGCAAAAGCAGTTGTACAACGATAAAGTGATTAGCCGCAACGAGTTTAATATTGCAGAGTCTAATTACAAATCGGCATTGGCCAATTACAACGCAGCCAAACAAGGCATTCGTGGTGGGCAAGCAGCAGTAGCTAGTGCAAGGGCTAACCTTGATAAAGCCAATAAAGATTTAGGGCGTACCGTAATTGTAGCACCAATGGATGGTGTGGTAAGCCTGTTAAATGTAAAAAAAGGCGAAAAGGTGGCAGGTAATAATTTTACCTTAGGTACCGAGATGCTGCGGATAGCAGATATGAATAAGATAGAGGTAAGGGTGGATGTGGGCGAAAGTGATATCCCTAAAGTGCACTTAGGTGATAGCGCCATCGTAACGGTGGACGCTTATAACGAAAGAAAATTTAAAGGGATTGTTACACAAATTTCAAGCAGTAATAATGGAGCGTCTACCCAAACAACTGCTTTAACCAATACCAGCACAGATGTTACCAACTATAAAGTGTACATCCGCCTGCTGCCGCAAAGCTATACCGATTTGTTAGGCAAAGGAATATTTCCCTTTAAGCCAGGTATGAGCGCCAGTGCCGATATACAAACCACCACACATGCCAATGTGCTGAGTGTACCTATTAACGCCGTAACTACCCGTGATAAAAACGAAGCAGCACCTGCTGATAAAAAAACCGATGAGGCTGCAGTAAAACCAGCAGATGAAACATCTATCGACGATCTTGATGTGGTTGTATTTGTTGTAGCTGCAGATGGAACAGTAAAAAAACATAAGGTTAAAACTAGTATACAAGACATTAACAATATTGAAGTAACAGAAGGCATTAAAGAGGGGGATATGGTAATTACCGGGCCATATGATGTGGTGAGCAAACAGCTAAAAGAAAAAGACAAAGTAAAAGTGGTAGATAAGAAAGAACTGTTTGAGAAAAAAGAATAAATGATTACTCACAATGTGTTTGCAAGCAACTTCTCTTAACAGGAGAAGTTGTTTTGTTTTTATGCCAGTACCATATAATAAGGCACGCTTAAATCATGTACATTTATACAATAATCAATATCTGCCTGATAGCCTGCTTACACATTTTTTATGCTTTAAATCCTGCTGTATGTACAAGCCAATTGGTTTAATCACCCGGTTAATCAGCTTATGCCTGCTAATACTGCCAGTTTGGGTAAAAGGCCAAAATTCGGTACTGGTAAATTTTGGCAGCAATAGTTGCTGGCCCCCGGGCAGCCCTAACTTTTCGCTCATTAGCAATCCACTTCAGCCGGCTCCGCAAGTATTGGCCAATTGCAGTTTTGCCGCACAGGTGCCCGATATTTACAATGTATTTGTAGCATATAACCCCAGTAATAACAAGCTGTATATTGCAGATGTACGCAGTGGTACCGAAACAAAAATTTGGGTATTGGATGCAGGCTTACCCGGCAATATTACTTGCCCTGCCAGTATACCGGTTACACCTACTTATACTTACAGTTATGTAGCTAATAATTTTGAGTTTGATAAGGATGGTACGCTATGGGCTTTTTCCGATTATAACGGCAATAGCGGCACTTGTAACCTTGTACGGTTTGATGTAAATAACGGCACTGTTATCAGCACAAAAGTATTGCGGTTTTCGGCCGGCAACTTTCCCACCACCATCAGTAGTGGAGATTTAACCATACTACCTAATGGCCGCATGTTTGCCAGCCTGGGCAGTGGTGTTTGCCGCCTGTACGAAATTGTAGATTATAACAATGCAGCACCAGAGGCTGCAGCCAATTTTTTGCAGGTGTTGCCCAAAGATTGTTACGGCATCGCCTATCTTAACGGCCGGCTTGAGTTGGCTGGCTCCGATTTTAACGGCCAATGCTATTATTATAATTACGACATTTCATCCAATATACTTAGCGCCCAAAATACTTTTCAAAATGCAGCCCTGCCTATTGATAATGCCAGCTTTACGCCTGCAGCCGGGGCTACAAAAAAATTGCTGAGTGCAGTAAAAATTAATGCCAATACTGCCGAGCTGGTGTACGAAATTTTTATACAAAATATTGGCAATACCATTTTAAATAACGTTAGCCTTACCGACGATCTTGCCCATACATTTGGCATGGCCAATGTATCTGGGGTAAGCCTTACAGTTGTACCCGGGTTTAACCTTGCTGGCTTACAGCTAAATCCTTTGTATAATGGTACTACACATACCAATCTTTTAAACAGTGGCCAGCAATTACCCAATCGAATATTAAACAATCAAGATTATTATTTTAAAGTACAGCTTAGTTGCAGGGTTACCAACCTTAATCCATCAGTAACATATCTAAACAGTGCGGTAGTAGGAGGTGATATTGGCAACAGCATTGCCAACACCCTGGTATCAGTAAATGATTCATCTAACAATGGGGATATTGCCGCCATGGATCCTAATAATAATGGCAACCCATCCGATGCTGGCGAAAACACCCCTACTCCTTTTGTATTGGGTACAGTGCCCGTGCATTTTTTACAGGCCGATGCTACTTTACGCTGGCGGCAACAAGTATGGGTTAGCTGGCAGGTGGCAGTACCAGTATTGCCCAACGGGTATTTTACTGTGCAATACAGCACCGATGCTGTACAATGGTTAAACGCTGGTATGGTTAATATTACCAACCAGCAGCAGGGCAGGTACCAGTTTTTGCATAACTGGCAGCCTGCTGCAGAAGTCTTTTACCGGGTAAAACAAACTGATGCAGATGGCAGCTTTACGTACAGTAAAATAATAAAACTACAGCAGCAGGCAACCAGCATTAAAGTTTTTCCAAATCCTGCAAGTAGTACTATTCGGGTGAGTGTTCCTTTATCAGCATTGCAGCATCAATTGCAGTTGGTAGATATGTCGGGCCGGGTGCTTTATCAAATCATCCTTAACCAAACAGTTACCAGCATACCGGTTGGCAAGTATCCTGCCGGAGCCTATATTTTAAAAATTGGGGGAAAAGTGCAAGTGGTTACACAAAAAATTACCATTATAAAATAATTGCTGGGCTACCCGTTACTGTTGTAAAATCAATACATATACCTATTTAAAGTACCGGCCAATAAATGGCAACTGGGGTAGTTCTTTTTTTTCTACCTGTCCGGTAAACCACAAAAAAGCACCCGTAAGTAACATGCCGGTGGTGATGCTAAACAAGGTGTTATGCCAAATACTGGTTAAGCCCTTATGTATAAAAAATAACAGTACTACTATTACGATGTATGCCAGCAGTTTTTTCCAGGCATAGGGTATGCGATATTCTTTTTGCCCCCATATAAACGAAATCGCCATCATAGTAGCATAGCAAAAAAAAGTAGCCCAGGCACAGGCGGTATAGCCATACGATGGTATAAACAAGTAATTAATGCCAATGGTAACCAACGATCCGATGATGGTAATCCAAGCGCCGGCCATCGTTTTGTTGCCTAACTTATACCATACGCTCAGGTTATAATAGATGCCTAAAAAAATATTAGCCAGCAGTAAAATGGGCACCACGCCCAGCCCAGCCCAATATTTAGGGCCAATAAAGTTTTTCCAAATGGGCATAAATAAGCTTACCACTAAAAACATTACACACATCACAATTACAAAATACTTCATCACCCTTGCGTATACTTTTTGGGCATTTCCCTGCTCTGCCTGTTTAAAAAAAAATGGCTCGGCACCCATCCTAAAGGCTTGTATAAATAATGTGATAAGGATAGATAATTTATAGCAGGCATTGTAAATACCCACCTGCGAATCTTTATAGCTCGCCGAGCCAGGCATCCACCAGCGAAGCATCAGCCTGTCAAAAGTTTCATTTATCATACCACCCATGCCTGCTATCACCAGCGGTAGTGCATACGCCATCATTTGTAACCACAATACTTTATTAAAAACAAGCCGCACCCTTGCAATTTCTTTAGAAAGGAATAATAGCGTTACTATGCTTTGTATAAGGTTGGCCACCACCACATACACAATTGGATTAAGGCTGGCATCGTAAAAAAAACTAACCCAGCTTTTGGGATTTTCTTTCACCTGTTGTGCACAATAGCTGATAAAAAAAATAGTGCATAACACATTTACCAATATGCCTGTAATTTTTGCGGCAGCAAATTTAACGGGTCTGCCCTCCTGCCGCAGCAAAGCAAACGGGATGGTTGCCAGCGTATCGAGGGCAATGATAAAAATGCTGAGTGTAATTAATTGTGGTACACTGCCCAGGCCTGTAAAACGAGCTAGCGCATCCCGGTTAATATATAATAGCAGCGAAAAAATAAGTGTTGAAAAAAACAGCGATAAAAATGCTGTGTTATAAATACTGTTTTTATTTTCTGGCTTTGACGAAAAACGAAAATAGGCGGTTTCAAACCCATAAGTAAAAACAACATTTAACAGTGGTATAGCTGCATACACCAATGCCATCTTACCATAGTCGGATGTTTTAATGGCATCTGCATAGGTGAGGTAGGGGGTAAGCAGGTAATTGATAAGCCTTGCTGCAATGGAACTTAATCCATACCACATGGTTTGCCCAGCCAGGTTTTTAATATTACTCAATACAAAACAGGTTTTGGCAAATTTAAATGGATATCAGGTAATTAAACGGTTCATTTTTTTAATAAACCAGCCTAAGCCTAATTGGCTTAATAATTTTAAATACACAAAATGCGCTGCTGCCAATGGTATAAAATGGGATGTGGATGCTGGTAAACAATAAAAATTTAACTACTGCGTTAAAGTGTATGTGCAAGCCTTGTTTGCACTTTTTATCATCCAATATCCGGCGTTATGAAATTATGGTATGTTTCATTGATCCTTAGTATAGTGTCATGCATGATACTGCTGGTGGTATGCTTTCTGCCGGATACTTACACTGTTTTTAATTGGTCTAAAGCTGATGTACAGGCAGGTATTTTATTTCCAGTACTCTTAATCAGCTGGACGGCTGCTTTGTTTGGCTTTCTTTTCAATAATATTTTTATCGACCGCAGTATGATGGATAAAAATGCCAAGCCTATGCCTGCATTTAAATCGTACCTGCCCAGTTTTTTAGGCTTGCCGGCCTTTGCCTCTTTTGTGTGGTTTATCATCCGCTGGTATAAGGGTAAGCCCAATATTTAATGCTGGTGGCTGTAGGGCTTTACCGGTGCGGCAGGGTCGCTATATAATTTACTATTCAACATCTCCTCATCTGTAAGGGTAAATAAAAAAGACAACAGGTCAACTTTTTCCTGGTTGCTGATGCTGATTTTTTGCCTGAGCAAGCTATCCACCGTGGGCTGCTTATTATCCATTTTGTTTCTGTAATGCTCTATTACCTGCGTTAAGGTATAAAACCGGCCATCATGCATATAAGGCAGGGTAATGCTGATATTTCTTAAACTGGGTATTTTAAATAAAAACGAATCGGCAGGGTTGCCTGTAATTTTTACCCGGCCTGCATCAGGGTTTTTGTAATTGATTGTAAGCCCATTGTTAGCAAAACGGTTAGTGGTAAAAAGCGGCTCTGCATGGCAGTTATTACATTTTGATTTAAAAACTTTGTAGCCAAATGCTTCGCTGGTATTAAAGCTGGCTGCTCCCCGTTTTACTTTATCGTATTTACTGTTAAAGCTTTGTATGCTGCCGGTAAATTGTGCCAGTGCTTTAAGCATGCGCTGGCTATTAATAAGCCTGCTGCCAAAAGCAGCTGTAAACAGCCGTTGGTAGGCAGTATCGGGTTGCAGTTTTTTTAAAATATTTTCAAGTGTTTCGGCCATTTCTGTTGTATCGGTAATAGGTGCCAGTGGTTGCACTTCAATATGGTTTATGCCTCCATCCCAATGCATTTCATTCATCCAGGCTAGGTTAAAAAGGGCCGGGGCATTACGCTTGGTAAAGTGGTTGTTAAAGCCATGGCTCAAGTCGTGATCGTAGTTGGCAAATGCGGCAAATTGCTGGTGACAGCTTGCACAGGCAAAATTGCCATCCCTGCTAAGCCTGCCATCATAAAATAATTTTTTGCCCAGGGCAATGCCCTCCTCAGTTAGGGGGTTGTTGGCAAAAATATTACGGGTTGGTTTAGGCCAGCCTTTGGGTATTATCAACTTTTTAGGGGTGGGTTTAAATGCAGCATCACCCATTACAAAAGCGCTGGTAATAGCTACACAACTCATCAATAATATTACAATACGGTATTTCACTGTGCAGGTTGAGCGGTATGGTAAATGGAAAATAAATGGCCAAAAGCCAATGCCAGTTGCCGGGCCAGCAGCCCGGGGGTATTGCATACGGGTTGTGCTGCAATATTTTTAACGCCAGGTTGCTGCCAAAATTTTTCGAGTTGTAGCTGAATGGTAACGGTGGTATTTTTTCCGGGCTGTATGTGCAGCAACTGCCCAAATGAAAAAGGAAGGTTGATGCGTTGTTGTACTTTATAAGGCCCGCTGTAGCCACCCAGGTGGTACTCCATTTTGTTGTTAGCGGTGGTACTTTGTGGTGAGGTACCCTCTATTTTTATCATTACATACCCACTTTGCCAGGTCCAGTACATATCGTTTAGAGGGTCTAGTGCACCAGTTTGTGCACCGCTGGTATTACTGCTGCTATCTACCCCCAGTAAAAATGAAAGTTGCTCATATTTGCCAGGGTTAACGGGTATTGTAAAATACCAACTGGCACTATCTTGCTGGTTAATAAGATAATATTGCGGCTGTATGGCATTACCTGCCAGTTGTACCTGCCCAACATAATATTTTAGTTTGCGTAGCTCAAATTGCTCGTTCATGCCATTGCTGTACAAGCTATCATACAATTGTACTGGCTGCCCGTTGTAAGTATTTTTAAACTGAATGGTTAGCATACCGGGCTTATGCTGCTGTGCCGGCAACTGCAGCAGGTATAAAACAGCAATCGTTATTAAAACCGTTATTTTCATGCTTACCATGCTATTTTTTTACGAAGCGTTTTTTGCTCACCCTGCTTCTTTTTACTGTTGATTCTTTTTTCTTTGGCAGCCTTGGTTACTTTAGTGGGTTTTCTTTTTTTGGGTACTATCAGTGCCTTAGTTACCAGTTCATTTATTTTTTTTATTACCAACTGTTTATTACCCAACTGGCTTCTTTCTTCCTGGCTTTTCACCAGCAGGTAACCATCGGCCGTAATACGGTTGGCTAATTTATTGGTCAACCGTAGCTTTTGTGTTTCGTCGATTAAGGCCGAGCCAGCTATCAGCCAGTATCCCTCCACCATCGTTTCTACTTTATTTACATGCTGGCCGCCTTTGCCGCCACTGCGGGCAGTTTTAAATTTTATCTCTGCAGAAATATCCATACCCAAATTTACCCATTTAGGCGTAGCGGCATCTTATTGCTTATCTTTATTTTAGTTAGGCTAAACTGATTACATTTGCAAATAACCAATTGTGCATTAATGATCAAGGGAATTTATCAATCATTAACAAACCGCAAACAAACGGGCAAAAAATCTTTCGCCGTATTAATCGATCCAGACAAGGTGAATCACCAAAGTATGGATCAGTTGATTGCCTTGGCTACTGCTGCACAAGTAGATTATTTTTTTGTGGGCGGCAGCCTCGTGGTATCTAATTATTTAGATGATTGCCTGCAGCTGATTCGCCAGCAATGTAATATCCCCACCATCATTTTTCCGGGTAGTCCATCGCAGGTAAGCAAGCATGCCGATGCATTGTTATACCTGTCGCTCATTAGTGGGCGTAACCCCGAGTTGCTGATTGGTCAGCATGTAATCAGTGCGCCATTGGTAAAAAAAAGCGGGCTGGAGATAATGTCTACCGGTTATATGGTGGTAGATGGCGGTGCTCCTACCACGGTATCTTACATCTCCAATGCCAGCCCATTGCCGGCAGATAAAAATGAAATTGCAGTATGTACGGCCATGGCCGGTGAAATGCTGGGCATGAAATTAATTTATATGGATGCCGGCAGCGGCGCTAAAAAAGCCATTTCCGAAGCAATGATTGCACAGGTGGCAGCTGCTATCAGCATTCCTCTGATTGTAGGGGGTGGCATTCGCCAGCCAGAAAAAGCTTACCTCAATTGTAAAGCCGGTGCAGATGTAATTGTAGTTGGCAACGCCATTGAAAAAGATGCTACCCTTATAAAAGAAATGGCAGCCGCTGTACACAGCGTGCCCGTTACCGCCTGATGTTTTTTACCATTATTTTGCTGTAATTATTAACTGCACCCCTGTATTTACCTGTATGGGTGCGTTAGCCTGCATACGTATGCTACGTACCTGTGTACTGCCAGTTAATACAGGATAGTTGGCTAAGCCGGTAGGTATTATTACATCCGTATATTGGTCGGGTACCAGGCCACAACTCCAGTTGGTGGCAGTAAACCAGTTGCTGCTTGTAGCACCATTCCATATATTTTTAAATCGCAGGGTGTACTCGATACCGGGCGCTACATCTACTATGCAACGATATTTATAGCCTGTAAAGCTGGTAGGTACGTTTATTAGCTGAAGCGTATGAGTAGTAGTACCGCTATAATTAACACCATCCGTAATATTGGTATAACCATTGCCCGTATTTAATTGCCATTGATAAGCGGCAGCACCGGTTGTTGCCTTAAAACTGATGCTGCTGCCGGGGCAATTACTGCTGGCAGCGGGTGTTATATTTGCCTTGCCCAGCCAAAACTCTCCCCAATTATTTACGCTAAACTCGGCATAGTAACCCATGCCAAAGGGTATAATGCTGGTATTGGCCGGGGGGATAAATTGGTAAAGGCCATCCATATTATTATCTAGTGTGCCATCCTCTTCAGTGGGGGCACCTTTGTAACGGGTGATGCCCAGTTCGTAAGCATCGGCTGGCTTATCGCAACCCGGGCAGCTAGTTGCGTTGAGTAAATCATTTACCTGCGCTTCACTAAAATATAAACGAACACTAACGGGCCCGGATGGGCTATTGGCTGCCTGCAGGGTATAGCTTTTATCGAGGTAGTATGCATTGGCCGAGTTGCGTACAGCGCCTGTATTAAGGTATTGGCTTAAGGTTAGCTGCCCAATTGATTGTCCGTGTGTATTTATTTGCCCGGCTAAATACCATGGGCCGTTAATAGAATCGCCGAGGCCAAGCGGCACCCAGCCATCTGCCCATGGCCCGCTGCTGGCAATGGGTGTTAAAGGTGCCGGGCTACCGGCGATGAGGGCTTTTTCATGTATATGTACATCATCAATACCTATTCCATCTTCTGTTACACCGGCATCGCTGCTCATTACAAATCTTAATTTAATAACAGTATTGGTAACAGGGATATCAAAACTGGCTACATGCCAGCTGGGTTTTGATATTGCCCAATTGTTAAGCAAAACATTATCGTACCAATTAGTGCCAGCACTGGTAGTGCCCAGTTTTTGCCATGTTTTTCCATCGGTACTGTATTCAACCCAAGTATAGTCGTAGTCTTTTTCTACTTCAAAAATGTGGCTGAACGAAAGCACCGGGCTACGCATACCCGTTAGATCAAAACAAGGGCTGATGAGGTAAGATGTTTCGTTGTTGTTATAAGTGCCGGTAAGGTTGGTAACCCATGCATTGCTGCCGTTAGCGGCTTTATTAATAATGCTTTTGGCAGGTGTACCCAATTGCCAGCTGCTGTTGGTGCCCTTGCTGTAAAATCCACCATCACCGTTTTCAAACGACTCCAGGTACGGGTAGTTGCTAATAACAGGGCTGTTGTGAATGCTGTAGTTTAAAATACTGTCGTTGGCCTTATAGTTATCCGGGCCGTGGTTTAGCCACACATCAAAATTATAATCGGTAAATGCAGCCAGGTTAGCTTTTTGCAGAAACACATAATCCATGGTTTGGTTAGGGGCTATACCCGGTATATTTTCGGTAATGATAGCCCCGCCGTTTACCCGGTAATTTACCTGTACATTGGTAACAACGGTGTTGTTATAATTTTTTATACGGATGCTTACCATATGCAGGTTAGTGAGGCCGCAGCCGCCGGGGTCGGGGGAGTTAACAGCTAATAATGCCACATCATTTTGAGCCTGGCTAATACGCAGCTCATCAAATGTATATCCATCGTCCAGGTCTACCACGGGGTCTACTGCATTTACACTGGTAAACCCTTCTTGCGCCATCTTTATTTGGAAAGTAGCCGTAAGCGATTGAGCAGCTGCTGCCAGCACATCGTTTATATTAATAATGCCCTTCTTCCATTCGCCAATAGCACCCTGGTTGGCAAACAGGTTGTATGCTTCTATCCAGTTATTTTGTTCGCTACCTCTTATCCAAATTTTATTACCAGCTGCATCTGCCTGGCCATGGTTGCGGTAGTAAAAATCAAAACGCAACTGGCTGTTAGCAAAAGCAGCCAGGTTATAATTTAAAATAATACTATCAGTATTTGCTGCCCCACCCGCCGGAAACTGATCGAGTGTTAATGCCCGGTTGCCTCCCAGCATCATACCGCTGTTTACAAAAGTTCGGGCCCTGCCGCGGCTGCTGTTGCTGGTAAAATCTATAAATTTATTACCTCCAATAGCCATTTCTGCTGTATTGTATTCAGCCGCCGGCATCGTTTCAAAACCTTCTGTTATGGGCAGGCTGGTAATGGTATCGTTGTTGATGTACTTAACTATTTTGTAAGCAGTATCGTTTAGGTGATTGGCATCGCCGGCTTTGGTAACCCAAGCTTTAAAAGCGTACTGGTAGCCTGCAGCTGGTTTTGGGTAAGTGCCTGTAAAACTGTACTGCAATACGGCACCAGCGTTGATATTGCTGTTAATGGTTTCTGTAATTACCGTACCGCCATAGCTGTACGACACATCAAATGGTCCGGCTACCGCAGCGGTACTTAAATTTTTGATGCTCACCTTAACCGGCCGGGTAGCATTGCTAGCATTGCTAAATAATTGCCGGGCCGTGGTTGGCTCTAAAATACTGTCTACTTTTAAATCGCTGGTAAAGGCAGCCATGGAACAATCGCCGCTGATGGGTATTGTATTTACAGCCACCGAGCGCCTGCCGGAGCTGCCGTTATTTTTAGCAGCTACGGCAAACCAATACCGGGTGTTTTTTTGTAGCCCGGTTACCAGGTAATTGGTAGTGGTTGCTGTGCCAATTACCTGCATACTATCTGCTTGCAGCTGTAGTATCTCATAAGCCGTGGCACCACTAATACTGCCCCAGCTTAATTGTACGGCACCTTCGCAAACATTGCTTGCCGCCAGCGCCGGTTGCCCCAAAATAGTAAATGCATATTGGCTGGTACCGTTTAATGCGGTATTGTTTCTGCTTACCCTTATTTTGGCAGCATTGGTTACGGTAGCTGGTACTGCCCAGTTATACAAGCGGGCAGCAGCACTAACGTTGTTATCTATCACCGTCCAGTTGGTGCCATTATCTGTGGTATACTCAATGGTAAAATTATTGGCTTCGTTGCCATAAGCACTCCAGCGAATGGTTTCTGTTTCACCCGGTACCCATTTTTCTCCTCCATAGGGATATTCTACTGTTACCCCTGCCGGCAACAGCTCGTAGCTTACAATGTATTGTTGAGTGCCAGATGGGATATTAAAGCCGTTAACATTAATGGTATAAGTACCTGCAGCAGGGTTTTCAATCATTGATTGTTCAATATTGTTGAGATGGTCGGGTGTTTCCACAGCAGTATTGGTTACCTGTGCGGCATTAAGTGTTAAAGGCCGGTGCAGGGTAAAGTTGGGCTCAATAACGATCATATCAAGGTCGTTTACCAACGCATTGCCAGCGGTAACATTTGCTGGCTCATCCAGCCAATACAGTAAAATTTTTATGCGGCGGGTATTGGCAGGGATACTAATGTTGTGGGTAGAGTTGCCCCCATTTACCACGTTACCAATAAAATACCGGTTATTTTCCAATGCATCCACTGCACGGCGGGCATTTATTACGCCAAATCCATAGGTGTAATCTGGACCAGCATTGCCGAGGTCTTCGGCTGTATTACAGGCAATGGCTTTTATTAATGCCCCCGATGGATCGGCACCGCTGTGCAGTTGCCGGTAGCGTTGGTACAGCAGGGCCAAGGTGCCGGTAACGCCGGGTGCCGCCATACTGGTGCCTACGCCGTAACCATAGCTATTATTAGGGTAGGTAGATAAAACGCCTACGCCATGGCTTACAATTTCTGGCTTTATGCGGCCATCAGCAACAGGGCCACGGCTGCTAAAGCCAGCAATGCTATTGCTGGCAGCATCTACAGCACCCACTGTTAATACATTTTTGGCCACCTGCCAGCCCGATTTTACCGTGCCAAACGATTGTGGCAGTGGCGAACAGGTGCTGGAGCCATCGTTGCCAGATGCAAATACATGCAGCATACTGGTGTTATCGGCCAATTGCTTATCTATATAATTACTTAGTACATCGTAATCGCCGTTGCCCGTACAGCCGTTGCCAGAGGAATGGTATGAGTTATTACTCAATATCATATTATAATCCTGCAGGTAAGCCGGGGCATTAAATATAATATCACTAAAAAATTGATTGATAACGGTAGACTTGGGGGCCATTCCCTGGTTTTTTACATTGATGATACCTGCACCGGCCGTTGTGCCAGCTGTATGGGTGCCATGTACATCAGGTATCCAGGGGGTGCGGTTTATCAGCCGCCCGGCAAAATCAATATGGGTAGATATGTCTGCATTATCACCCACTCCCACACTTACGCCATTACCCTGCAGGTTTTTGCCAGCAGGTGAGCTAAGTGCACTTACACCGTGTAAGGCCCTGCTGCTATAGTTAAGCGGCTGGTCTTTGGTGTATTGCAGGCTGATGCTGTTTACAAAAGGCAGGCTGGCTATTTGGTTAATAATAGCTTTATTGGGCTGAATGTAAATGATATTACCCTGTGCAAATTTGTGGTAGCGTAACACAGCACCCGCCTGTTGCAGCGCCTGCTGCACTTGTTGGCGGGGCAGGGTAGCAAAAAAGCACACCGCAAATGCTTTGTCCTTACTGCTGTCTGTTACAGAAAGCTGCTGCAGCCGCCGGTCGGTTTTGTACAAAGCAGGCAGCAGGTTAATGGCATTTATATGATACTGGCTGGCCAGTTTAAAATTAAAATCTGCAGGTATAGCAGCTAAAAAAGCGTTGCCGGGAAAATAGTCACCCAGTTCAATACCAGCTTTTTGCAACTGTTGCCGGGTAAATTTGTTGGGCAGGCTGTTAAACTGTACCAGCACATAATAACGGTTTTGATACAGCGCCGGCTGCAGTTGTTGTTGATTAAACTGCTGATTGCTGATATTACTGCCTGTATTAAAATGGCCATTTGCAAATTTTACAACCCCAGGTTCTTGTGCCAATGCCGGTAAAGAAAGATGCAGGATAACGGTATAAAATATATACAGGATGGTTTTTTGCATAAGCCGCAAGTTGTATATGGTTTTTCAGGTTCAGGACGCCCGAAAGTACTCAATTTTCGGGCTGTACTGTTGTTTTGTTCAGGCGTTTTTTTGCAAACAGCCTATTGCTGCCTGCATAAAAGCGTACATCCATTATCTTTGCGCCCGAGATGAACCTGGATGTGTTGTTGAAAGCATATGCTACCGACCCCCGCTGTTTTAAAATAGCGGACAGGATTGCTTTGCCCACTCCCGGCAGTTTACAGCTTTCTGGTTTGCGGGGCAGTGCTCCTGTTTTTGTTTTTTCATCCGTTTTTGCTAACCCCGTTGCCAGCCAGTTAAATCACCTGGTGATACTAAGGGATGCAGAGGAAGCCGCCTACTTTCACAACTCCTTAGAAAACGTAACCCAGGCACTGGATATTTTCTATTTTCCTGCTTCTTTTAAAAATAAAAAAAATTACCGCCTGCTCAACAGCAGCCATGTAATGCTGCGTACAGAGGCACTTACCAAAATTGCTGGTGGTGGTAATAAAAAAGTATTGGTTACTTATGCCGAAGCTTTGTTTGAAAAAGTGGTGCTGTCAAAAAAATTGGCAGAAAATATCATTTCAATAAAACAGGGCGATGAGTTAGATGTAACGGGCATGCTGCAAAAATTTGTGAGCCAGGGTTTTGTACGCACCGATTTTGTGTACGAGCCGGGCCAGTTTGCTATAAGGGGCGGTATCCTGGATATTTACTCCTACGGTAACGAAAAACCTTATCGGCTGGAGCTATTTGGCAACGAGGTAGACAGTATCCGCATTTTTGATCCCGAAAGCCAGTTGAGCGAAAGAAAACTGCTGCAGGTAAGCATTATCCCTAACGTAGAAACCCAGTTTGATTCGGGTGAAAAAGTATCCCTTTTTGATTTTTTACCTGCCAATACCGTAGTGTGGATGCAGGATTGGGAATTTATCAAAGAAAAAATTCAGCAGCAAGAAGAAGACCTCGACCTGTTTTTAGCAATCATGCAAAGCGGCACCGAAAAACGAATAGCCGCAGACGATGATGGAGACATCAACGAAAAGCAAGAGGTGGCAGCAGATGATTTTGTTAAAGCCAGCACTGTACAAACCCAGCTTAAACAACACCATATTATTGAGCTAGGTGATAAACCCTTTTTTACAGCCACCGGCAACGATTTATCTATCCGGTTTAATACCAAACAACAGCCTGCTTTTAACCGCAATTTCGATTTGCTGATAGCCGACCTCAAGCACTACGAAAAAAGCCAATACAATATTTACTTGTTTGCAGATAATGCCAAGCAGTTAGAAAGATTGCACAGCATTTTTGTAGACCTTAAGGCCGAGATACAGGTAATACCCATACCAGCCTCTATACACGAGGGTTTTATTGATGATGATCTTAAATCAGTTTGCTATACCGATCACCAAATATTTCAACGATACCACAAGTACAAGGTAAAGCAGGCTTTTAGCAAAAACAAAGCCCTTACTTTAAAAACCCTCAGGGAGTTGCAGCCCGGCGATTATGTTACCCATATCGATCATGGTGTGGGGGTATACAGCGGCTTGCAAAAAATAGAAGCCAACGGCAAAATGCAGGAGGCCGTACGTATACAATATAAAGATGGCGACCTGCTGTATGTAAATATTTCGTCGCTGCACAAAATCAGTAAATACAGCGGAAAAGAAGGCAGCGTGCCCAAAATGAACAAGCTGGGCAGCGATGTGTGGAGCAAGCTGAAAGAAAAAACAAAAAAACAAATTAAAGATATTGCCACCGATCTTATAAAACTGTATGCACAACGTAAAAGCCAGCAGGGCTTTACCCATGCACCAGATAATTATATGCAAACGGAGCTGGAGGCAAGCTTTATTTATGAAGATACCCCCGACCAGGCAAAAGCTACCGAAGATGTAAAAAGGGATATGGAAAAACCACAGCCAATGGACAGGCTGGTATGTGGCGATGTTGGTTTTGGAAAAACAGAAATAGCCATCAGGGCTGCTTTTAAAACCTGCTGCGATAATAAACAAGCGGCGGTGCTGGTACCCACCACTATACTGGCTTACCAGCATTACAAAACCTTTAGCGAAAGGCTAAAAGATTTTCCGGTAAAGGTTGATTTTATCAATCGCTTTAAATCATCTAAAGAAAAAAAAGAAACCCTCAAAAAACTGGAAGAAGGAAAAATAGACATCATTGTAGGCACACATGCCTTACTGAGTAAGGATGTAAAGTTTAAAGACCTGGGGATAATGATTGTGGATGAAGAACAAAAATTTGGGGTGGCGGCTAAAGAAAAACTAAAGCAATTGCGTACAACGGTAGACTCATTAACGCTTACGGCTACCCCAATACCACGTACCCTGCAATTTAGTTTGATGGGAGCCCGGGATTTAAGCATCATTAACACCCCACCACCTAACCGGCAGCCAATACAAACCGAAGTAATGGTATTTAATGAAGATGCCATACGGGATATTATTTATTACGAAACCGAAAGGGGCGGCCAGGTATTTTTTATACATAACCGTATTAATGGCCTCGGCGAAATGAAGGCGCTGATACAAGGGCTTTGCCCTGATTTGAGTATTGCTTTTGCACATGGCCAAATGGATGGCGACCAGCTGGAAGATACCATCCTCGACTTTATGGATAAAAAGTACGATGTACTTGTTTGTACCAATATTGTAGAAAGTGGGGTAGATATACCCAATGTAAATACCATTGTGGTAAACAATGCACACCAGTTTGGCTTAAGCGATTTGCATCAATTGCGTGGCCGGGTTGGCCGCAGTAATAAAAAAGCGTTTTGTTATTTGCTGGCACCACCCATGAGCACGCTGCCGCCAGATAGCCGCAAGCGCCTTAGCACCCTGGAGCAATACAGCGATTTGGGTAGTGGTTTTCAAATTGCCATGAGAGACCTCGACATTAGAGGTGCTGGTAACCTGCTGGGTGGTGAGCAAAGCGGTTTTGTAGCCGAAATTGGTTTTGAGATGTATCAAAAAATATTAGACGAAGCCATTAAAGAATTAAAACGTTCTCAATTCAGGGAGTTGTTTAAAGAGGAGATACAGCAGCAGGATGATTTTGTAAAAGATTGCAGCATTGATACCGACCTGGAAATACTAATACCCGATAGCTATGTAGAAAGTATTACCGAAAGGCTAAGCCTGTATACCCGACTGGATAATTGCGAAAACGAAAATGAGTTAAAAGCATTTCACCAGGAGCTGGCCGATAGGTTTGGCCCTATACCTGCACCGGTAGAAGACCTGTTTACAACCGTACGTACCCGTAAAATAGCGGTAGAGCTGGGCTTTGAAAAACTGTTTCTTAAAAACGAGTTGCTTAAATGTTTTTTTGTAAGCAACCCCGATTCGCCTTACTTTCAAAGCGAAACCTTTAACCGCATCTTGCTATTTGTACAACGAGATACCAACAAAGCAAAATTAAAACAGGTAGGTAAGCATGGTATCCTGGAAGTAACCAGTATCAAGACCATGGCCGAATTATACAGGTTTTTAAAACGTATGCATGAGGCTGCCCATGCACCGGCCGTTAGCTAATGCACCAATAGCCGTATATCCAAACAATTAAATTCTTATCAATAAAATGCCTGGGGCAGGGCTACATTTTGGCAAATGCCTGCTCCATATCATTTATCAAATAAGCAGCCTCTTCTAATCCTACATACAACCGCATCATGCGGTGATCTTTATTGGCAGCATCAAAGCGTTGTGGTTGTACACCGGCACATTTAGGTATTATCAAACTTTCGTGCCCACCCCAACTTACTGCCATTAAAATATGCTGTAATGCTTCGCAAAAATTTTCAACCTGCTGTAAGTTGTTGGCTTTAATGGCAAAGGTTAATAAGCCACAGGCGCCACTCATTTGCTGCTTTGCCAGTTGGTATTGTGCAAATGCAGGATCAAAAGGAAATATCACTTCCTCAACCAACGGGTGCTGTTTCAGGTAATCAAATACCTGCCAGGTAGTTTTGGTAATATGCTGCAGCCGCATGGGCAGTGTACGTAAGCCACGTAAAAGCAGCCAGGCATTAAATGGTGAGATGCCACTGCCAATATTCATATACTCGCTGTTAAATATTTTTTCTATCATGGCTTTGCTGCCACTAAGTACGCCTGCTACCACATCGCTATGGCCGCCGATATATTTAGTGGCCGATTGTAAAGACAAATCAATCCCCAGCTCACAAGGCCGTTGATAAATGGGCGTGCAATAACTGTTGTCGCAAATGCTGATAATATTTTCTGATTTTGCCAGCTCTGCCACGGCTTTTAAATCTTGCAGTTTGTAATCCCAGCTATTGGGCGTTTCAAGATAAATAATTGCAGTATTAGGCAAGATGGCTCTTTCAAAATGTTGAATGTTGGTGCCATCAATATAAGTGGTGGTAATACCAAAGCGGGGCAGTATTACATTAAACATGCGTTGCGCCCAGGTATAGGGTTTGTTTACGCTTACAATATGATCGCCACTTTTTATATTGGCCAGTACTGCAGCAAAAATGGCCGCAGCCCCACTGCCAAACACCAGGCAATCTTCTGCTTTGTCAAGCGCTGCCAATTTTTTTCGCAGCATATCTACAGTGGGGTTAAGTCCACGGCTGTACAGGTAGGTAGTGTATTCATCTGCAAATGCCTGTCGCAAATCTTTTACTTTTTTAAAAGCAAAATTGCTGCTTTGCACAATGGGTGGCGCCACGGCATTAAAATACTGCTCCCTGTCTTCGGCCAGCTCGTTAATGATGTAAGAGATATCCATATATCAATAGTGTATAAAAATTTAAACAGTATCGTTACGCTGCGGCACAGGCTTATTACGGTGCAGCAAAAAGTAAAGCAGCATAAAAGCACCCAATACGCCCAGGCCCACCAGCGCTGCATAATCATTTTTTTTATAATCAAGGGCAATGCTGATGCCTACAAAAATATAAGCTGCCATAAATATGATGGTTTGCACCGGAAACAATTTCATCTTATAAATACCAGTATGGTTAAGATGAGTGGTTTTTTTTCGAAACCAAAAAATGGTGGCACTGCTAAGCACCATGCCAAAGCAGTCTAAAAAAATGGTAAAAGCCAATATTTTTTCAAATTGTTGAGAAAAGAAAAGGATTAAGATGCACAGGGCAGTAAATACGGTAAGCGAAAGGGTAAGCACACCTGTTTTACTGTTTGTTTTGGCAAAGGCTGCTGGCAAGCTTGCATCATCGCCCATGGCAAACATTACCCGGGGGTTACTCATTAGTAAACCGTTTACATAACTCAACACACCTAAAAATAAAAACAACGAAAATATGGCGGCGCCTGTTTTACCAAATACGGTGTTGATAACCAGGTAGGCAATTTCTTTTTCGTTTTTCATTTGCTCAAAACCAATAATCTTATAGTAGCTAAGGTTAACCAACAGGTACAAAGCAATAATAATGGCAATGCCAATAAAAATACCACGTGGTATGGTAGAAGAGGGTTTGTTTACCTCACTGCCAAAGTTGATGGTTTGCTGATAGCCACCATAGGTAAACGATACCGCCACGAGGCTTATACCCAGGCTTTTTATCCAATCTGCCCAGCTAAAATTTGTGGTAGCTGTAGTATTGGTTTGTACAGCATAATGCTGTGTAAAAAATAAGCAGGCAATCAACACAAGTATCATGGTGATTTTTATAACCATTAAAATGTTTTGAGCACGGGAGCTCATTTTTAGCCCTTTTAAATTGATGCCGTAAAAAATAAGGATGGCCACAGTGCTTACCAGGGCTTTGTGTACATCCGTCCACTCGCCAGGAAAAAGTTTTAACAAGTAGCCACTGCCAATAAGTGCCACACCACTCAGGCTGGCAGCATTGCTTACCAGTATCAGGCAATTGATGGCAAAGGCAATGCTGGGGTGATAGGCTTTGGCAAACACTTTATAATACCCGCCTGTTACCGGGTAGCGGCTGCCAATTTCTGCATAGGTTAAGGCCCCACATAAAGCCACCAGCCCGCCAATAATCCATGCACTAAAATATACAGATGGGTCAATGGCATTTTTGGCGCTGGTGGCAGCGGTACGAAAAATGCCCATGCCTATTACAAGGCCCACCACAATCATGGTAAAAGAAAACAGGTTTAGTTTTGGTTTGGATGTCATGCATGAAAGTTACGGTAATAATTTATTGCTGCCACAGGCCCTTAGTAGCTGGTTAAAATCTTTTTAATACTGTTTTTTAGAAAACAAAAAAATTGATTTTTGATTTGCAGGCGGCTATGTTTGCAGCCGCAAAAAAATGGAAACAGTACAACATAAAACAGGATTATTGCTAATGCCGCAACAGCTGCAGCATAACAGCGGTATCCTGCAATCGTTTCATTTAATACGTAGGCCAGCATCGGTAGATTATCAGCTACACGACCTTAGCAGTGCCGAAGTTGACATGTATTTTGGCCAATTGCCTGCCCAGGTAAAGCAGCTGTTATTAAGTTTTAATCAATCGCAAAGCGGCCGGCGGCATACAGAAATAATCAACAGGCATAAAACAGCCAAGGGTGGGGTAGCCCTCGAAATATTTTACCAAAATACCTTGCTAAGAGAGTTGCACCAACTGCTGGAGCAGCTAAAGCCTTTTGCATCCTTATTTAAATGGCAGCACAGGGTGCAGGTAAGCAAACAAAATATAAAAACAGCACCTTGTACTTTTAGCAATTTTAAACCCATGCTGGAGTTTGAAGTGGTACAAACTAATACCGGCCTGCAAATAAAAACATGGGTATTGCTCAATGGCGCTGCATTTAACCTGGATGAATTTACCCGTTATCATTTTTTAATCGCCTCGGGTAACGAGTATGCTTTGCTAAGCCATAAAGATTACCGAACACTTAACTGGTTAGCCGAAAACAACCCAGCACAATATGCACAGGATGCAGACGGCTTGTTGGCTAACATCATAACCCGGCTCGAAGAGGATTATACTGTAAACCGAAATAATTTATTTGAGGTAGCATTGGTAGAAAGCCTGCCTGTAAATAAAATTTTATTGAGTGAAATTAGTGGCTCCTTTTTGGTGCTTACACCGCAGTGGGAGTACGATGGTTTTGTGGTGGATGGGCCTTGGCAACCGCAACAGGAGTTTACTCGTAATGGTATGCTGTATGCAGTAAAACGCAATAAAGAAGCGGAGCAACAATTTTGGAAACAACTGCAGGCAATGCATCCCAATTTTGCAAAACAGTTAAATGGATACTGTTATTTATCATTTGCAGAGGCACAAAAAAAGCAGTGGTTTTTAAAAGCATACCATCAGCTGCTGGAGCAAAATATTCCTTTATTGGGTATGGATATGTTGCAGCATTTTAGGTATAGCAGTCAGCTGCCAGTAACATCCATAAATATCTTGCAGCAGCAAACCGGTTCGCTAACACTACTGTTTCAATTAAAGTTTGGAGAAGAAGCTGTAAGCCTGGCCGATTTACAAAAAACATTATTGGCAGCACAAAAAGCCATCTTGCTAAAAGACGGCAGCCTGGGTGTATTGGGCCAGGATTGGATGGACCAATATGCACTGCTGGTAAAACATGGCAGTATTACCGGCAAAAACCAAATTAAAGTAGCCCAATGGATGCTGCTTACCGATAAAGAAACTGGTGATGCTGTGCCAGCGCTGCAGCCGGTAATTCAAAAAGATTGGTGGCGAAAATGGCAGCAATGGCAGCAACCCGAAATTACTGTGTACCCGTTGCCGGCATTAATCAATGCTTCGCTGCGGCCGTATCAGCAAAAAGGCTTTGAGTGGATGGCACTGCTGGCAGAGGCCGGTGCCGGTGCTTGCCTTGCTGATGATATGGGCTTGGGCAAAACATTGCAAACCATTTGTTTTTTAGTACACCATCACCAGCAACATCCGGGCAGGCAGCACTTAATTGTTTGTCCATCCAGCCTGCTCTACAACTGGCAGCAGGAGTTCGAAAAATTTGCACCTTCCATCACTACACAAGTGCATCATGGTGCCAGCAGGGATGTACACAATATTGCGGCCAGTAACAGTACGGTATGGCTTACCACTTATAACACTTTACGCAGCGATATTGACGTATTGATGAGTATATCTTGGGGTTTGGTAGTGGTGGATGAAAGCCATAATATAAAAAACCCGGCAGCGCTTATTACCCGGGCTGTAAGCCAGCTTACCGCCTCGTGCCGGATAGCGTTAAGTGGTACACCGGTAATGAATAATACGTTTGACTTGTATGCACAGCTAAGCTTTTTATTGCCCGGTATGTTTGGCAGTAAAGAATTTTTTAAAAGAGAATATGCAGATGCAATAGACCGTGACCAGGATGCTGAAAAAATTGCCGCATTAAAAAAAATAACAGCTCCATTTATTTTGCGCCGCACCAAAGAACAAGTGGCCGCAGACCTGCCCGAAAAAGTTGAAACAATATTGTGGTGCCAAATGGGTGCCCAGCAACAAATGCTGTATGATGCCATTAAGGATAACGTACGCAGCAGCGTATTTACCGAAATAAAACAAAAAGGGCTGGGCGCTGGTAAATTAAATGTGTTAAATGGATTGCTAAAATTACGGCAGGCTTGCAATAGCGGCCTGCTGGTAAAAGACGAACTGCTGCAGTGCAACGCCTCTGTAAAAACAGATATGCTGATAGAGGAACTTAAAAATATTTTACCTGCACATAAAGCATTGGTGTTTTCTCAATTTACCAGCATGCTTAATTTACTGCAAAACGATTTTGAAAAAAACAATATCCCGTTTTGCCGGCTCGATGGCGATACGGCTGCCAGCGAAAGGCAGCAAATAGTAAACCGGTTTCAACAACCCGGCAGCCAGGAAAAAGTTTTTCTTATTAGTTTAAAAGCGGGCAATGCAGGCTTAAACCTTACAGCAGCCGACTATGTTTTTTTATTTGATCCCTGGTGGAATACTGCGGTGCAGCAGCAGGCTATAGACCGTACCCATCGCATTGGCCAAACCCGTTCGGTATTTGCCTATAGCATGGTTTGTAAAAACACGGTAGAAGAAAAAATTATTCAGTTACAGCAACGCAAAAAAAAATTGGCTGATGAGTTAGTGAGTGAAGAGGAAAGTTTTATTAAAGGGTTAACGGAAACCGATATAGCATTTTTGTTTAGCTAGTGCTGGTATGTACAATAATCAAACTGATTTTAATCAGCAATAAATAGGATAAGTGGAAGGCAGGCCTGTATGCCAGCATGCTATATTTGTAACTCATTTTTTAAAAAGGTAAGCAATGATAAAATCAATTAAAAAGGGGATAGTGGCATTATTGATGTTTGGTGCCATACAGGCAGATGCACAAACTCAAAAGCCTTTGTGGCCGCAGATGAAAGCCTTTCATTCATTTATGTCTGGCTCTTTTCATCCTGCAGAAGAAGGCAACCTGGCACCCTTAAAAGCAAAGGCAGACAGTTTGTATATTACTGCAAAACTATGGAGTGAGTCGGCCATACCTGCCAGCTTTAAACCAGCCGAAACAAAAGCAGCACTGGCAAAGCTGGAGGCTCAATGTGCTGCTATAAAAGCAGCCGTTAGCGATAAAAAACCGGATGAAGCGTTAAAGAAAATGATTACAGCGGCGCATGATACATTTCATCATATAGTGGGTGAATGCCGCAAAGCCGACGACTAAGTTTTTTTATTTTTTACAGCCGCATCACACTACTGGTGCGGTTTTTTTGTTTTTGCTACCACCGCCCTAAAGGAAATATTTGGATAATGTGCCGGAAGCCTGCACTTTTGCAATGGATTTGGTTTCCGTTATCCCGATTGTAAAATTGGGCCGGAATTAAAAGGGAAGTCGGTGTAAATCCGGCGCTATCCCCGTAGCTGTAAGCTCTGTACACTGTTTGTTCTTCAAGCCACTGTTTTAATATTGACGGGAAGGCAGCAAGCAGGGAGTAAGCCAGAAGACCTGCCATTTCTATCAACAATCATTTTGCTTTCGGGTGAAAGGCAAGGGATGGAGCCAATGCAGCATTTGTCAATTAATAGTTGGTAAAAAAACTGGAATCCTTCATTTCTTATTTTTTCTGGAAGCAGTCACACAAAAATTTTTCTCAATAAGTGAAAAAGCAATTTTTTATGGTGGCTGCAGTACTGTTTGCCAGCCAGGTGCAGGCGCAACAGGATACAGCATCCAAATCGATGGACGAAGTAGTAATAACGGCTAACAAGTATCCACAAAAACAAAGCAGCACCGGTAAGGTGCTTACCGTTATCAGCAGGCAGGTACTACAAAACAATACAGGCCGCACACTGGCACAAGTACTCAATGAGCAGGCAGGGGTAATAGTAAATGGGGCTCAAAATACATTGGGCACCAACCAGGTGTTATACATGCGTGGCGCCGGTGCAGCCAATACACTCATACTGGTAGATGGCGTACCTGCCAACGATGCATCTGGCATTAGCGGCGAATTTGATTTAAATCATTTTTCAATCGACCAGGTAGAACGGGTTGAGATATTAAAAGGTGCACAATCGGTATTGTACGGCTCCGATGCTGTGGCAGGTGTAATTAATATCATCACCAAAAAACAGCAAAGTAAACGAGCCTTTAATTTTAATGTGGTGGCTGCAGGTGGCACCTATGGTACGGCTAAAACAGCCGTTGCATTGTCTGGCAAAAGCAACATTTTTACCTATAACCTGCAGTACAACAAACTAAGGTCGGATGGATTTTCATCGGCAGAAGATAAAAGCGGCAACAATCATTTTGATAAAGATGGATTTAACCAGGATGGAGCACTTTTAAATGTTAGCGCAAAAGCATCCGAAAATTGGCAACTGCGTTTTTTTACACAGTTTAACCAATATCAGGCAGATTTGGATGATGCATCCTTTATGGATGATAAAAACAACCGCCTGCATAATAAAAATATTCAAGCTGGCATTGCATCAATCTACCAATTTGGGCGGGGCACTTTTAATGTAAATATTAACCTCAACAATACCCGGCGCAAGCTCAGCGACGAAAAAAATGTACCCAACGATCCTATGGATTTTGATCCTTACAATGGTTTGTACAAAGGCAAAACAATTTTTGCTGAGGCCTTTACAAATATAAACCTGGCAAAGCAATGGGGCTTGGTGGCTGGTGCCGATATCAGGCAGCAAAAAGCTGATATCGAAACTACGTATGGCAACCTTGGTAGCGATAGTTTAAAATCTACACAGTACAGTTTGTACGCCTCTATTTTATTAAAGCAGCTGGGTGGTTTTAGTGCCGAGGCTGGCACCCGGTTTACCCACCACTCCGTGTTTGGCTCTGCCCTTACTTATTCAGTAAATCCATCTTACATCATCAATAAAAAACTAAAACTGTTTGCAAATATTGCCAGTGGTTTTAGGGCGCCATCCATCTACAACCTGGCCAGCGAGTATGGCAACAAAACACTTGAGCCCGAAAAATCTGCCTCTGTAGAAGCAGGCTTACAATATAGCCATGCAATGGTAAATGTAAGAGCAACTTATTTTAACCGTCATATAAAAGAGGTGATTATTTTTAAAAGCACTTTTGTACCACCTTATGGGCAATACATCAATGCAGATGAACAAAAAGATAAAGGTGCAGAAATGGAGCTGAGCATAAAGCCATCCAGCCAATGGAGCATTACGGCCAACTATGCATACGTTACTGGAAAAATATACAGCCAATCGCCGGCTACGCAAAAAGATACCAGTATTTACAACCTTTACCGCAGGCCCAAAAACAGCTTTAACGCAACCGTGGCTTTTCAACCAACAAAAGCAATTTTTGCAAGCATTGGATATAGGTGGGTAGATAAAAGGGACGACCTGTATTTTAACCCCGATACCTACCAAAGCGAAAGAAAAACCCTGGCCAGTTATTATAACCTGGATATATATGCATCTTGCCAATTGCACCGGGTAATAAAATTGTTTGCAGATATCCGTAATGTAACCAATCAAACCTGTTACGATATTTATGGCTACAATAACCGCCGCTTTAATATGATGGCTGGTGTGGTAGTAAACTTTTAAAATTTGCAGCATGTCAATCAAAAAAATCAACCCACGTTTTTCAGTGTTGCTGTTACTCATTACTGCTTTTGCAGCCATGCGTATACCCAATGCAGCCCAACTAACACCCTGGAGTAATTTTAGCCCGGTTGGTGCCATGGGCTTATTTGGTGGGGCTTATTTTAGCAATCGTTATAAGGCGTTTGTGTTTCCATTGCTCACACTTTTGTTGAGCGACCTGGTAATAAACCTGCTGGTATTTAAAGGACAATATGGAGCCATGTATAATGGCTGGTATATTATTTATGGCATCTTTATTTTAATTGTACTATTAGGTAAATGGTTGATAAAAAATGTAACCATCAAAAGTGTTGTATTGGCAGCAGTATCAGCAGCCTTGCTGCATTGGTTGCTGGCAGATTTTTCAGTATGGATTAGCGGTGGAACCGACTTGCGTACCATGACACCGCTTGCAAAAAACTGGGATGGGCTGATGCAGTGCTATGCCCAGGGTTTTCCGTACATGAAAAACTTTTTGTTGGGTAACCTGTTGTACGCTACAGTAATGTTTGGTTGTTTTGAAATGCTGCAGTATAAATACCCTGTATTAAAAATACAGTACGCCTGAGTGTACACCTTAAAGCCTGCAAATACAAAGGGTAATGGCTGTACCGGCAACGCAGTAACTGCCCTAAACTATAGTAGATTTTTTTAGCAGAGAGTGATTAGGATTGGACCAATGGCCGTTGCTGTATTGAAAGTGTTTACCAATAGCGGTATTGATATGCCTCAAAAAAAATGCGCCCGCTGCAACAGTATTTTTGATTGTTCGGTAAATAATATTACTGCTTGCCAGTGTGCCGGCATGCAATTATCTGCAGCGCAACTAGTATTTATAAAACAGCAATACAGCGATTGTATCTGTGTTAATTGCCTTGCAGTGCTTAAAAGCAATTATACATTACGCCATACAAAAAATAACCAGCCATGATATACTTTGTTACGGGTGGTGCCCGCAGTGGAAAAAGCAATTATGCCCAGCAGTTTGCATTGTCTTTAAGCGATAGCCCGGTATATTTGGCTACAGCAAAACGTTGGGATGAAGATTTTGAACAGCGTGTTAAGCTGCACCAGCAGCAAAGAGACGAGCGCTGGACTACTATAGAAGAACTTAAACACCTGGCGCTGCATCCCATTGATAACAGGGTTTGTGTAATTGATTGTGCTACGCTGTGGCTTACTAATTTTTTTGTTGATTGCAAATACGATCCGGCTTATGCACTGGTTCAGTTTAAAGAAGAGATGGATGCGTTGCAGCAACGCACTGGCACTTTTATCATCATTAGCAACGAAATTGGTATGGGGGTGCATGCTGAAAACGAAGCCGCCCGAAAATTTACCGACTTGCAAGGCTGGGCCAATCAATATATAGCCGCTATCGCCCAAACAGTAATATTAATGGTAAGTGGTATTCCTGTTACCATTAAACAACCCGTGGAGGCATAAGCAACAATCAAAACTTGTTTTTAAAAATACAGAGCAGGGTTGCCAAAAGTATCAGCAGTAAATTACTTGTATGTACAGCATGAATGAATAAAATAATTAAGCATAATATCCTGGAGATATTTACTCAAGCAACAGTTAATGCCGATGATAACAAAGCAAACGTTACAGCATATTATTGATCATAAAACCAAACCAGTGGGTTCATTAGGTTTGTTGGAAACCATAGCCCTTCAGGCGGCGCTGGTACAGCAAACCGCCAAGCCCGTTATCAGTAAGCCAACATTGTTGGTATTTGCAGCAGACCATGGCATTGCCGCCGGCGGTTTGGTAAATCCATATCCACAAGCTGTAACAGCCCAAATGCTGCACAATTTTGTACATGGTGGTGCGGCCATCAATGTTTTTTGCAGGCAGCACCATATTAACTTAATGGTAATTGATGCTGGGGTAAATACGGTATTTGATGATGCATTACCCATTGTGCATGCAAAAATTGCCATGGGCACTGCCGATTATAGTATTGGCGTGGCCATGACGGAGCAACAAGCTAATACTGCTATTGAAAAAGGTGCTGCATTGGTACAGCAGGTATACAACAACGGTTGTAATACCATTGCTTTTGGCGAAATGGGTATTGGCAACACCTCGGCTGCAGCGCTCATCATGCACCATTACACAGGGTTACCCGTACAACAGTGTACAGGTAAAGGCACGGGTAGCAATACCCTGCAACTGCTGCAAAAAATAAAAATATTGGAAACAGTGGTAACACTGCACCAATTAACCAACAGGCAACTATCGCCTTGCCAATTATTAAGCCGTATCGGGGGATTTGAGATAGCCATGATAGCCGGCGCCTTTGTAAAAGCATATCAATTGGGTATGCTGGTAGTAGTAGATGGGTTTATTGTAACAGCTGCCTTACTGGTAGCACAGCAATTACTTTTACAAAACGCTGCCACCCCGGCTGCAGCAAACCTGCTTGACAACTGCATTTTTGCACATGTAAGTGGCGAAGAGGGCCATAGCAAAATGTTGCAGTTTTTACAAGCAACACCATTGCTGCAGCTGGGTATGCGCCTGGGCGAAGGAACGGGGGCTGCCCTGGCCATTCCTTTGCTGCAATCGGCGGTACTTTTTTTAAACGAAATGGCCAGCTTTGAGAGTGCTGGTGTGCAAAATAAGTAACCGGCAAATCTGCCTTATCTTTAGCACAACCGCTTTCTGGTGTAAACATGAAACGATTCTTTTTTTGCACAGCATTTATTTTGCAGCTGCTGGGTGCCGTTAGTGCCCAGTTTTACTTTAGCGGCAAGGTTACAAATGCTGCCGGAATCGGCCTCGCCGGCGTTAACATCAGCAAGCAACAACAAGTGCTGGCCGTTACAGATAGTGCCGGCTTTTTTAATGTAAGCACTACCCAAACTTCATCACTATTACAGTTTAGTTATGTGGGATATCACACCCGTAACATACTGCTTAAAAATACGCAGCCCATTCAGCTTGTGCTGGAGCCTGCCAGCCAATTACTGGAGGAAACAATCGTAAAAGCTTTTGAAGGCAACAGTACCCTGCGCCAACAACCATTATCCGTATCTGTATTAAACAAAGCAGCGATTGCTTTTAATGATCAAACCTCCCTGGTACCAATTTTAAGTAACCTCCCCGGCGTAAAAATGGATGAACGCAGCCCCGGCAGTTACCGGTTGTCTGTAAGAGGTAATTTGCTCCGATCTCCATTTGGGGTACGCAATGTAAAAGTGTACTGGAATGGCATACCATTTACGGATGCCAATAGCAACACCTACCTTAATTTAATAGATATTAACACGGTAGACCGAATTGAAGTAATACGTGGCCCCGGTGGCAGTATGTATGGTGCTGGCACAGCGGGTGTTGTTTTGCTGGATAGTAAAGCGCCTGCTGCTAACCAGCAATTGTATACTATTTCGTTGGGCGGTGGTAGTTATGGCCAGGCTACAGCAGGCATTGCTTACAACAGTAGCAACCAGCATAATTGCTCGGGCATACGCCTGCAGCATTTACAAAGCGATGGCTGGCGCAATCATACTGCCATGCGTAGAGATGTATTGCATTATAGCGGCAGCTATCGGCTTAGCAACAAGCAAACCATCCATGCATTATTGCTGTACAGTAATTTGTGGTATCAAACCCCCGGAGGCCTAAACCCAACACAGTTGCAACAAAATCCTCGCCAGTCGAGGCCTGCCAGCAGTACATTGCCGGGGGCAGAAAGCCAGCAGGCAGCTATCTTTAATAAAACAGTGTATGCTGGCTTATCAGGGGTTAACCAGTTTAGCAATCACTTTAGTGCTACCATTGCGGTATACACAGCGGGCACTCAATTTAAAAATCCCTCCATATTAAATTACCAGCGTAAAGCAGAGCAAGGGTATGGCAGCAGGTTGCTTTTAAAATATACTGCAGCAACCATTACACTAAATGCTGGTGCTGAGTACCAGTACGGATTTACCAACAGTAAAACCTACAACAATGAGCAAGGTATTGCTGGCTTGCTTCGCCTGGATGATGAAATTGCTGCCACGCAGCTAAACCTGTTTGCACAGGCTGTAATAGCCGTTTGTAAAACTGTTTCACTTACAGCTGGTATTAGTTTTAATAATTTTAAGTACGATTTTACAAGGCTAAGCCAACTGCCGGTAAAGCAGGTAGTACAAACCTTTAGCCCGGTGCTGGTACCAAGAATTGCCTTGCAAAAATCTATTGGCCAACGTGTAAGTGTGTATGCCGCCGTTAGTAAGGGCTACTCACCTCCCGGTATTGATGAGGTGGTGCCTTCTACCGGGGTATTTAACCAAACACTAAAGGCTGAGTATGCCACAAATTATGAGGCAGGTGCAAAAGCGGTATTGCTGCCAGGAAAACTTTTTGCAGAAATTGCCTGTTATCTTTATTTATTGAAAAATACCATTGTGGTAAAACGGGATGCGGCTGGCGCAGATTATTTTATCAATGCCGGAAATACCCGCCAGCAAGGGATAGAGGCAACGGTAAAATACCAGGTTTTTTACCAACCGGCGCATGCCATTACCAGTGTTACCGCCTGGCTAAATTATACAGGGGTAAACGCCCGGTTTAAAAACTACCAGCCTTTAAATAACAATTACAATGGAAACCGTGTAACCGGCACCGTACCTGCCATGTTAAATGCCGGGCTATCTGCTGCCACTGCCATTGGTTGGTATGCTAACACTTCGTTGAGTTATACGGGTAAAATGCCTTTAAACGATGCCAATAGTTTTACTGCAGCACCCTATACGCTGCTATTTTTAAAACTGGGCTGCAAAAAGCAAGCTGGCAATAGTATTTTAATAGATTTTTTTGGTGCCTGGAATCATTCATTTAACAACCCTTACAGCTTGGGTAACGATTTAAATGCGGCTGGCAACCGGTTTTATAATCCTGCAGCACCCAATACATTTAGCGCAGGTATCAATATCCAACTAAATAAATAGTATGCAGCAACAATGGAAAATATTTCTTTCTGCCATAATGTTTCTTACCCGCTTGCCGGTGGGCAGGCATATGGATCATAACGAAGCATTGTTGCAGCAAACGCCCCGTTACCTGCCGTTGGTGGGCTGTGTGGTGGCCATGATAGTACTGCCGGTTTTTATTATTTTTTACCAGTGGGTATCACCATCATTGGCTATACTGGCAATGATGATTTGCAGCTTGTTGGTTACCGGTGCTTTTCATGAAGATGGTTTTGCAGATGTATGTGATGCTTTTGGCGGTGGCTGGACGAAAGAAAAAATTTTGCTGATAATGAAAGATAGCCGGCTGGGTACTTATGGGGTAGCCGGCCTGGTAAGCATACTTGCTGCCAAATTTTTATTACTACAGCAATTAATTACTTTATTAAATACGACTGAAGATAAAATTGTTTTTTATCGCTTATTTGCTGGCATTTGCCTGGCAGCACACAGCAGCAGCCGGCTGATGAGTGTGTGGGTAATACAATTGTACCAGTATGTAACAGCCGATGATGGCAGTAAATCAAAACCACTGGCATCTCAAAAACTGTCACCTGTTGGTATGTGTATAGCCATTGCCGGGGCAATAGCTGCTTTTTTATTGTTGCCTCCTAATTTTTTACTGGTATTTTTTCTGCAGTTGCCGGTAACCCTTTTGTTGGCCAATTATTTTAAAAAATGGATAGGCGGCTATACCGGCGATTGCCTGGGTGCTGTACAACAAGTAGCAGAAATTTGTTTTTACCTAGCCGCAATTATTATATGGAAATATATTTAGTACGCCATACCGCACCTGCCGTAGCTTCGGGAGTTTGTTATGGCCAAAGCGATATTGGTGTTATCGATACTTTTTTGCAGGAGGCTCAGCTTATCAGCCAACAACTGCCATTAAAAGTAGCCGCAGTGTACAGTAGTCCCTTGCAACGTTGTACGTTACTAGCCAACCATCTTTTTCCACAACAGGCGGTAATTACCGAGCCCGATTTAATGGAAATTAATTGTGGCCATTGGGAGCTGCAGCGCTGGGACGATATACCCAAAGCGCAACTAGACCCCTGGATGAATGATTTTGTACATGTACGCATACCGGGTGGCGAAAGCTATACCGACCTGTTTGAGCGCTGCACCCGCCGGTTTGATGAATGTTGTAAACACCCATATCCGGCTGTGCTGGTAGCGCATGGTGGTGTAATACGCAGCATCCTTTCGTATATAACTGGTACGGCACTCATCGATTCGTTTAACCAGTTTTCGTTGTATTATGGGTGCGTTATCAAAATATTTAACCAACAGGGAAAACTGCACTACGAGGTGCTTTCCAATATACCCCACCCAAAGGAAACACATAAACCCTCGGGCTACTGATTAAATTGAGGGCCGGCCATTATCTTTGTTAAAAATCAGCAATATGAACCTGCAGGAACTGGCTCTTAAAGAAATACTAACGGTAACCTTTACTTTATTTGCTGTGATAGATATTGTAGGCTCGGTTCCCATCCTTGCTTCGTTAAGAGAAAAAATGGGCGGTGTTATCCGCTCTACCCCTGCCACACTGGCCAGCGGCGGATTGATGATATTATTTTTGTTTATGGGCAAACAGTTTTTAGGCTTACTGGGGCTGGATATTAAAAGCTTTGCGGTAGCAGGTAGTATTGTAATTTTTATACTAGGGCTGGAGATGGTGTTGGGGCATGAGTTTTTTAAATCAGACAATAACCCTAAAAGCGGCAGCGTGGTGCCCATTGCCTTTCCGCTGATTGCTGGTAGTGGTACCCTTACCACCATTATGAGTTTAAAAGCCAATTATGCTGATGTAAATATTTTAATTGCCATTATAATTAATTGCATTGTTATATACATAGTATTAAAATCTTTAAAGTGGATAGAAAAATTTTTGGGTCCGAACGGAATGACTGTGATAAGAAAATTTTTCGGCGTAATTTTGCTGGCCATTGCCGTTAAGATATTTGGCAGTAACATTGTAATGTTTGGCAAATAGCGGCTAATTTATTTAAACTGGTCCTTTAGTTTAATGGATAGAATTTCAGATTCCGATTCTGAAGGTACAGGTTCGATTCCTGTAGGGACTACACACCGGGAGCATTACGCTCCCGGTTTTTTTTTGAAAAGGAACCCAAGGTTGCTTGATGTTTAAATCACCACTCTTCACTACAGTTTACTGGTATAATAGCTGCCCAACCACTTTTAAATGGTTTACTCCCCAATTTCAAAGGGCGATGCAGGCAAGCCTTCTTTATTGTATACATTGGGGTTTACGGGGTTATCGGCCCAGGCATATCTTACATATACCGGGTTTTTAACCGCATTATTCCATACAATAATTGTATCGCCTTCTATTGTAGTTTGCGCCCATACAAATTTTTTATCTGCACCCGCAATAGCAAATTCAGCAGGGGCTGCTCCATCATTGGTAACTAATCCGCTGCCCGTATGGCTAAACGCTATCATAATTTTATTACTTACTGTTTTGTGCGATGCATACATAGGGCCTGAGTAAACAATATTTTGTGCATAACCAGTTTTTAGTGCGGCCAGTGCCAGGCGGTAGCCTATATCTTTTTTATTATCGGGGTGTATATCATTCCACTCACCGAGGTCAATTGCTACAACCATTGCGGTGTTGGGTACACTCAATGTTTTTAATTGCGATTGTCTTAGTATAGCCCAGTTACTTTCTGCTGGCAGGTAGTTGTAATCCATAAAACCGGGTAACTGAACATATAAAAAAGGGATGTTGCCCTGGTTCCATTTATTGCGCCAATCCTTTATTAAAGCGGGCAACAAAGCGGCATATTCAGCCGGCTTGCCTGTGTTGCTTTCGCCCTGGTACCAGCAAAAACCTTTGATGGTAAAATTTACCACTGGATGAATCATTGCATTGTACAATGCAGTTGGCTGCAGGTGAGCAGCTATACCATTGCTATTAGCCATTGCGGCGCCCGGCATAAAAACTGCACCCACTTTGTATTGCCAGTTGCCTTTAAGGTCAACGGTATCTCTACCAGCAAAAATGCAATAGGGTTTGTCGGGTACAAAGCCACCTTTGCCAGTATAATTAGTTACCCGTATGGTAAAAATATTTTTACCAGCCTTAAGTACAGCCGCCGGCACAGTGTACCGTCGTTGTGGATATTGGTAGGTAGTGTTGCCAACCAGTTGGCCATTTATGTATAACTCATCCGCATCGGTAATCCTGCCCAAAAATACTTTAGCTGTATTGCCGGCCATGGCGGCAGGTATATCAATTGTACGCCTGTACCAAACAATGCCATTTAAATCTTTTATACCCTGGTCTTCCCAATAGCCGGGTAGGTGTATGTTTTTCCAGCCTGTGGGGGTGTAACCTTGTTCGTACCATTTTTTGGTGCCGCTTAACCCATCATCAGTTACAGGCACAGATTTGTTGGCGGCAATATTATTTTTGCCAAGGTTATTGGTATAAGCAGTGTCTTTATTTTTTTGAATGATTTGGGTAGGGGCTGTAAAATCTTTAAGCCCTTCTTCACTCGTCCAGGCTTCTATAGGTGTGCCACCCCAGCTGGCATTGATAATGCCTATGGGTACCTTGTATTGCTGGTATAATTTGGTTGCAAAAAAATAAGCAACGGCAGAAAAAGCCCTAACGGCTTCGCCTGCAGCAGGCTTCCATGCAGCGGCCGGCATATTGGCTTGAGGTGCTTGCAGGTTGGCGGTATTGGCTATACAAAATTGCCGGATATTGCTATTGTTGGCGGTGGCAATTTCGTTTGCATAGGTAACATCATGTATGTTTAGCTGGTGTACCATATTGCTTTGGCCACTGCAAAACCATACATCTCCAAACAAAATTTCTTTTATAAGGATTGTATTGCTGGCATTAATGGTAATGGTATACGGGCCGCCGGCTTTTGTGTTGGGTAGTACTACTTTCCAGTTGCCCAATTTATCAGCTTTTGTAGTATATTTTTTTTTGTTAAACTGCACCGTTATTTTTTCATTGGCTGTTGCCCATCCCCAAATATTTACTGCGGTATCTCTTTGTAAAATCATACTATCCCGTATTATTTGCGGAAGCCTTACCTGCCCAATACTATAATAAGCACCAAGCAGTAACAGTACGGTTAATAGCGGTTTTTTCATCATTGTATTTTTTTAAAAAATGCTGCAATGTGATGCAGTGGCTAGAGCAAAATAGTTTATCAATCAACAAATGGCTTTTTAATATCGCTGTTGGGCATAAAGCAATAGCAGTATATGCAAAAGCCGCAATCTGTAAAAAAATTATTCGTAAGGTGAGATTGTTTTTATCCGGCCATCTTCATCATGCACCAGCTCGGTAATTTTTACACAGCGTAAATGAGTAACGCCTTTGCTTAAGCTGCTATCGTGGTAAAACAAATACCATTTATTGTTAAAGGCACAGATGCTATGATGTGTGGTCCAGCCTACAACGGGTTCTAAAATTTTGC